>JAGWVB010000254.1 GCA_018971105.1 Burkholderiales bacterium
TACTGGTCCTTGGCATCGAAGACCATGCGCACCGCGCGATCGATCACCTCGGGGGAAAACTTCGGGGACTTCCTCATCTTGGCTCCATTCTCAATCGAAGGAGCCTCCTCAAAATCCGGGGCGGTTCAGTTCAGCACCGGGTTGTAGACCAAGCCCACGCCCCATTCCTTGATGGCCACGGTGAACAGGTGTCCGATCAACGCCAGCTCAAGGCGCACCGTATTGGCGGCTCGTGGCCGGGGCTTGCCCTTGGCGTCCAGCCGATCCAAACCAGCCAGGCGTTCATCGCGGAACTTGGCTACCAACTCGGCCGTAATGCCAGCCAGCGAGTACTTGCCGAAGTGCCTCTTGAGCGTGGCCGCGCGGTGCTTCTCGCTCTGCTGTGTGAACGGCCGCTTGGTCGGCGTCACCTCCTGCAGATAGCGGTCCATCGCATCGTCGAACAGCATGCGCTCAGCCGGCGCCCGTTTGACGTAGAGGCCCCGCACCATCTCGTCCTCAGCGCGGCGCGCCCAGTCCTCAGCGTCACGCTTGAGGCGGAAAGTCTTGGTGGCGGTGGGGAAGCCCGTCTTGCGGATGACGGCTTTCCAGTTCCCTGAATCGGTCTTGACGATGGTCGGCATGCAGGCTCTCGGTTGGCACTGTCACCGGCCACTGTACCGAATCTGTACCTTTTGGCACTTTTCGGTGGACGGCGGAACGTTGGAACCGCCCGCAAACCCGCATGAATCCTTGGTAGGCCGTGTTGGGCTCGAACCAACGACCAAAGGATTATGAGTCCTCTGCTCTAACCAACTGAGCTAACGGCCCCCGGCAAACAGGGAAGCGGCGGATTCTAGGCGGTGGCCCGCCGCGGGCCGGCGCGCCCGACCTACCTCGCCCGGCCCTACTTCACCGACAGCGCATGCCCCACCAGCCGCGCCGTGATGTCGACGATCTGGATCATGCGGTCGTAGGGCATCCGCGTCGGGCCGATCACGCCCAGCGTGCCGACGATGCGGCCGTCGATCTCGTACGGCGCGGTGACGACGCTGAGCTCCTCGAACGGCACGACCCGGCTCTCGCCGCCGATGTAGATGCGCACGCCCTCGGCCCGGCTGCTGACGTCGAGCAGCCGCATCAGCTCGGTCTTCTGCTCGAAGACGTCGAACAGCCGGCGCAGCCCGCCGAGGTCGTTGCCGAAGTCCTGCACGCCCAGCAGGTTGCGCTCGCCCGAGACGACGAGGTTGTCGCTGCTCTCGGCCAGCACCTCGCTGCCGGCCTGCACGGCGGCCTGCATCAGCGTCGCGATCTCCACCCGCAGCGCGTCGATCTCGTGCTTGAGGCGCTCGCGCACCTCCTCGATCGTGAGGCCGGCGTAGTGCGCGTTGAGGAAGTTCGTCGCCTCGACGAGCTCGCCCTGCTTGTAGTCGCGCGCCGTGAAGATGACGCGGTTCTGCACGTCGCCGTCGGGGGCGACGAGGATCACGAGCACGCGCCGCTCGCCCAGGCGCAGGAACTCGATGTGGTGGAACACGCTGGCCTTGCGCGGCGCGGTGACGACGCCGACGAAGCTCGACAGGCTCGACAGCAGCGAGGCCGCCTGCGCGATCACGCGCTGCGGCTGGTCGGGGTGCAGCTGCTCGCGCGCCGCGGCGACCTCGGGCGGCGCATGCTCGAGGTCGGTCGGCCGCGCCGTCAGCATCGTGTCGACGAAGAGCCGGTAGCCGCGCGCCGTCGGCACGCGCCCGGCGCTGGTGTGCGGACTGGCGATCAGGCCCAGGTCCTCGAGATCGGCCATCACGTTGCGTATGGTGGCCGGCGACAGGTCCAGCCCCGAGGTGCGCGACAGCGTGCGCGAGCCCACCGGCGTGCCGTCGGCGATGTAGCGCTCGACCAGGATCTTGAGCAGGGTGCGGGCGCGTTCGTCCAGCATGCCTGCATTGTAGGGACGCGGGGCCGCCGCGGCCCCCCGCGAGCGGGGTGGCGCGCCGGTCCCTATGGTGTAATGCGCCGCATGCCGTCCGGCTTCCGACATGCAGCGATCGTGGGCAAATTCCAGGCGCGGGGCATACGCCCGGTGCTGGAGGAGATCGCCTATTTCCTGATCCAGCAGGGGCTCGAGGTCTCGTTCGAGTTCGAGACCGCGCGCAACACCGGCGTCACCGATTTCGACGCCCTCACGCCGCAGGAAATGGGCGCGCGCTGCGACCTCGCCGTCGTCGTCGGCGGCGACGGCACGATGCTCGGCATCGCGCGCGAACTCGCGCGCGCCCGGCTGCCGCTGGTGGGCATCAACCAGGGGCGCCTGGGCTTCATCACCGACATCCCCTTCGGCCAGTACAAGGAGGCGCTGGCGCCGATGATCGCCGGCGACTACGAGACCGAACAGCGCTCGATGCTCGAGGGCGAGGTCTGGCGCGACGGCGAGAGGATCTTCGAGGGCCTGTCGCTCAACGACGTCGTCGTCAGCCGCGGCGCCACCGCCAGCATGGTCGAGCTGCGCATCGACGTCGGCGACGATTTCGTCGCCAATATGCGCGCCGACGGCCTCATCGTCGCCACGCCCACCGGCAGCACGGCCTACGCGCTGTCGGCCGGCGGGCCGATCCTGCATCCGGGCATCGGCGGCTGGATCGTGGTGCCGATCGCCAGCCACACGCTGTCCAACCGCCCCATCGTGCTGCCCGACACCGGCGAGGTGCGCATCGGCATCGTCGCCGGCAAGGATGTCTCGGCCAACTTCGACATGCACAACCTGGCCAGCCTGATGCACGGCGACCAGGTGCGGGTGCGCCGCTCGGCGTCCACCGTGCGCTTCCTGCATCCGCGCGGCTGGAGCTATTACGCGACGCTGCGGCGCAAGCTGCGCTGGTACGACGGCGTCGTATGAAGAAGAACCACGCCGCTGCGCCGCCATGCTCAGGCGCCTGACGCTGCGCGACGTCGCGATCGTGGCCGAGCTCGAAGTCGACCTCGGGCCCGGCTTCACGGTCCTCACCGGCGAGACCGGGGCCGGCAAGTCCATCCTCATCGACGCGCTGCAGCTCGCGCTCGGCAACCGCGCCGACGCCGCGCTCGTGCGCGAGGGCGCCGCGCGCGCCGAGGTCAGCGCCGAATTCGACGCGCCGGCCTCGCTGCTGCCCTGGCTCGACGCCGCCGGCTTCGCGCGCGACGAGACGCTGCTGCTGCGCCGCCATCTCGACAACCAGGGCCGCAGCCGCGGCTGGATCAACGGCAGCCCGGCAACGATGGCGCAGCTGCGCGAGGCCGCCGAGCATCTGGTCGAGATCCATGGCCAGCACGCCTGGCAGAGCCTGACGCGGCCGGCCGCGGTGCGCGACCTGCTCGATGGCCAGGCCGGCGTCGACGCCGCGCCGATGAGCGCCGCCTGGCAGGCCTGGCGCGCCGCCGTGGCCGAGCTCGACGACGCGCGCGCGCGCCGCGACACGCTGGACCGCGAGCGCGAACGGCTGGCCTGGCAGGTCGCCGAGCTCGACAAGCTGGCGCCCGCCGAGGGGCAATGGGAGACGCTCAACGCCGAACATGAGCGGCTCGCCCACGCGCAGGCGCTGATCGAGGGCGCGCGCAGCGCGCTCGACGCCATCGACGAGGCCGACGACAGCGCCGGCGCGCGGCTCGCGCGCGCCGTCGCCGCGCTCGACGAGGTGCTGCGCCATGACGCCGAACTGGGCGCCGTGGCCGATCTGCTGCGCGGCGCGCAGGCGCAGATCGACGACGCCGCGCACACGCTGAACGGCTACCTCGGCCATCGCGAGCCCGACCCGCAGCGGCTGGCCGAACTCGATGCGCAGATCGGCGCCTGGATCGCCGCCGCGCGCCGCCACCGCCGCGCGCCGGCCGAGCTGCCGGCGCTGCTGGGCGCGTGGAAGACGGAACTGCGCACGCTCGAAGCCGCCGCCGATCTCGACCGCCTCGAGCGCGCCGCCGCCGCCGCCGCCGCGGCCTGGCGCGACGAGGCCGCCAAGGTCTCCAGGCTGCGCCGCAAGGCGGCGCCGCGGCTGGCCGCGGCGGTGACGCAGGCCATGCAGTCGCTGGGCATGGCCGGCGGGCGTTTCGAGGTCGCGCTGCTGCCGCAGTCCGAGCCCCAGGCCTGGGGGCTCGAAGCGGTCGAGCTGCGCGTCGCCGGCCATGCCGGCAGCACGCCGCGGCCGCTGGCCAAGGTGGCCTCGGGCGGCGAGCTGTCGCGGCTGGCGCTGGCGATCGCGGTGACGACGGCGCAGGGCGGCGCGGGTGCGCGCGCGGGCACGAACGCCGCGAACGCCGCGCATGCCGCGCATGCCGCGCATGCCGCGGACGCCGCGGGCTCGACCTTGATCTTCGACGAGATCGATGCCGGCGTCGGCGGCACCGTCGCCGACAGCGTCGGCCGCCTGATGAAGCAGCTCGGCGCGACGAGCCAGGTGCTGGCCGTGACCCATCTGGCCCAGGTCGCCGCCTGCGCCGACGGCCATTGCGTCGTCAGCAAAGCGCTGCGCGGCCGCCAGACGCTGTCGGACCTGCAGCGCGTCGAAGGCGAGGCGCGCGTGGCCGAGATCGCGCGCATGCTGGGCGGCGAGCGGCTGTCGGGCCAGGCCCATGCGCAGGCGCTGCTCGGCCAGGCCAGCGGGGCGGCCAAGTGAGCGAGTGGATGCCGCTGGACCGGCGCGTGCGCGACGAGGTCATCCTCGTCACCGGCATCTCGGGCTCGGGCAAATCGGTGGCGCTGCACGCGCTCGAGGACGCCGGCTATTTCTGCGTCGACAACCTCCCGCCCGAGCTGCTGCGCAACTTCATCCACCTCGAGCATGGGCGCTACACGCATCGCGTCGCCGCGGCGGTGGACGTGCGCACCGCCACCTCGCTGCCGACCCTGGTGCCGCTGATCGAGGAGCTGCGGGCCGAGGGCGTGCGCATCCGCTCGCTCTTCCTCGACGCCAGCGACGACGCGCTGCTGCGGCGCTTCTCCGAGACGCGCCGCCCGCACCCGCTGACGGCCGCGCATCAGCGCGGCGACTCGGCGCGCGCGCTCATCGAGGCGATCCGCCTCGAGCGCGCGCTGCTCGCCGACCTGCGCGAGGTCAGCACCGTCATCGACACCAGCCAGCTGCGCCCGGCGCTGCTGCGCGGCTGGGTGCGCTCGCTCGTGGGCGCGCGCGACGCGGCGCTGACGCTGGTGTTCGAGTCCTTCGCGTTCAAGCATGGCGTGCCGCTCGATGCCGACTACGTCTTCGACCTGCGCGTGCTGCCCAATCCGTACTACATCCGCGAGCTGCGTCCGCTCACCGGCCGCGACGCGCCGGTGGCGAGCTACCTCGAGGCCCAGCCCGAGGCGGGCGAGATGCTGGGCCAGATCGCCGGCTTCCTCGAACGCTGGATCCCGAATTTCGAGAGCGACCAGCGCAGCTACCTGACGGTGGCGCTGGGCTGCACCGGTGGCCAGCACCGCTCGGTCTACGGCGCCGAATGGCTGGGCCAGCGCTTCGCGGCGCGCCAGTCGACGCTGGTGCGGCATCGCGAACTCGACGCGCGCGAGTGACGCGCGAGGGCGGCGCGAGCGATGGACGACGAAAACACGGCGCTGCCCGACCCGCTGCCGCTGTTCCCGCTCCAGCTCGTGCTGTTCCCGGGCTCGCGCCTGCACCTGAAGGTGTTCGAGCCGCGCTACGTCGACCTGGTCTCGGAGTGCCTGCGCGAGCAGCGGCCCTTCGGCGTCGTCTGCCTGCGCGCGGGGCACGAGGTCGGGCGCCAAGACGTGGCCTTCGAGACCCTGGGCACGCTCTCGCACATCGACGCCGTCGATGCCGAACAGCCCGGCCTGCTGCATCTGCGCTGCATCGGCGGCCTGCGCTTCACGATGGCCGGCGCGGCGCACCAGCAGGCCGACGGCCTGTGGCTGTGCCGGGCGCAGGCCATCGCCGCCGATCCGCCGCAGGCCCCCGCCGCGCCGATGCTGGCCACCGTGACGGCACTGGCCGAGGCGATCCGCAAGCTGCAGGAGCAGGGCCAGCTGCCGTTCGCGCCGCCGTTCCGGCTCGACGAGGCGGGCTGGGTCGCCAACCGCTGGTGCGAGCTGCTGCCGATCCCGCTCGCCGCGAAACAGAAGCTGATGGCGCTCGAGGACCCGGCGCTGCGCCTGGCCATCGTCGACGGCTTTCTGCGCGACAAGGGCGTCGTCGGCGGCTGAGCCCGGCGGCCGGCTTCAGCGGCTGAGCAGCACGCGCAGCGGCGCCGGCAGGCCCAGCGCCAGCGCCTCGGCCGTCGTCACCCAGCGCCCGTCGGGCAGCGCCGCCGGCGGTCGCGCGCGCGCCGGCCATTGCCAGGCCAGCACCTGCAGCGTCCAGTCGAAATGCGTCAAGGCATGTTCGATCGGCGCCAGCCAGTGGCCCGCGCCCGGCCAGGGCGCCGTGAGCCGCTGCAGATCGTCGGCGGTCTCGTGCTCGGGCAGGCTCCACAGCCCGGCCCAGACGCCGCGCG
>JAGWVB010000255.1 GCA_018971105.1 Burkholderiales bacterium
CGCGCGCGACGCCGCACCTGAGCCTGGAGCTGACCGAACCGCAACCCGACGCCGCGGCGTCGGTGGATTACGCGCTGCAGGCGGTGGCCGAAGCGGCGAGCGCGGCGCGCGCGTCGGCGGTCGCGGCGTCGGCGGCGGCGGCGCACATCGCCGATCTCGAGACCCAGGTGGCCCGGTTGCGCGCCGAATCGAAACGCAACGAGGCGCTCACCGGCGAGCTGCGCGAACGGCTGCGGCGCACCGAAGCCGGACCGGCGCGCTGGTTCTGGCCGCTGCTGGTGGCACTGGCGGCGCTCGGCGCCTTCGCGCTCTGGCTCCTGCTGCGGCTGGCGGCGCTGCAGCGGCGCCTGCGCGACGACTGGCGCGTGCAGGCCGCGGCGATGGTGCCGCGCGACGATGCCGCGCCGGGCAAGGTGGCGACGGCGCCGATCCCCTTCGTGACCACCGAGGTCCCGCTCGCGAGGCCGCCCCTGCCGGCCCGGCCGCGTCCCGGCCCGGCCTGGCCGCCGCCGGCGCCGGTCGATCCCTGGACGCCGCCGAAGAAGGCCGCGGCGCCGGTGCCGGCGCCGCTGATCGCACCCGATACCGAGGCCCCGACCGAACCCGAGCCGGCGCCGCAGCGCACGGCGCCGCTGCCGACGCGCCCCGACGAATCGGCGCCGCGCGATGTCTCGATCGAGGAGCTGCTCGACCTCGAGCAGCAGGCCGAGTTCTTCGTCGTCCTGGGCCAGGACGAAGCCGCGATCGACCTCCTCGTCGACCACCTGCGCCAGACCGGCGGCGGCAGCCCGCTGCCGTACCTCAAGCTGCTCGAGATCTACCGCCGTCGCGGCCAGCGCGATGAATACGAGCGCACGCGCGGGCGCTTCAACCAGCGCTTCAACGCCTACGCGCCCGACTGGGAGGTCGACCTCCAGGCCGGGCGCTCGCTCGAGGGCTACGCGGGCGTGATCCCGCGCCTGCAGCAGCTGTGGCCGCGCCCGCTCGACAGCATGGCCGAACTCGAGGCGCTGCTGTTCCGCAAGTCGCGCGGCGAGCTGTTCGACCTGCCGGCCTACCGCGAGGTGCTGTTCCTGTATTCGCTGGCGCGCGACCTGCTGGACCGCGAGACGCCCGACGCCGGCCATGTCGACCTGCTGCTGCCGCTGGGCAGCGAAGACCACCAGGGCCCGATCGACGACCCCGACGCGACGCAGCCCGGCCGGCGCCGCGGGCTCGTCGACGGCGAGCCCACGGCCCCGGTCGACCTCGACCTCTCGCTCGACAGCGACCGTCCGACGAGCATCTTCGACCGCCTCGAGGACACGCAGCCGTTCCGGCGCCGGACCTAGCCGGCCGGCCGCGTCAGAGGCGGCGCAGCCGCTCGAGCGCGCGCTGCAGCGTCTCGTCGCGCTTGGCGAAACACAGCCGCGCCAGCCGCTGCTCGAAGCCGCCCTCGTAGAACGCCGAGACCGGGATCGCGGCGACGCCGATCTCGCGCGTCAGCCACTGGCAGAAGTCGGCCTCGCCCAGCTCGCTCACGGCGCCGTAGTCGACGAGCTGGAAATAGCTGCCCTCGGTGCGCAGCGGCCGCAGCCGCGTCGCCGCGAGCCCGGCCGCGAAGAGGTCGCGCTTGCGCTGGTAGAACGCGGGCAGCCCGAGGTAGGGCGCGGGGTCGGCGAGGTGGCGCGCCAGCGCATGCTGCATCGGCGTGTTGACGGTGAAGACGTTGAACTGGTGCACCTTGCGGAACTCGGCCGTCAGCGGCGCCGGGGCCGCCACATGGCCGACCTTCCAGCCCGTCACATGGTAGGTCTTGCCGAAGCTCGAGACGACGAAGGCGCGCGCGGCCAGCGCCGGCAGCGACGCGGCGCTGAGATGCGGCAGCCCGTCGTAGACCATGTGCTCGTAGACCTCGTCGGACAGCAGCAGCACGGCGGTGGGTGCGAGCAGTTCGGCCAGGCCCTGCATCTCGGCGCGCGTCCACACGGTGGCGCTCGGGTTGTGCGGGCTGTTGATCATCAGCAGCCGCGTGCGCGGGCCGATCGCCGCGGCGATGCGGTCGAGGTCGGGGCGGAAGGTCAGCGGCTGCAGCGGCACGCGCACGACGCGGCCGCCGGCGAGCTCGACCGCCGGCGCGTAGCTGTCGTAGCAGGGTTCGAGCACGATCACCTCGTCGCCCGGGCCGACGCAGCACAGCACGGCGGTGAGGATGGCCTGCGTCGCGCCGGCGGTGATCGTGATCTCGCTCGCCGCGTCGTAGCGGCGGCCGTACAGGCCTTCCATCTTGGCCGCGATGGCCTCGCGCAGCGGCGCGATGCCGGGCATCGGCGGGTACTGGTGATGGCCCTCGCGCATCGCCGCGACGACGCGCTCGGCCAGCGCCGGGTCGGGCTCGAAATCGGGGAAGCCCTGGCCGAGGTTGACCGCGCCCGTCTCGGCGGCCAGCGCCGACATCACGGTGAAGATCGTCGTGCCGACCTGCGGCAGCCGGCTCGGGAAGGCGGGGGTGTCGGCGGATGTGGGGGTGGCTTGCATCGTCGTCACAGTTCGTAATCGGAGCCCTGGCCGCTCATCGCGCTGGCAAGCAGGCTCGGCGTCAGCCGCTGCGACATCATCTCGGCGAACGCGAGCACGAACTGGCGCAGGTAGGCGCCGCGCTTGAACGCGACGCGCGTGACGTTGCTGCCGAACAGATGGCCGAGCGGGCGCCAGACGAGTCCGGGGTCGGGCGGGTCGCCGTGCATCGAGCTCTCGGCGACGACGCCCACGCCCAGGCCCAGCCGCACATAGGTCTTGATGACGTCGGAATCGATCGCCTCCAGCGCCACCAGCGGGCTCAGGTGGGCGCGCTCGAAGGCCAGGTCGATGCGCGTGCGCCCGGTCACCGTCGACTGGTAGAGCACGAGCGGGTGCGCCGCGAGCTGCTCGAGCGTCGGCCGCTCGACGCCGGCCAGCGCATGGCCCTCGGGCACGACCATCACATGCTGCCATTCGTAGCAGGGCAGGGTCACGAGCTCGGGATGCGCGGCCAGCGCCTCGGTCGCGAGGCCGATCTCGGCGATGTCGTCGAGCAGCATGCGCGCGACCTGCTCGGGCATGCCCTGGTGCAGCACCACCTGCACCTTGGGGTAGCGCCGGCGCAGCTGCGCGATCGGTTCGGGCAGGAAGTAGCGCGCCTGCGTGTGGGTGGTGGCGATCGACAGCGTGCCGGCGTCCTGCTTCGAGAACTCCTCGCCGATGCGCTTGAGATTGGCGATCTCGCGCATGATGATCTCGACCGACTTGAGCACCAGCTGTCCCGGCTCGGTGATGCGCTTGAGGCGCTTGCCGTGGCGCGCGAAGATGTCGACGCCGAGCTCCTCCTCGAGCTCGAGGATCGCCTTGCTGACGCCGGGCTGCGAGGTGAACAGCGCCTTCGCGGTCTCGGTCAGGTTGAGGTTGCGGCGCACCGCCTCCTGCAGGAAACGGAACTGGTGCAGGTTCATCGCGCGGGCGGGTTGTGCCCGTCGTCGACGAGGCTTGCCGCCGCGTCGGCCATCGCGGCGATCACCGCATCGACCTCGCCGATGGCGCCGTGCAGCACGATCTCGACGCCCGGCAGCGCGGCGCGCAGCGCATCGGCCAGGCGCGGCAGGTCCTGGCGCAGATGGCCGCCGGTGCCGAGGAACATCGGCAGCACGGTCAGCCGCGTGCAGCCGGCGGCGGCGAGCTCGGCCGCGGCCTCGGCGAGCGTGGGCTGCATCAGTTCGAGGTAGGCCAGGCGCAGCGCGCCGCCCGGGCGCAGCGCGCGCAGCCGCGCAGCGACGGCCTCGAAGGGCGCGGCCCAGCGCGGATCGCGCGCGCCATGGGCGAAGAGGATGAGTCCGTTCATCGGTAGCGTACCAGCCAGGCAAATGCCGCCATCGAGAGCAGCAGGTAGATGAGGCTCGGCGCCGCGGCGGCGAACCAGGGCGTCCAGCCGCTGAGCACGCCGATATGGTCCGAGAGGTTGTTCAGCAGCACGAAGCTGATGCCGAGCATGAAGCCGCCGAAGACCTTCAGGCTCACGCTGCCCGAGCGCGCGTGCAGGTAGGCGAAGGGCAGCGCCAGCGCCATCATCACGAGGCAGGCGAAGGGGTAGAGCGCCTTGCGCCAGAAGCGCACGCGGTACTGGTCGGCGGCCTGTTCCTGGTCGCTCAGGTGGGCGCTGTAGCGCAGCAGTTCGAGCGTCGTCATCGTCGACAGCGGCAGCACCGCGGCGGCGACGACGCTGGCGCCGAGCGTGCTCGGCCAGTCCAGCGTCGCCAGCTTGAGCAGGCGCACCGACTGGTCGCCGTCGGGCGGCGGCCAGTCGGTGACCTGGACATCGGCGAGGCGCCAGGTGCCGTCGGGTCCGACCTTGCCGCTGGCGGCCTGCACGCGCGTGACGAGACGCCCCTCGGCATCGAACTCGAAGATGCGGATGCCGGTCAGCGCGCCGTCGTCGGTCGCGCCGGCGACGTTGATCGAATCGTTGCGCTCGCCCTGCGGCGTCATGCGCTTGTCCTTGAGCCAGGCGCCGTTGCCGTCGAGCTTGATGCCGCCGCTGTAATGCGCGCGCATCATCACCGCGGCGCGCTCGCTCGCCGGCGCGAGGTAGTCGCCGGTGACGAAGGTCAGCGCCGCGAACGCCACGCCCAGCCCCGCCAGCAGCGCCAGCGCGCGCCCGGGGCCGAGCCCGCTCGTGCGCAGGATCGTGTATTCGGTGGACTGCGCCAGGCGGGCCAGCGAATAGATGGTGCCGATCAGCACCGCGATCGGCAGCAGGTCGTAGAAATGCCCCGGCACTTCGAGCGAGGTCGAACCGAGCGCGCTCCAGACCGTGCGCCCGTGGCGGCCGACGCTGTCGAGTTCGTCGACGAAATCGATGATGAAGAACAGCGACAGGAAGGCGAGCGCGACCAGCAGCACCGACGCCGCGATGTCGACATAGAGCAGCCGCCGCACCGTCTTCACGGCCGCGCTCCGCGCCCGACGGCCGCGCGCGCGCGACGCGCCGCAGGCCCGGTCCCGGCCTGCGGCCTCATGCAGCGGCCACCGCGGCCGGCCGGCGCCGCCACAGGTTCGTCACCGCGCCATGCTCGCGCCACCACAGCAGCGCCAGCGCGAAGGCCAGCGCGCTGCCGTGCAGCAGCAGCAGCGCCAGGCCCATGGCGACGCGGCCACTGGCGACCCAGGCCTGCGAGAGGTTGATCAGGTTGTAGTAGACGCCGAAGGCGAGGATGGCGAACAGCAGGTTCCAGTTGCTGGCGCGGCGCGGATCGGTCGCCGCCAGGCCGATGCCGAGCAGGATCAGGTTGGCCGCGCCGAGCGCTAGTCCGAGGCGCCAGGTCAGCTCGCCGGCATTGCGCGGCGTCGGCTGGCGGATCAGGTCCAGCGTGCCGGTGGCCTTGGGCGGCAGCGCCTCGGCGGCGCGCACGGCGCGTTCGCTGGCGAGCACGCGGTAGGACTGGAACGACGACAGCGTGCGCTCGCCGGTGGCCCGGTCGACGTCGTTGCGCTGGCCGTTGCGCAGGATGAGGAAGCGCGCGTCGCCCTCGTTCTCGAGCCGGCCCGACTGCGCCGTCGTCACCGATTCGGTCGCGTCGTGCTGGCTCAGGATGAAGACGTTGCGCGCATCGACGCTGCCCTTGCTCGCGCGCTCGACGAAGAACACGCGCTGGCCGTCGGCCGAGGTCTGGAACACGCCCGGCGCGACGCGCGAGAGGTCGGAGCGCTGCTGGTAGCGGTCGCGCAGGTCCTGGTTGTTGCGGTTGCCCCAGGGCCAGACGACGAGCAGCAGCAGCGTGATCACGAGCACGATGGGTGCGCCCATGCGCAGCACTGGCGCGACGAAGCGGAACAGGCCTGCGCCGCCCGAGAACCAGATCACCATCTCGCTGTCCCGGTACATCCGGCCCAGCGTCAGCACGATGGCCACGAACAGCGAGCCGGCCATCATGATCGGCAGGTAGCCGAGCGCGACATAGCTCATCAGCAGCAGCACGTCCTGCGGCGCGATGGCGCCATCGGCCGCTTGGCCGAAGGTCTTGATCACGAGGCTCGTGAGCATGATCGTCAGCACGACGACGAGCGTGGCGCCGAATCCCCGCACGAGTTCGCGTCGCAAGTTCGAATCGAATAACATCTTCAGCTTTAAGTTTCGGACGGAATTATGGACTTCAAGACGCAGTTGCATGGGGCGCAAGGCCTCGCCGGGCTGAGCACCGACGCCCTCGTCGTACTGGTCGCGGCGCAGCAGGTGCCGGCCGACCTCGAGCCGGCGCTGGCCGCGCCGCTCGCCGCGGCAGTGAAGGCCGGAGATTTCGAATTCAAGGCCGGCAAGACGCTGTATGCGCACCGTGTCGAGGGCGTGAAGGCCGCGCGCGTGGTCTTCGCCGCCGCCGGCGATGCGAGCCCGAAGGCGCTGGCCAAGGCCGTGGCCGCCGCCGTCGCGCAGGTCAAGGGCGGCGGCGC
>JAGWVB010000256.1 GCA_018971105.1 Burkholderiales bacterium
CGTGCGCGCGGGCCGCCAGCGCGGCGGGCAGCTCGATCTGCAGGCCGCCGAGGTCGGCCTGCGCGCCCTGCAGCGTGCAGGCGGCCAGGTTCATCGGCGGCGCGCCGGTGAAGCCGGCGACGAACACCGCGGCCGGCCGGTTGTAGATGGCGTCGGGCGTGTCGTACTGCATCAGGCGGCCGGCGCTGAGCACGGCGATGCGGTCGGCCAGCGTCATCGCCTCGACCTGGTCGTGGGTGACGTAGATGATGGTCGCGCCCAGGCGCTGGTGCAGGCGCTTGATCTCGCTGCGCATCTCGTTGCGCAGCTGCGCATCGAGGTTGGACAGCGGCTCGTCGAACAGGAAGACCTGGGGCTCGCGCACGATGGCGCGCCCGATCGCGACGCGCTGGCGCTGGCCGCCCGAGAGCGCGGCCGGGCGCCGCTCGAGCATGTGGTCGATGCGCAGCAGCCGGGCGGCGGCGTCGACGCGGCGCCGGATCTCGGCGTCGGCCGTGCCGCGCAGGCGCAGCCCGAACGCCATGTTCTCGTACAAGGTCTTGTGCGGGTAGAGCGCGTAGTCCTGGAACACCATCGCGATGTCGCGCTGGCGCGGCGGCAGTTCGTTGACCCGCCTCCCGCCGATGCGCACCTCGCCGTCGCTGATCGCCTCCAGCCCCGCGACCATGCGCAGCAGCGTGCTCTTGCCGCAGCCCGAGGGCCCGACGAAGACGGTGAACTCGCCGTGGCGGATGTCGAGGTCGATGCCGTGGATGACCTCGACCCGGCCATAGCGCTTGGCGACGCCGCGCAGCGCGACCTCGGCCATCAGTAGCCGCCGGCCGGTTGCTGCGGCGCCGGCGCCGGCGCCGCACCGGCATCGAGCGCGCGCAGCGCCTGCGCCGCCGCCTGCGCCGAGCGCATCAGCAGGCCGAGGTCCGACGCCACCGCGACGAAGTCGTAGCCCAGCGCGCGGTACTGCGCCACGACCTCGGGCGTGCCGCCGACGCTGCCGATCGGCAGCCCCAGCGCGCGGGCGCGGCGCGCCGCGTCGGCCATGCGTTCGAGCACCGCCGGGTGGCCGAGCTGGCCGACATGGCCCATCGTCCCCGAGAGGTCGGCGGGGCCGAGGAACAGCGCGTCGACGCCCGGCACGGCGGCGATGGCCTCGAGGTTGGCTATCGCTTCCAGCGTCTCCAGCTGCACCACGGTGCAGATGCCGGCGTTGGCGCTGCGGAAGTAGTCGGGCGTGGTGCCGAAGCGCGAGCCGCGGCTCATCCCCGCCATGCCGCGCACGCCCTCGGGCGGATAGCGCGTGGCGGCGACGGCGCGCCGCGCCTCGTCGGCGTTCTGCACGAAGGGAAAGAGCAGCGAGCGCGCGCCGGCATCGAGCACGCGCTTGACCGTCACGCTGTCGTTCCAGGGCACGCGCACGACGGGCGCCAGCGGCGTGTTGCCGACCGCCTGCAGCAGGTGCACGAGCGTCGCGAGGTCGAGCGGCGAATGCTCCATGTCGAGCACCGCCCAGTCGAAGCCGGCCAGGCCGATGGCCTCGGCGACGAGCGGGCTCGCCGACATGATCCAGGTGCCCACGGGCGTCGTCGTCGCGCGCCGGCGCAGCAGTTCGGCAAAGGCGTTCATGGGCGGGCGGCTCCTTCGATCGAGCGATCAGTAGATGGCGGGCTCGGGCGTCGGCGCCGTGCCCTGCAGGAAATCGAGGTCGCAGCCCTCGTGCGCCTGCGTCACATGCTGCTGGTACAGGCGCGTCCAGCCGCGCGTGCAGGGCTGCGGCGGCGGCGTCCAGGCGGCGCGGCGAAGCGCGAGCTCGGCCGCGTCGACGCGCATCTCGATGCGCCGCGCCTCGAGGTCGAGCTCGACGATGTCGCCCGTGCGCAGCAGCGCCAGCGGGCCGCCGACCGCGGCCTCGGGGCTGGCGTGCAGGATGCAGCTGCCGTAATGGGTGCCGCTCATGCGCGCGTCCGACAGGCGCAGCATGTCGCGCACGCCGCGCTGCAGCAGCTTCTTCGGGATCGGCAGGTTGCCCCATTCGGGCATGCCGGGCGCGCCGACCGGGCCGGCATGGCGCAGCACGAGCACGGTGTTCTCGTCGCAGTCGAGATCGGGGTCGGCCATGGCCGCCAGCATCTGCGGCTGGCTGTCGAAGACGAGCGCGCGCCCGGCGTGGCGGAAGAAGGCCGGGTTCGCGGCGCTGGGCTTGATCACCGCGCCCTGCGGCGCGAGGTTGCCGGTGAGCACGGCGAGCGCGCCATGCGGGCTCACCGGGCGCTCGAGCGGGCGGATGATGTCGTCGTCGCTCGCCTCGCGGCCTTCGAGCTGCTCGCGCAGCGGCCGCCCGGTGACGGTGATCTCGTCGAGCGAGAGCTGGTAGCGGATGCGGTTCATCAGCGCCGGCACGCCGCCGGCGTAATAGAAATCCTCCATCAGCTTGTCGCCGCTGGGGAAGAGGTTGGCCAGCACCGGCACGCGGCGCGCGACGGCGTCGAGGTCGGCCAGCGTGAGCTCGACGCCGGCGCGCCCGGCCAGCGCGATGATGTGGACGACCGCGTTCGTCGAGCCGCCGAGCGCCATCTGCACCGCGGCGGCGTTGAGGAAGGCGCCGCGCGTGAGCAGGCGCTGCGGCGTCAGGTCCTCGGCGATCATCGCGACGATGCGTTCGCCGCAGTCGGCGGCCATGCGCGGATGCGCGGCGTCCATCGCCGGGATGCTCGTGCTGCCGGGCAGCGCGAGGCCCAGCGCCTCGACGATGGCGGTCATCGTGCTCGCCGTGCCCATGGTGTTGCAGGTGCCGGGGCTGCGCGTCATGCGCGCCTCGAGCTGCACCCATTCCTCGGCCTCGATGCGCCCGGCCTGCAGCTCGTCCCAGAACATGCGCGTGTGCGTGCCGGCGCCGACGCTGCGGCCGCGGTGGCGGTCGTTGAGCATCGGCCCGGCGGGGCAGAACAGCGCCGGCAGGCCCATGCTGATCGCGCCCATCAGCAGCCCCGGCGTCGTCTTGTCGCAGCCGCCCAGCAGCACGGCGCCGTCGATCGGCAGCGAGCGCAGCAGCTCCTCGGTCTCCATCGCGAGGAAGTTGCGGTAGAGCATCGTCGTCGGCTTGACCATCACCTCGCCCAGGCTCATCGCGGGCAGCTCGAAGGGCATGCCGCCGGCGAGCAGCACGCCGCGCTTGACCGCCTCGGCGCGCTCGCGCAGATGGGCATGGCAGGGCGAGAGGTCGCTCCAGGTGTTGACGATGGCGACGATGGGGCGGCCCAGCACGTCCTCGCGCCGCAGCCCCATCTGCTGCATGCGCTGGCGGTGCGCGAAGCCGCGCATGTCGTTGGCGGCGAACCAGCGGCGGCTGCGGAGTGAGGCGGGGTCGCGCATCGGAAGGTGGACGGCAGGGAGTGTTACCGCTAACATACGACCGCTGCGTTGCGCCGTCCATTGAGAATAACCCGGTGTCCGATCCGAATCCGCCGCCCGCCGCTGCCGGGCCTGTGCCGCCGTCGCGCCAGGCCCGGCGCGGCCATGGGCGCATCACGCTGCAGGACGTGGCCGAGGTCGCCGGCGTCACGTCGATCACGGTCTCGCGCTACCTGCGCGACCCGGCCGTCGTCGCCGCCGACACGGCCGCGCGCGTGCGCGACGCGCTGGCGCAGACCGGCTACGTGCCCAACAAGCAGGCGGGACTGCTGGCCAGCGGGCGCTCGAACATCGTCGCCGCGCTGCTGCCCAACCTGTCGAATTCGATCTTCGCCGAGACGGCCCAGGGGCTGAGCGACGGGCTGCAGGCCGCCGGCTTCGAGCTGCTGATCGCCTCCACCGGCTATTCGCTCGAGCGCGAGGAGCACCAGCTGCGCGCGCTGCTGGGCTGGCACCCGGCGGCGCTGGTCGTCACCGGGCGCCGCCATGCCGGCGGCGCGCTGCAGCTGCTGGCCGCCGCGCAGGCCGCCGCGATGCCGGTGATCGAGATCTGGGACCATGCGGGGGCCGAGCGCGGCCAGCGGCGCTACCGCCACACCCAGATCGGCTTCAACCATCACGAGGTCGGGCGCGCGATGGCCGCCCACCTGATGCAGGCCGGCCACCGCCGCCTGGCCTATGTCGACAGCGGCGTGGCCGAGGATTACCGCGCGCATGAGCGCGGCCTGGCCTTCGCCGATGCCGCGCGCGCCGGCGGTGCCCAGGTGACGGTCCTCACGGCGCCGGCGGGCGACGCCTTCGACGCCGGGCGCCAGGTCCTGGGCGAACTCGCGCCGGGCGGGGCGCGGCGTCCGACCGCGGCCGCCTTCGCCAACGACCACCTGGCCTGCGGCGCGCTGCTCGAGGCGGCGCGGCGCGGCCTGCCGGTGCCGGCGCAACTGGCGCTGCTGGGTTTCGGCGATTTCTCGATCTCGCGCCAGCTCAGCCCGGCGCTGTCGAGCGTGCAGCTGCCGCGCTACGAGATCGGCCGCGAGACGGCGCGTTCGCTGCTCGACGCGCTGCGCCTGGGCAAGCCGGCGGTCTCGGTGGCGCTGCCCTGGACGCTGGCGGCGCGGGCGAGCACGGCGCCGGCTTGAGGGCCGCGGCGCGCGGGGAGGGCCGGCGGAGCCGCTAGACATTGCCGCGACGCTCGACGTCGGATGGCCGCCGATCGGCAAGCCGCGACCGTCGCGGCGCAGGATGGGTTCCCGATGACGAAATGAGGCCAAGGCACAAGGCCTCGGATCACCAAATGGGCTGGATGATTTGGCGCCTGCCGGTGCTCGCTTCAATGAGGCCGAGGCACAAGGCCTCGGATCACAGAGCCATCGTCCGCGCTGCCGCAGCCATAGGAGCCACGCTTCAATGAGGCCGAGGCACAAGGCCTCGGATCACGCGCCCGCCGGCGGCGTCACCGCAACCGGCATCGTGCTTCAATGAGGCCGAGGCACAAGGCCTCGGATCACGAGGCGCCAAGTGCTGCGTAGCCTCGCCGCCGGCTGGCTTCAATGAGGCCGAGGCACAAGGCCTCGGATCACGCAACTGGAGGACGAAGATCGGCGCGCCGCCCGCATGCTTCAATGAGGCCGAGGCACAAGGCCTCGGATCACCCATACCCAGCGCCGAGGATGTTCGGGGAGTGCTTGCTTCAATGAGGCCGAGGCACAAGGCCTCGGATCACGGTGGTCGACGGCGTGATTGCGTTCGATGCCACGACGCTTCAATGAGGCCGAGGCACAAGGCCTCGGATCACGGTGGTCGACGGCGTGATTGCGTTCGATGCCACGACGCTTCAATGAGGCCGAGGCACAAGGCCTCGGATCACTCGAGTACGCGGGAAGCTCGGGCTTCGGCGCGGGCCTGCTTCAATGAGGCCGAGGCACAAGGCCTCGGATCACCGCGCAGCCGGGGCAGGAGCCGGTCGGCGAGTGGGTCGCTTCAATGAGGCCGAGGCACAAGGCCTCGGATCACTCGACTACCAACCAATCGAACGATCCGCCCTGAAGCTTCAATGAGGCCGAGGCACAAGGCCTCGGATCACCTCGGGGATGTGTTCCATATGGACGACCAGAGCAACCGCTTCAATGAGGCCGAGGCACAAGGCCTCGGATCACAACCCGGCCTTGACTGCCCAGTCGCGGGCGCGATAGCTTCAATGAGGCCGAGGCACAAGGCCTCGGATCACGGTGCGCTGGACATGCCGATCACTCGAGCGTGGCTGGCTTCAATGAGGCCGAGGCACAAGGCCTCGGATCACGACGATGCAGCCGGCGCGCGCCAATGGCGAGACCGAGCTTCAATGAGGCCGAGGCACAAGGCCTCGGATCACTTCGCGCGACTTCGAGGCGGTGTCGTTCCTGATCCGGCTTCAATGAGGCCGAGGCACAAGGCCTCGGATCACCTCGACGCATTGCAGGCAATCGCGGTCAAGCGGGCAGCTTCAATGAGGCCGAGGCACAAGGCCTCGGATCACCGCAGCAGGCGAGGGCATGGGGCGCTGTAGCGATCGCTTCAATGAGGCCGAGGCACAAGGCCTCGGATCACGTACCTAGAGGCCATCGAAAAGCACGGCAGCATGCGGCTTCAATGAGGCCGAGGCACAAGGCCTCGGATCACGAGTTTGAAGCGTCGCAGGGAGTGCATGGTGACGAGCTTCAATGAGGCCGAGGCACAAGGCCTCGGATCACCGACGACAACCGACCCGTCGGGTAGCGTTACTACGCGCTTCAATGAGGCCGAGGCACAAGGCCTCGGATCATGGGCAGCGGCGCGGTGATGGGCCCGCTGCTGGCCGAGCTTCAATGAGGCCGAGGCACAAGGCCTCGGATCACCACGTAGGGCAGACGCCAGCAGCATCCGAAACCTGGCTTCAATGAGGCCGAGGCACAAGGCCTCGGATCACAGCCGTAGGTGCGATGCGCGCCGCCGTTGTAGCCGTAGCTTCAATGAGGCCGAGGCACAAGGCCTCGGATCACAG
>JAGWVB010000257.1 GCA_018971105.1 Burkholderiales bacterium
CGAGCGTGCGGCAAGAGGCCTCGGGTGAGCGCGCCCTGGCTCGCAGGCGCCATCGACGCGGCGCTGGTCGCGCGCGCCCAGCGAGGCGAGACGATCGCGTTCGAAGTGCTGGTGGTGAAGTACCAGCGGCGGGTTGCGGCAACGGTGCGGCGGTTCGTGCGCGACGATTCCATCACCGAGGAGCTGACACAGGAGGTTTTCTTGAGCGCCTTTCTTGCCCTGGCGACCTTCAAGCCCGATGGCGATTTCGCCGCCTGGCTGTTCACGATCGCCCGCAATGCGGCCAGGAGCTATCTGCGCAGCGGGCAGAACCGGCAGGACGACCGTCCCGTTGCCGCGCTCGACGGTCCCGGTGACGACGACCGGTTCGGGGCCGCCCCCAGCCCCGAGGAAGAGGCGATGGCGCACCAGCTCTTCGAACGCATGGACGCCGAGTTGGCGCAGCTGCCCGAGGTCCAGCGCCGGGCGCTGCTGATGCGCGAGGTCGACGGGCTCGACTACAAGGCGATTGCGGCGGCGCTCGGGCAGCCCGTCAACACCGTCAAGTCGCACATCTTCCGCGCGCGCGACGCGATCGCCCATCGCGTGCGCCCGCTTCTCGCACCCACGCGCGACCGGCGCTGGTAGGAGCCTTGCCATGAACGACGCCGCCCGCCTGCTCGACGGTGAACTGACGGACGCCGAGTTGACGACTTGGCTCGAGCGCCTGAAGCACGATGCCGCGCTGCGCGACGAACTCTCGGCCCAGCAGTTGATCCGCGACGGCCTGGCCGGGATTCGTTCGCTGGACGCCGGCTACACCCTGCGCATCCTCGCCGCACTGCGCCGGGCCCGGCCGCACCAGGCTTGAACGAAGGCTTTGCGCAGCAGCAGGCGCTGCCCGACGACGCCATCGGCGCGGGTCGGGCCCGGGGCGGCGTTGCCGGCACCGCGCTGCCGCGGGCCACGCGTTCGTCGATGCGCGCCATGGACCCTGCGCGGTCGCGCCGCCCGGTGAGGCGCTCGCAACGAAGCAGCTCCAGGTCCTTGCGGCCTTGCGCAGGATCGAAGCGCCCGGAAACCAGGGCCATCGATCGCAGGCAGGCGCGGCCGGGAGCAGGACCGGCGGCCGGTCTGCGCCCGTTGCGGGGGCGGCGCGACGCGCGAATGCCGAAGGCCCCGGGGCCGCGAGCCCGCGGGTGCAACTTCTGCCGTCGCATCGCGTTAATCCAGGGTAAACCCTAAGAGGACCCTCATCGTGGACCCCCTTCTGCTCGCACGCATCCAGTTCGCGGCCAACATCTCCTTCCACATCCTGTTCCCCACGATCGGCATCGCGCTCGGCTGGGCACTGCTGTACTTCAAGCTGCGGCACAACCGCTGGGCTCGCAGGCACGGGCTGCCGTACACGGTCGACACGCCCTGGTTGCGGGCGTACCACCTGTGGGTCAAGGTGTATGCGCTGACCTTCGCCCTCGGGGTGGTCAGCGGCATCACGATGAGTTTCCAGTTCGGCACCAACTGGCCCGGCTTCATGCGGACCGTCGGCAACATCGCCGGCCCCCTGCTGGCCTACGAGGTGCTGACCGCCTTCTTCCTCGAAGCCACCTTCCTGGGCATCATGCTCTACGGGCACAGCCGGGTCGGCAACCGGCTGCACACGCTGGCCACGGTGCTGGTCGCGGGCGGCACCACCTTGTCGGCGTTCTGGATCATCGTGCTCAACTCGTGGATGCACACGCCGGCCGGCTTCGAGATGCGCGACGGGGTGGCGCATGCCACCGATTGGTGGTCCATCGTCTTCAACCCGTCGCTGCCCTACCGGCTGGCCCACATGATGATCGCCTCGGGTCTCACGGTGGCGTTCCTCGTGGCCGGCATCGGTGCCTACCGCTGGCGGCGGGGGGACCGTGGCGACGATGTCGGGCTGACGATGCGCAGCGGCGTCACGGTCGCGGCGCTGCTGATTCCGCTGCAGATGGGGGTCGGCGACCTGCACGGCTTGAACACGCTGCAGCACGAGCCGGCCAAGATCGCGGCCATGGAAGGCCTCTGGCAAACCCAGAGGGGCGCGCCGATGACCTTGTTCGGCCTCCCCGACGAAGCGGCCCGCGAGACCCGCTTTGCGATCGAAGTGCCCCGGCTCGCCTCGCTGGTGCTGACGCACCAGCTCGACGGCGAGGTGAAGGGGCTGGACGCCTTCGTCGGCAGGCATCCGCCGGTGGCGCCCGTGTTCTTCAGCTTTCGCCTGATGGTCGGCGTCGGCCTGCTGATGCTGGCCGTCAGCTGGACCGGGTGGTGGCAGCTGCGCCCGCGGAGCCGCCGCGCCGAGCCTGCGCCCTGGCTCACCGGGGCCTTGCTCGCGATGGCGTTTTCGGGCTGGGTGGCCGTGCTTGCGGGCTGGTACACCACCGAGATCGGCCGCCAGCCGTGGCTGGTCTACGGCGTGCTCACCGCGGCCCAGGCGGCCGGGCCGGTGCCCGCGCCGACGATCGCGCTGACGCTGGCGATCTACGTCAGCATGTACCTGGCGCTGGCGGTGGCCTATGTCGCGACGGTCTTCCGCCTGGCGCGCAAGGCCGGATCCGGGCCGGCGCCGCGTCCGGCCCCTGGGGCCCTGGCCGCGCCCGCGCGCATCTGGGCGACCGCGGCATGAACGCGATCGACCCCGCACTGCAGGCGCCCGGGGGCTGGTTGCCACTGGCCTTCCTCGCCATCATGGGCTTGGCGATGCTGGCCTACGTCATCCTCGACGGCTACGACCTGGGCGTGGGCGCCTTGCTCGGCGCTGCGGCCGAGCGCCACAAGGACACGATGGTCGCGTCGATCGGTCCGTTCTGGGACGCCAACGAAACCTGGCTGGTGCTGGGCGTGGGCATCCTGCTGGTGGCCTTCCCGTCGGCGCAAGGGCTGATCCTGGGCGCGCTGTACCTGCCGGTGGCGCTGATGCTGGTGGGTCTGACGCTGCGCGGCGTGGCGTTCGACTTCCGCAGCAAGGCCGGTGCCGGCCGCAAGGCGCTGTGGAACCGGGTCTTCCATGCCGGGTCGGTGCTGGCCAGCCTGGCCCAGGGCTACATGCTCGGTCGGTGGGTCACGGGCTTGCGCGACGACGCCTGGGCGACGCTGTTCTCGGCCCTGATCGCCGTGTGCCTGCTGGGCGCCTACAGGCTGCTGGGCGCCGGCTGGCTGATCCTGAAGACCGAGGGCGCGCTGCAACTCGCGGCGGTACGCTGGGCGCGCGTCTCGCTGGGGCTGACGGCAGCCGGGGTGGTGGCGATTTCGGCGGCCACGCCGCTCGTCAGCCCGGCGGTCTTCGAGCGTTGGTTCACCTGGCCCCACGTCGTCTTGCTGGCGCCGCTGCCGCTGGCCACGCTGCTGCTGTTCTTCATCGTCGCGCGCTCGTTGCGCCGTCTGCCGACGCGCCTGGCGCAGGGCAATGGGTACGGCGACTGGGTCCCCTTCGCCGGCGCCGTGGGCATCGTGGTGTGCGCCTTCTACGGCCTGGCCTACAGCCTCTTCCCCTGGCTCGTGGTCGACCGGCTGACGGCCTGGCAAGCGGCGAGCAGCACCGAGTCGTTGTGGCTCATCTTCATCGGCGCTTGCGTCGTGCTGCCGGTCATCGCCGGCTACACGGTGTTCAGCTACCGGGTGTTCCGGGGCAAGGCGACCGCGCTGCAATACTGAGGGCGATGGCGCCGTGCGCCTGGGCGCAGGTGCACCAGACACCGCACAGCTTCCAAGCGCGGTGCCCAGGCGGGCCTGCCATGCGATCGAGAGGGGCGAACTCGCCGCGGTCCGCGTCACGCGTTTCCTGGCGCGCGCACCGATGTAGCCGTACCAGCCGAAGGGCAAGCCGGTGCTGATCGCGTGCGGCGACCTCAAGACCGAACAGCGGCGGATTGACGCCGCCGCCGGCAACAACTCGCCGCCAACGCGGTCGACGAGCTTGAAGTGCGGGCAAGGCGCGATCGGCCCGAGCGCCACACCTCCATCGCAAAGCCGGCGACAGCGCGACGCGCCGCGAACTCGTCATCCGCCTGGGCACCGCCGTGTACGTTGCGCTCTTCGAGATTGCGGGACCGACCGTGCTGGGGCTTGCAGTGCGGCCCCAGCGGGAGGAAAACTTCCGCTGGGGGACAAGGTCATGGGTGCGCGGACCGCATCCGCCCATCCCAGCGATGACCGGTCTGCGGCAGTCCGATCGCAACCCGATAGGTCGGCATTTGGCCGCTATGTCAAGATTTTCATCACGGCCAGGGTCGCGGTCTGGGCGCTGAAAGCCAGTCGCTCAGCGTGCTACAAGTGATCTGTGATCAGGCCTACCCTGGGCACCGGTCGATAGCCTGGCCGCGTGCCCGACGCTACATCACGATCCGTCGACACTGGCCCTCGACCCAACACCGTATCCCGGTTCATGCGGCAGGCTCCGGCGTCGGGAGCGCGATGTCGACCAGCGCTTCGCGCAGGCCGCGTTCGGCCGCATCGACCGCCCCGGCGAGATAGCCCGGAAACTGCGGTGACCATTCGCTGCCGATACCGACCAGCCGGCCTTGCCATGCGCCCTCGTCGGCGCCGCGGGAAGGGGCTGCGGCCTGGTGGCCCGCGGCGTCCTGGTCGTCGGCGGTCGCGGTCAGGGGGTCGGCGGCCCAGTCCTTCAAGGCTTCGCCGGCGGGTGTACCGGCACGCTCGCCAAACAGGCGGGCGAGTTGCGCGCGGCAGTGGGCGCGCAGCACCTCGTCGCTGACCTGGCGACGCACCCGCGCCGGCACGCCGAGAAAGCCGAACAGCGCCGCGTGGCCGCCGGGCATCGAGACGTCGTGGATCTCGCCCATCGGGCCGACGCTGCTGCGCGCGCTGCCGCAGAGGGCCTGCTCGCGCCAGAACGGCGTGTCGTAAACCGCCACATATTTTGCGTGCGGCGCCATCCAGGTCGGCGTGGCTCGCCAGCGGCGCGCGAGCTCGGCCGGCAGCGAGGGCTCGAATTGCAGGCCCGTGGCGGCAAGCCGCGGCGGCAGGGCCAGCAGCACCTGCTTGACGCGCCAGACCGTGGGCCTGCCGGCCGCATCTTCAACCGTCAACTCGACCCGCGCGGCCTCGCGGCGCAGCCGCCGCACCGTCTGTCCGGTGCGGACGATGGCCGGATCGAGCCGAGCCCGCAACGCAGCGACGAGGGCGCCCGTGCCGCCCGCCAGCCGCATCGACGGCGGCTCGCTCGCATAAGCCTGCGTGCGCAGCGGCGGCGTCTGCGTCGAGCGCTCGACGAGCAGGTCGCCCTCTTCGAACTGCCTGAAGCGCTGGAGCCCCAGTTCGGCGACCAGCTGGTCGAGTTGCGGCTGCAACGCGGGCCAGAACCAGCTCGGCCCGAGGTCGAAGCGATCGAGCGCCGACTCCGCCGTGTCCACATCCGATCCCGCAGCGTCGACCGAGAGGATGCGGCCGCCCAGTGTGGTGCGGGCCTCCAGCAGCACGACGTCGCGCACGCCTTGCTGCACGAGCCGCCACGCTGCCACCAGTCCTGCCAGGCCGCCGCCGACGATGGCGATGCGGGCATCGAGCGCCGTCACGTTGCGAGCCCGGCCAGGTGACCCGTCTTCAGGTAGAACGTGGTGCCGGCGTCGCCCGCATGGAGCTCGGGGGCGTCGCCGGGCGCAAGCCTGAGCCAGCCCAGCGCAGCGAGCGAGGTGGTGCCGACGATCAGCCGGCCTTCGATCACGAGGATCTCGGCACCGCCGGGCGCGTCCTGCTGCAGCGCGTGGCCGGGCGGCAACCGAAGCAAGCTCACCTGCTCGCGATCGCTGGCGTACAGCGCGCAGACCGCGTGACGGCCATCCGTGCGCCAGGTCGATGGATCGCGCGTGTCGATGCGCACGGTGCGCGTGTCGACCGCGGCCATCTGCCACAGCTTCACGAAGAGGAGTGCGCCGTCCGCGCTCGACGGCTGATGCGCCGAGCCCGGCGGATTGCGCAGGTACGAGCCCGGCCCGTAATCGCCACTGGCGTCGGAAAAGGTGCCGGACAGCACCAGGATCTCCTCGCCGCCCGGGTGAGCGTGCGCCGGGAAGACCGATGCCGGCGCATATCGCACCAGGCTCGTGGCCCGCGCTCGCTCGGCGCCCAGGCGGTCCAGCATCACCCGCTCCACGCCGGGCTGCGGCGAGGCCACCCAGCGGTGTTCAGCCGCCGTGACGGTGGCGCGGAGCGAGAAGTCGGGATGAACCAGCATGACCAGCTGCAACTTTCCATCGAACGGGGCGTTGTTCCAATTCATCTTGGTCAGCCCGTGGGCCGGTTCCGGTCGGCGTCGACACCCCTGGGACCCCCCGAAAACTCACTCGACGTTCTGCACCTAAAGTCCGAGATCGATCCGAAGTGCTTGTCGCGCCTTGATATTTCGCCTGCCGGACCCCGAAACCCCACATAGACCCCCACGGGATG
>JAGWVB010000258.1 GCA_018971105.1 Burkholderiales bacterium
GACGGGTACTGGTCCTTGGCATCGAAGACCATGCGCACCGCGCGATCGATCACCTCGGGGGAAAACTTCGGGGACTTCCTCATCTTGGCTCCATTCTCAATCGAAGGAGCCTCCTCAAAATCCGGGGCGGTTCAGGAATCCTGATCAGCAAGATTCCTCAGCCATGCCCGTGGTTGGCTCACTTTCTGAGCCACCAGTCGGCCACGATGGTTGATCTCAACGGGAGGTCGGCCATGGCGCAGAACAAAGTGCAATACCAGCGGGGCTTGTCGATGCCCGAATTCTTCGAAGAGTACGGCTCTGTTGAGCAATGCGAGGCCATGGTGCGCAGCTGGCGCTGAGTTGCTGCGTTTGTCAGCAGCGGCGAGAGCAACGGCGATTAAAGACAAGAGAGTAAACATTCGTATGTCATCGCTAGATCTGCTCGACATTCAGGCGCGCGCGTTCGAGGAGGGGATGCCGTATCAAACACTGATTGCCAGTGTCTTGCACAACTACGTTACTGGCAAGCTCGCGGAAAGGGATACGACGGCCACCAAAGTGCAGCGACGCCTAACCCGTCGGTGAAACTGACCCGCTCCGGCAGGCGCCCCCTGGCCGCTCCAGGCCACAGCGCACCTGGTCCCTGCGCGGCCAGTCGGTGCCCGTCGGGCGCCCTAACGGACGCTGGATGGCGCGGCACAGCGTCTCGACGAGCGAAGCGGCGGCCGCTCCACGCACCGAGGGCCGGAGCGTCGTCGAGGCCCGCGCGCCGATGTACAACTGCGGCACCGCGCTCGAGGCCGACCGCGGACCGCGCGCAGGGCCGATTTCGGTCTTTGTCAACCAGGAGCCGGCCCCGTGAAACTGACCCAGGTCCGCCGCCACGCGATGTCGCTCGCCGACGTCACCGAGGAGCCCCATCACGCCCTGTCGTCCTTTCGCGTGCGCGGCAGGATCTTCGTCACGTTTCCGCCCGAGGGCGATCACGTGCGCGTGTTCGTCGACGAGTTCGAACGCGAAAGGGCATTGGCCATGCATCCGGCATTCGTCTCGAAGCTGCTGTGGGGCGGCAAAGTCGCCGGCCTGCGCATCGACCTCGCCTCAGCCCAGCCCGCGGTGGTCAAGGCCCTGGTGAGCGCGGCCTGGGAGCACCGAGCGCGGTCCGCCGGCGCCCGGCCCGCGGCACGATGAGGTCAGGCGCGTGCAGGCGCGACGGCGGAAATGGCGGCCGGCGGCGCAGCCGCATCGTGTTCCGCGCGATCGCCCCATGGCCGGTTGCCTGACTTTCGTCGGCGCGTCGAGGCGCGCGCCGCAGATCGACCGTTGATTCGACGCGCGGCGCCCGGGACGCGCGGACATCGCTCGCGCCTGTCTTGGCGCAATGCGGCTTTGCGCGCCCGGCGTCACCGATCCGCGGCACGACGCCCACCCCACGGCCTGCGTCGGCCATGCCGCCTTCGCCTACGTCCATGTCCACGGCCAGCATGTCACTATCGGCTTCTTCCACGGTGCCTCGCGCGCCGATTTGCAGCGCCTGCTGCAAGGCCGGGGGCGATTCATGCGCCGCGTGAAGGCGCACCCGGGCGCCCTGCCGCGCCCGATGCCATGCGGGCGCGGCTCAGATCAGCTCGGGCGAGACGACGGCGTGCAGCACGACCTGCAGCGCCCCGTCGCGCTCGCGCGCGCGCAGCCACCACAGGCCGCCCTTGCGCACGGCCCAGGCCGCGGGCTGTCCTGACAGCAGGTAGGCCGCGGCCAGCCCCAGCGTCGGCTGGTGGCCGACGACGAGCACCGGTTCGCGCGCCTCGGGCCAGCGCACCGCGTGCAGCAGGCCCTCGACGCTGCCGTCGGGCGCCAGCGCGACGACGGTCTTGATCTTGCGTTCGAGCGCGTCGGCCGTTTGCTGCGCGCGCCGCGCCGGGCTCGCGAGCACGCGCGCGCTCGACGGCAGCTGGCGATTCAGCCAGCTCGCGATGCGGTGCGCCTGGCGCTCGCCCTTGGGCGTCAGCGGCCGGTTCATGTCGTCGATGTCGTCGCGCGCCTCGAGGGCTTCCGCATGTCGCCAGAGGATCAGGTCCATGCGTTCCTTCATGGGCTGTAGCGCAACATCAGGGCCTGTTGCGCGCTGGGGCCGTTCGCATCGACACGACGGTACGCGCCCGCACCATCCAGCGTCCAGGCGTCGCGTCCGTCATGCAGATAGGGAACCAGGCCCTCGTCGACGATGCGCTGGCGCATCGCGGGGTCGCGCACGGGCCAGGCGAGCTCGATGCGGCGGAACATGTTGCGCCCCATCCAGTCGGCGCTGCTCAGGTACAGCACCTCGTCGTCGGCGCCCTCGCCCCAGCGGAAATAGCAGATCCGCGAGTGCTCGAGGAAGCGCCCGACGACGGAGCGGATGCGGATGCGGTCGGTGCGCCCCGGCAGTCCGGGCGGCAGCATGCAGGCACCGCGCACGATGAGGTCGATGCGCGCCCCCGCCTGCCCCGCATCGACCAGGGCCTGGATCAGCGCGCCGTCGGTGAGCGCGTTGATCTTGACGACGATGCGCGCGGGTCGCCCGGCACGCGCCGCCCCGGTCACGCGGCGGATGTGGTCGATCATGCGCGCGTGCAGCAGCAGCGGCGCGGTGACCATGCGGCGCGGCGCGCGCGGCCGCGTCTGGCTCGCGAGCTGCAGGAACAGGTCGTCGGCGTCCGAGGTCAGCGCGGCGTCGGCGGTGAGCAGTCCGAGGTCGGTGTACAGCGTCGCCGTGCGCGGGTTGTAGTTGCCGGTCGAGAGATGGGCGTAGCGGCGCAGGCGCGGGTAGGACCGGCCCGGCGCCGAACCCTCGCGCCGCGTCACGAGCAGCATCTTCGCGTGCGTCTTCAGTCCGACGATGCCGTAGACGACCTGCGCCCCCACGGCCTCGAGCCGCTCGGCCCAGTTGATGTTGGCCTCCTCGTCGAAGCGCGCCTTCAGCTCGACCACCGCCAGCACCTCCTTGCCGCGCCGCGCGCCCTCGATCAGCAGGTCCATCAGCACGCTCTGCGCGCCGGTGCGGTAGATCGTTTGCTTGATCGCCAGCACATCGGGGTCGTCGACCGCCTCCCGCAGGAACTGGACCACGGGCTCGAAGCTCTCGTAGGGATGGTGCAGCAGCACCTCGGTGCGCCGCAACTGCTCGAAGATCGGCCGCCCGCGCTCGAGCTCGGCGGGCCAGCGCGGCTCGTAATGCGGGAAGCGCAGCCCGTCGGCCTGGACCTGGTCGATGAGCTGATTCAGGCGCACCAGGTTCACCGGGCCGTTGACCTGGTAGAGCGCGACATCGGGCAGGTCAAGCTGTTCGAGCAGGAAGCCCGAGAGCTCGCGCGGGCAGGTCTTGACGACCTCGAGCCGGATCGCGCGCCCGAAATGGCGCGTCGACAGCCCCGTGCGCAGCGCCTGGCGCAGGTTCGTCACGTCGTCCTCGTCGACTTCGAGATCCGAATCGCGCGTGACGCGGAACTGCGAGAACCAGTCCACCGTGCGCCCCGGGAACAGGTCGGCCAGGTGGGCACGGATCACGCTCGTCAGCAGCACATAGCCCTGGCGTCCGGGGCACAGCGCATCGGGCAGCCGGATCACGCGCGGCAGCACGCGCGGCACCTTGACGATGGCGATCTGGTTCTCGTGCCCGAAGCCGCCCGGACCGCCGAGGCGGGCGATGAAATTGAGCGACTTGTTGGCGACGAGCGGGAACGGATGGCTCGGGTCCAGGCTCACCGGCACCAGCAGCGGCCGCACCTGGCTGCGGAAGAACGTCGCGACCCAGCGCCGTTGCTCGGCGTTGCGCTCGGCATGGTTGAGCACGACGACGCCCTGGCGCTGCAGCGCCGGCATGATCTCGTCGTTGAAGATCGCGTACTGCTCGTCGATGAGGTCGTGCGCGGCGCGCGCCACGGTCGCGAGGTCGGCGCGCGTGACGCCCGATCCGGGCAGCCGCGTGGCCTCGATGATGTCGGCCACGCGCACCTCGAAGAACTCGTCGAGGTTGGACGAGACGATCGTGATGTAGCGCAGCCGCTCGAGCAGCGGCACGTCGGCGCGCTGCGCCTGGGCCAGCACGCGGCGGTTGAATTCGAGGATGGCGCTTTCGCGGTTCAGCAGCGCCAGCGGAGCGTCGTCGCGCAGCGGCGTCGGCTCGGCGCGTACGACCTGAGCGTCGTCGGACATCGCACGATTTTCGGTATTCATCAAGACAGGCGCATGACGGGGGGCAGCCCATGCTAGCCCGAATCGGGGCCGCCGCCGCCCGCGCGCCGGCGCCCGGGCCGGTCGCGCCCGGGCCGCGGCGTCAGACGGCCAGCAGCATCTGCATCAGGTTGGGCAGGCCGCGGCCCTGGTGGTAGCGGTCGCGCTCGAGGTCGACGCAGGCCTCGAGCAGGATGCGCTTGACCTCGTCGGGCCGGCCGCAGTATTCGCGCCGCACCGACAGGAAGGCCGCGAGCAGCCCCGAGACATGCGGTGCCGCCATGCTGGTGCCGCTGTCCTCGCGGTACAGCGAGCCCGGATCGGCGGCGCGGAAGGCCGCGTTGCACGAGCTGATGCGCTCGCCCGGCGCGACGACGTCGGGCTTGGCGCGGCCGTCGGCGGTGGGGCCGCGCGAAGAGAACGACGAGATGCCGTACAGATGCGGCTTGTCGGCATGGACCGATCCGACCGCGATGCACTCGTCGAGGTTCGCGGGATCGCCGATCGACATCGGGGCGTTGATCTCGACCTCGCCGCCCGGGGTGCTGACCTGCAGCGTGCCTTCGTTGCCCGAGGAGACGACGACGAGCACCCCCGCGCGCCAGAGCCGGCGCAACTCGGCGCACAGCGGCGAGAAGCCGCAGCCGTAGACGCTGTTGTCGAACGGGCCGCCCAGGCTGAGGTTGATGCCGTGGATCGCGAGGCCGCCGCTGAGCTGCTCGTTGGAGGCCGCGATATGGTCGAGCGCCTTGATGATCCAGGCGTCCTCGCCCTGCCCGTCGTCCCTCAGCACCTTGTAGACGACGAGCCGCGTCGACGGCGCGACGCCGCGCTGCGCGCCGCCTGCGTCGACGCGCCGGCCGCTGACGATGCCGGCCACATGGGTGCCGTGGCCGTCCTTGTCGCGCGCCGCCGCCAGCGGCACCGTGCGCGGCGCGCCGGGCCGGGTGCAGTCCCAGACCGCGGCGACGACGCCGTCGAAGTGCGGATGGTCGGCCTGGATGCCGGTGTCGAGCACGGCCCAGGTGATGCCGCTGCCGCTGGCGCCGAAGCTCGCGAGCGCGGCGTCGGCCTTGATCGACTTCATCGACCGCGCCGTGTGCTTGGACTTGCCCGAGCTGCGCCAGACGGCGTAGACACGCATCTCGCGGTGGCGCTGGCCGATCTCGCGCAACTCGCTCGCGGTCAGGCGCGCCGCGACGTAGCGGCGCAGCGGATCGATCTCGGCCGCCTCGGGGTCGGCCACCAGGGTGCGCAGCCGGGCCGCGAGCGCCTCGATGCGCTGGTCCAGCCGCAGCGCCGGCGCGGCCCCGTCCGCGGCGGCCGGCGCCAGCGCCCGGCCCTCGGCCTGCTCTACGCGCGCCGTCTCCTGCGCCGTCTCGCCCAGCGCCGGGTAGCCGGGCTCGAGCGCCTCGATGAGCACCGGCTGGCGCACCGCATCGTCGAGCGCCAGCCCCTCGGCCACGTCGCGCGCGATCACGAAGCGGCCGACGGCATCGATGCGCATCGATTCGGCGACGCAGCGCCGCACGCGCGGATGGGCCAGATAGCCGACGGCCGAATGCGGATTGAAGCCCGGCAGGCGTCGCGTCGCGAGATTGACGATCACCTCGTCGACGAGCCGGATCGTCGCCGTCGACGGCGCGCGGTAGTCGTCCGCGAGGCCCTTGTCGAGCGCGACCGGATCGAGCGGATCGGCGAAATTCATCCAGCGCGCCACGACGGCCGGGATCCCGAGCTCGGGCGGGACGAGGTAATCCTGCACCTCGCGCACGCCCAGCGGCGAGCCGATCGTCACCAGCGCGTCGAGCGCCAGGCCGCCCGCGGCGTAGGTCGAGAGCACCTCGTAGGCGATGATCGAACCCTGGCTGTGGGCGACGATCGTCAGCGGCTGCCCGCGCGGCAGTTCCAGCGCCTCGAGCAGGCGGCCGCGGATGCGCTCGCGCACCGCGGGGCGGAAGAAATAGGCCGCGGTGTCGGCGACGAAGGCCTCGAGAAAGGCGCGGCTGACGGGGCGGCGCAGGAAACCCGGCAGCGGCAGCACGCGCTTGCCCGGCCCGCCCGCCGGCTGCGCGGTGGCACCGAGGCCGCGCAGCAGCGCGCTCGCGTAGGCCTGCGCCGCCGCGTCGCCGCGGCCGATGC
>JAGWVB010000259.1 GCA_018971105.1 Burkholderiales bacterium
TTGCCGAAGATCAGCGCCGCCAGCGCCATGTAGCCGCGGCCGGCCGTCATGTTGGGGATGAAGCTCGGGTTCTGCGCCAGCACGAGGTAGGCGCCGGCCAGCGCCGCGAGCACGCCGTTGAGCGCCAGCGCCTGGTAGCGCAGCGCGCGCACCGAGACGCCGGCGGCGTCGACCATGATCGGGTTCTCGCCCACCGCGCGCAGGCGCAGGCCGAAGCGCGTGCGGTAGAGCAGCCACCACACCGCCGCCACCGCGACGAAGCTGCCGTAGACCATCACGTTGTGGCCGAAGAAGGCGAGGTTCAGCGCCTGGCCGACATAGGGGATGCGCGCCACCAGCGCGCCCGCCGCGGCGCCATGCGGCTGCAGCCGCACGGCGTCGGGCAGCGGCGGCGTCTGCCCGCCCTGGGCGAACTGGGCGATGCCGAGCACGACGGTCAGCCCGGCTGCCGTCATCGTGATCGCCATCCCGAGCACGACCTGGTCGCCCTCGTGGCTGACGCAGGCGTAGCCGTGGATCATCGACAGCGCGACGCCGACGGCGATCGCCGCCAGCAGCGCCAGCGCGAGCGAGCCCGTGCTCACGCCGACGGCCGCCGTCGTGTAGGCGGTGAGCAGCATCTTGCCCTCGAGGCCGAGGTCGACCACGCCCGAGCGCTCGCACAGCACGCCGGCGAGCGCGCACAGGATGAGCGGCACCGAGACGCGCAGCGTGCTCGCGACCAGCGTCCCGACGAGCAGCTCATCCATCGCGCGAGCTCCGCAGGCCGCGCCAGGCGCGCAGCAGCGCCGGCGCGGCGATGCGCGACATCGCGCCCGCGAACAGCACGACCAGGCCCTGCAGCATGAACACCATGTCGCGGCTGAAGCCGTTGATGTCGAACGCGAGCTCGGCGCCGCCCTGGTAGAGGGCGCCGAACAGCAGCGCCGCGAGCAGCACCCCGAGCGGATGGTTGCGGCCGATCAGGCTCACGGCGATGCCGGCGAAGCCGGCGCCGGCGACGAAGTCGGGCATGAGCCGACCCTGCACGCCGGCGATCTCGTTCACGCCGACGAGCCCGGCGAGCGCGCCCGAGACGGCGAGCGCGGCCAGCGTCAGCCAGCGCGGGTCCATGCCCGCGTATTGGGCCGCGTCGGGGGCATGGCCGACGGTGCGCAGCGCATAGCCCGGCACCGTCTTCCACAGCCCGATCCAGACCAGAGCGACCGCCGCCAGCGCGATCAGCAGCGACAGGTTCAGCGGCGTGCGCGGCCAGGCGATGCCGATCCAGCCGAGCATCGCGTGCATGCCCGGCAGATGCGCCGAGGGGGCGAAGTCGACGCTCTCGGGCGTCATGTCGCCGGGCGCCTTCAGCGGCCCCGACATGAGCCAGCCCAGCAGCGCCGAGGCGATGAAGTTGAACATGATCGTCGTGATCACGACATGGCTGCCGCGCCAGGCCTGCAGCGCCCCCGGCACCGCGCCCCAGGCCATGCCGAACAGCGCCGCGGCGGCGACCATGATGGGCAGCATCGCCCAGGCCGGCAGCACCGGGCCCCAGGCCAGCGCCGCGAGGCCGACGCCGAGCCCGCCCAGCATCGCCTGCCCCTCGCCGCCGATGTTGAAATGCCCGCCATGCGCGGCGACGGCGACGGCGAGGCCGGTGAACGTGAAGGTGGTGGCGTAGTACAGCGTGTAGCTGAGGCCGGTCTCCGAGCCGAAGGCGCCCTGGACGAGCAGCGTCAGCACCTGGAGCGGATGGAAGCCGACGAGGGCGGCGACGACGCCGGCGACGAGCAGCGCGAGCGCCAGGTTGACCGCCGGCAGCAGCGCGACGTCCATCCAGCGCGGCAGTTCGACCGGTTCGCTCATGGCGGATGTCCGGCGCCGCCCATCAGGCGCCCGAGCGCCGCCTCGCTGCAGGCGCCGATCGGCAGCTCGCCGGCGATGCGCCCGCCGTTCATCACGAGCACGCGGTCGGCGAGCGCGAGGATCTCGTCGAGCTCGGACGAGACGACGAGCAGCGCGCTGCCGGCGTCGCGCAGCGCGCGCAGCCGGCCGTGGATGAACTCGATGGCGCCGATGTCGACGCCGCGCGTCGGCTGGCCGACGAGCAGCACCCGCGGCTCGGGCATGGCCTCGCGCGCGAGCACGAGCTTCTGCTGGTTGCCGCCGCTGAACAGGCTCGAGCGCAGCAGCGGGTCGCGCGGGCGCACGTCGTAGCGCTCCATCATCGCGGCGCAGTCGGCGCGCAGGCGGCGCCGGCGCAGCCAGCCGTGCAGGCTGTAGCGCGGCGACGACTGGTAGCCCAGCAGCGCCGATTCCCAGGCCGGCAGCGGCAGCACGAGGCCGCGCCGATGCCGGTCCTCGGGCACATGGGCGATGCGCAGCGCGCGCGCCGCGCGCGGCGTGATCCAGTGGCGGCCGGCGTAGCGCCGATCGCCGACGCGCAGCTCGCCCTGCGCCGGCGCGAGCAGCCCCGAGAGCGCGTCCAGCAGCTCGGTCTGGCCATTGCCGGCGACGCCGGCGATGCCGACGATCTCGCCCGCGCGCAGCGTCAGCGAGATCTCGGTCAGGCGCGGCACGCCGAGCGCGTCGCTCACCGACAGCCCCTGGACCTCGAGCAGCGGCGCGCCCGGCGCCGCGGCGGCGGCGCGGCGGCCGAGGTCGACGCGGCGGCCGACCATCGCCTCGGCGAGGCCATCGATGCTGGTGTCCCTGGTCGCGCAGTCGAGCACGACGGCGCCGCCGCGCATCACGGTGACGGCGTCGCAGATCGCGACGATCTCCTTGAGCTTGTGCGTGATGAGCAGGATGGTCGTGCCGCGCTCGCGCAGCCGGCGCAGCGTCGCGAAGAGGGCCGCCGTCTCCTGCGGCGTCAGCACGGCGGTCGGCTCGTCGAGGATGAGGATGCGCGCGCCGCGGTAGAGCGCCTTGAGGATCTCCAGGCGCTGGCGCTCGCCCACCGGCAGCGCCGCGACGGGCGCGTCGAGGTCCACCTCGAGGCCGGTCTCGCGCATCAGCTCGTTCAGCCGCGCGCGCACCTGGGCGCGCGCCGGGCGCAGCCGCCAGCCGGGCTCGGCGCCGAGCATCACGTTGTCGAGCGCCGAGAGCGTGTCGACGAGCATGAAATGCTGGTGCACCATGCCGATGCCCAGGGCGATCGCCTGGCGCGAGCCGGCGATCCGCACCGGCCGGCCGTCGATCTCGATCGAACCGGCGTCGGCACGGTAGAAGCCGTAGAGGATGGCCATCAGCGTGCTCTTGCCGGCGCCGTTCTCGCCCACGATGCCGTGCACCGTCGCGGCGGCGACGCGCAGCTCGACATCGCGATTGGCCTGCACGGCGCCGAAGCGCTTGGCGATGCCGCGCATCGCCACCGCCGGCGTGCTGCCGCTGACGGCCGGCGCGACGCTCATGAACAGGCGTTGTGCGCCATGTAGTCGATGACCTTGATCCTGCCGCCGATGATGGCGGCGCGCGCCGCCTCGACGCGCTGCTTGAGCGCCGGCGTCACGAGCTTGGCGTTGTACTGGTCGAGCGCGTAATCGACCCCGCCCTCCTTCAGGCCGAGCGCGGCCGAGCCCTCGTTGATGCCCTTGAACGCGTCGTAGACGGCGACATCGACGCGCTTGACCATGCTCGTGAGCATGGTCCCGGGCTGCAGATGGTTCTGGTTGCTGTCGACGCCGATGGCGAGCTTGCCGGCGTCCTTGGCCGCCTGGTAGACGCCGACGCCGGTGCCGCCGGCGGCGGCGAAGATCACGTCGACGCCCGAGGCGAACTGCGAGCGCGCGATCTCGGCGCCGCGCGCCGGGTCGTTCCAGGCCTGCGGCGTGGTGCCGGTGTACTGCAGCGTGACCTGGACCTTGGGGTTCGCGTACTTCGCGCCCTGCTCGTAGCCGCAGGCGAACTTGCGGATCAGCGGCACGTCCATGCCGCCGACGAAGCCGACCTTGCCCGTCTTGCTCGCGGCCGCCGCGAGCACGCCGACGAGGAAGCTGCCCTCCTGCTCCTTGAACACCACGCTGCGCACGTTCGGCGCCTGGACCTCGGCGTCGATGACGACGAAATGCAGCTTGGGGAAATCCTTGGCCACCTTCTCGGCCGCGCTGCCCATCGAGAAGCCGATGCCGACGATGGGGTCGGCGCCGCGCTCGGCCATGCGGCGCAGCGCCTGCTCGCGCTGGGCCGGGTTCGAGATCTCGAATTCGAGGTAGGGCTTGCCGGTCTCCTTCTTCCAGCGCTCGGCGCCGGCGTAGCCCGACTGGTTGAAGGACTTGTCGAACTTGCCGCCCATGTCGTAGACGACGGCGGGCTCGGCGCGCACGCCCAGGGCGGTCAGGACGAGGGCGGCGGCGAGCAATGCGGTCTTGAGGGTCATGACGGCGTCGGTTGGCACAGGCGTGGCGCGCAGGATAGCAAGAGTCGATCGATTGCTCGCCCGGAATCGCTCCAGGGTCGAGCGGCGGGGCGGCGCGGGCGCGCCGGCTACGATGGCGCGATGCCAGTCCAAGCACCGACCTCGAGCGCCGAGACCGCTCGCACCATGCCCAAAGTATTGCTGCACGAGCATCTCGACGGCGGCCTGCGCGTCGCCACGCTGTTCGAGCTGCTGCGCGAACGCGGCATCGCCGCGCCGGCGGCCGATGTCGCTGCGCTGGCGGCCTGGTTCGACGCCAACGCCCATGCCGGCAGCCTCGTGAAGTACTTGGAGGGCTTCGCCCTCACGGTCGCCGCGATGGCCAGTCCGGCGGCGATGACGCGCGTCGCCTTCGAGGCCGCCGAGGACGCGCGGCTCGACGGCGCCGTGCTGGCCGAGTTCCGCATCGCGCCGCTGCTGTTCGAGGACCATGGCATCGCCGGCGAGGCCGCCGTCGAGGCGCTGCTCGCCGGCCTCGCGCGCAGCCCGCTGGCCAGCGGCCTCATCGTCTGCGCGATGCGCCACCTGCCGCCCGCGCAGACGCTGCGCGCGGCGCGGCTGGCGCTGCGCTACCGCGACCGCGGCGTCGTCGGCTTCGACCTCGCCGGCGCCGAGCGCGGCCATCCGCCGGCGCAGCACGCCCAGGCGCTGCGGCTGGCGCTGGACGGCGGCCTGCCGCTGACGCTGCACGCCGGCGAGGCCGACGCCGCCGAGCGCGTCGTCGAGGCCGGCCGCCTCGGCGCCCGCCGCATCGGCCATGGCGTGCACCTCGTCGACGCGCTGCGCGACCCGGCGCGGCGCGAGCTCGTCGACGAGGTGATCGCCCTCGGCCTGCACCTCGAGGTCTGCCCGACGAGCAACGTCCACACCGGCGCCGCGGCGTCGATCGCCAGCCATCCGATCACCGAACTCTGGCGCGCCGGCGTCAGCCTGAGCTATCACACCGACAACCGGCTGATGTCCCGCATCGACCTCAGCGGCGAGGCGCAGGCGCTGCTCACGCACACCCCGCTGAGCGCCGACGACCTGCTGGCGATGGCGGCGCAGGCGGCGCGTCATTCGTTCCTGCCGCCGGCGCAGCGCGAGGCGGCCGCGGCGGCGATCGCGGCCTGGACGCCGGTCTGAACCGCCGCGCGCCGCGCCCGCCTCAGGCGGCGATGGCGCCGCGCAGCGCGCGCAGGAAGGCCGCGATCTCGGGGTCCGGACGCGCCGGCTCCTTCCAGTATTCGCTGCCATCGCTCTTGCGGCCCAGCAGCTTCATCGTGACGAGCTCGCGCCGCAGCGTCGCCGCATCGCCGAAATGGTGGTGGGCGTCGAGGATGCGGTTGACGTCCTTCTCGCTGTACTTGCGCCGCAGCGCGAAGCGCGTCCACAGCCACCACATCGCCGTGCGCTGCACCGAAAGCTTGCTCGGCAGCCGCAGCAGGCGGCCGGCGGCGTCGAACTGTGCCAGCGCCTTGCGCGCGGCCGCTGTCAGTTCGGCCGGCCGTCGCGCTGGCGCTCGGCCAGCGCATGCCGCAGGTTGCGCGCGAACGCCGAGAGGTCGGCAATCGCCAAGGGGTGGACGGTACGCGTCATCGCTCATCCTTGCGCGCCTGGACTCGGTGTCTTGCCAAGTGCTGGTGTTGCCGTTGCAGCGCAGGCACGCATGAGGGCGATGGGTGCGGGCGTCGCGGCGCAGGTTCAGCATGAGCCGGGGCCCTGGCAACGCTGGGTGAACTGGCGACCCGCGCCGATCTTGGCGCAGCGCGCCGGCGAGGGGCGGCAGGCGGCCTGCGCCGCCGGTCAATGCATCGCGACCGCGCTCAAGCCCTGCTCCTGCACGCTCCAGCGGGCCTCGAACTCGGGCAGCCCGGTGGCCGGCAGCGGCGGCCCGATCTGCTCGCCCGACGCCTCCTCGCAGCCCAGCCGCGTGAGCGCGCGGCGCAGCGC
>JAGWVB010000016.1 GCA_018971105.1 Burkholderiales bacterium
GACGAGATCCTGCACGTGCGCCACCACAGCCTGTTCGCGCCGCGCGACTTCGACGTCTCGCCCTATTTCGCCATCATCAAGCCGACCCTGGTGGCGGGTTTCGACCCCCGCAGGCTGGCCTGGCAGGACGCGCGCGAGGCCGTCGAGGCATGAGGCCGGCGCGGGTCATCGTCGTCCCCCGGCTCGACGCGGTGCCGACCCGCGCGGCCGGCCCGGTTCGGCGGCGATGAAGCGGCTCGTGCTGCTGGGCGGCGGCCACGCCCATGTCCAGGTGCTGGCCGACCTGGCGGCGCGGCCCCTGGCCGGCTGGGACGTGCAACTGGTCTCGCCGTACCGCCGCCAGATCTATTCCGGCATGCTGCCGGGCTGGATCGCCGGGCATTACCCGATCGAGGCCTGTGCGATCCCGCTCGACCGGCTCGCGGCACGCGCTGCCGTCGCCTTCCGCGAGACCTCCGGCACGGGGCTCGACCTCGCGCGGCAGACGGTCCGGTGTGCCGATGGCCGCGCGCTGCCTTTCGACCTGCTGTCGATCGACACCGGGCCCCTGGCCGCCCTCGACGGCCTGCCGGGAGCGGCGGAACATGCGTTGCCCGTGCGGCCCATCGAACGCTTCATCGCCGCCTGGCCAAGCCTGGTCGAGCGCATCGTGGGTCGTTGCCGACGCTTCGACCTGGTCGTGCTGGGCGCCGGTGCGGCAGGCATCGAACTGGCGTTCGCGATCGGCCACCGCGCGCGGCTCGAAGGCTGGTCGCACCTCTACGTCACGCTCGTGGGCAGCGAAGACTGGCCCCTGCCCGGAGCGCCGCCGGCGGCGCGCAGGCGCGCCGCGACGTTGCTCGAGCAACGCGCGATCCGATGGCTGGGAGGATGCCGTTCGACGCGGCTGGAGCCGCAGCGGCTGCGCCTCGACGGCGCGCCGGACCTGCCGTTCGACGCCTGCATCGTCGCCACCGGGGCGGCGGCGGCGGCGTGGCCGGCCGCTGCGGGCCTGGCCACCGACGCGCAGGGCTACATCCGGGTCGACCGGTCCCTGCAGAGCATTTCACACCCCGGCGTCGTCGCCGCCGGCGATGTCGCGGCCTACGCGGACCCGCGCCCCAAGTCGGGCGTCTATGCCGTGCGGGCCGGGCCCGCGCTCGTGCGCAGCCTGCGCGCGCTCTGCGCGGGGCACAGTCCGCCTGCGTGGCGGCCGCAGGCGCGCGCGCTCTACCTCATCAGCACCGGCGACCGCCATGCGCTCGCGACCTGGGGACGCTGGTGCTGGAGCGGGCGCTGGGTGTGGCATTGGAAGGACCGCATCGATCGCCGCTTCATGCGGCGTTTCGGCGCGGCGGCCGGGGCGCGCTGAGCGATGAGGCGGGCGAGGTCCTTCGACCCGGAAGTGCACGCTCCCGCATCGGCCACGTCGTGCGGGAATCCAAGACCCGCCCCGGACCGCTTTCATGCAGCGCCGCAACTTTGCTTGCGTTGCAGCGTCGATGCTGCGCGCCGACGCCGCTTGGACGCGGCGCAGGGTGCGCCCGTGACGACCGCCGCGCCGATCCGGCGCCGCGCAGGGGCGCCGGGTTCGCGTCGCTGCGGCTGTAAGGACTCGCCGCCGCACGCCGTCTAAGAACCACGAAGGTCGAACTCGACTTCCGGCGTCGAAGCGACGGCGCCCAAGCTCGCTGATCGAACCGTCCACCCACCGACCCGGAGCCCACCATGCATGCGCATACCACCCCGCTCGCGGCCGTCGCCCTCGCGCCGGGCGCGGCGCTCGCGGCGCTCCCTGACACCTTCCGCGCGACCGACGAAGCGCAATGTCTCGGCGTCGCGCTCGAGGACAGGCAGGGCCGATAAACCATGTCCGGCGCGACCTTCGAGCTGCCCGCGCGCATCGGCGTCGGGCTCAAGTCCGAGCATTTCGCCGACGTGCTGGCGTGCCGGCCGGACCTCGGTTTCTTCGAGGTCCATGCCGAGAACTACATGGTCGACGGCGGACCATTCCACCATTACCTGGGCCGCATCCGCGAGCGCCACGCGCTGTCGATGCATGGCGTCGGGCTGTCGATCGGCGGCGAGGCGCCGCTCGACGAGGACCATCTGGACCGGCTGGCGCAGCTCGCCCAGCGCTACGAGCCGGCCTCGTTTTCCGAGCATCTGGCCTGGTCCAGCCATGGCGGCGCCTTTCTCAACGACCTGCTGCCGCTGCCCTATGACGCGGCGACGCTGGACCGGGTGTGCCGGCATGTCGAGCGGCTGCAGGAGCGGCTTGGTCGGCGCATCCTGCTCGAGAACCCGGCGACCTACGTCGAATTCGAGGCCTCGACGATGAGCGAGGCCGAGTTCCTGGGCGCCGTCGTGCGGCGCAGCGGCTGCGGATTGCTGCTCGACGTCAACAACGCCCATGTCTCCTGCACCAACCATGGACGCGATGCTTGGCACTACATCGATGCGCTGCCGCTGCATGCGGTCGGCGAGGTTCATCTGGCCGGATTTGCGCGCGACATCGACGCCGCCGGCGCGCCGCTGCTGATCGACAGCCATGGCAGCCCCGTCGACGCTGCCGTTTGGGCGCTGTACGAACGCCTGATCGAGCGCCTCGGGCCGTTGCCGACGCTGCTCGAACGCGACCACGACGTGCCGGCGCTGGACGTCCTGATCACCGAAGCGCGCCGCGCCGAGGTCGTGATGGCGGGCGCGCGGTCCGCGCCGCGCCAGGCGGCCCCGCAGGAGGCCGCATGAAGGCGGCGCAGGTCGCGAAGCCGGCGCATGCGCGCGCCGATTTCCGCGCCCGCCCTGATCGACCCGGACCGGCCCGGCCCGGCCGGGCCGCGGGCATGGAACGGCTCGCTTCCGGCGGCGCGGCAGCCGATCTCGGTCTCGCTGCGGCGCTGGCGCTGCCGCAGCGCCATGGCGCCGACATTTCGATCCATCTAGCGCGGAGATTCGACGCATGAATACGCAGACCCTGGGCAGCGAACGGGCCGCCGCCACCGACGGTGCGCGCTGGCCGGCGAGCGCGATCGCCCTTTGCAAACGCATCCCCGACAGTTTCATCGCGCTCATCGCCCGCATCTCGATCGCCGCCGTGTTCTGGACCTCGGGGCAGACGAAGGTGCAGGGCTTCGTCGTCGACGTCATCACCGGCGAGGTCCATCTGGGCTGGCCGCGCCTGTCCGACAGCGCCGTCGCGCTGTTCCGCGACGAATACAAGCTGCCCTTCATCGCGCCCGGCATCGCCGCGCCGCTGGCGGCGACGGCCGAGCATCTGTTCCCGCTGCTGCTGCTGCTGGGGCTGGCGACGCGCTTCTCGGCGCTCGCGCTGCTGGGCATGACGCTGGTGATAGAGATCTTCGTCTACCCCGATGCCTATCCGACCCATGGCACCTGGGCCGCGATCTTCCTCTACCTCATGGCCCATGGCCCCGGCAGGCTGTCGATCGACCATTGGCTGGCGACACGCCGGCAGCCGCGATGAATCCGCGGCCCGGCATGCGATCCGCCGCGCATGCACCAGGGCGCAGCGCGGCCCCCGATGCGATGGATCGCGCCGCGATCCATGCATGCCCGCGCCGGCGCTCCGGCGCGGTGGCGTACCCGACCCCTCGTTCTTTCCACCGCAGGCGATCCTCGATCATGAACGGACTTTCATACCGGCTCGCCCAGGCGCTGGCATCCGCCGTCGTCACCGCCGCCGCCCTGAGCGGCAACGCCTTCGCGGCCACCTGCGCGGGCGCCCCGTGCGCGCCCAGGGCGGGCGCCGCGAAGTGCGGCGCCTGCAAGGCCCGCGGTGCGACGGCCGCGCACAAGGCCCGGGCCAAGGCCAAGGGTGCAGCGAAGCGGTGATAGACACCGGTGCCCCACCGTCGCAAGGCGGCGGACGGGCTCCTCATCGCCGATGAATGGATCCCGGACATCGCAGCGCGATCGGCGCCGGGCCGCCGCCCCGCAGCTGGCGGCGGACCTGGCGATCGCGCGCCGTTGCATCGCGTCGTTTGCCGCCGCGACGGCGGCGTCGGGATCTTGCTGCAAAGCTGGATCGGCAGTCGCGAGGTGGTCGAGTTCGATCACTGCCCGGACAACGATATCGTCGACACGCGGCACGGATCCCAGTTCTGTTACCACGCCCATCGCGACGGCGAACTGGAGCATGGCCACCTGCACCTGTTCTGGCATGCCACCGCCTCGGGCCGGCGTCGCTACTTGCGGCCCGGTCGGCCGCGCTGGTCGCGTACCGCGCCGAGCCACCTGTTCGCGATCTCGCTGGACGCGCGCGGCCTGCCGGTCGCCTTGTTCACCGTCAATCGCTGGGTCACCGAAGGCCACTGGTTCGACGCCGCGACGACGATGTCCCTGGTCGATCGCTTCGCGCTCGACGGCATCGACGACCACTCGTGCCGCTGGTTGGCGCGACGCGCCGTTCGGGACTCGGCGCTCCGTGACCACCGGCTCGAGGTGTTGAGCACTCCCCTCGATTGGGCCGCCGATCTGGACGCCCTGGAAGCCGAGGGGCCGCGGCGCGGATCGTGATCTGCTACCAGCGCAGCCAGCGCGGCCCGAGCGCGGCGCCCACCGCTGCCGGCGCCAGGATGCCGAGCGTATACCAGACCAGCACGAACAGCGGCGACCACTCGGGGCAATGGAGCGCGTAGCCCAGGGCGCCCAGGCAGCCCGCGAGCAGTCCGGCGGCCCAGCCGGCCAGCCGCGGCCGCGTCGGCGCCAGCCCCCGCATCGCGACGATCACCGCGCCGAAGGCGGGCAGCGACAGCGCTGCGACACGCCACGAACAGGAGACCCAGGAATGCCCGAGCAGCAGTGCCGACCGCTGCGTTTGCGCCGTCGTGGCGTAGACCGTCGCCGCGAACGCCGCCATCACGAGCACGACGGCTGCAAGGCCCAGGGCGGCCCCGCGCCAGGCGGTCGCCGGCCGCGAAACTCGGTCAGCCAGCCGGGCAGCGCCGAACATCAGTCCGGCGACATAAGCCAGCTTCACCGCCAGGGCCGAGCCCATCGCGAGCAGGCCCGGGTTGAGTCCGAGCGCGGCCAGCGCTGCGGCGGCACTGAGCAAGGCCCCCAGACCCGCAGCCAGCGTCAGGCGCGTCTGCACCGCCCGGCGCGGTGCCGGGCCGGCCTGGGTGGCCAGCAGTTCGATGAGTTGATCGGTCTTCATGATCCGCCCCGGATGAGCAAGGCCAGCCGCTTCAGCCCGCGATGCACGTTGATCTTGACGGCCGACTCGGACACGCCTTCGCGCCGCGCCGCATCCACGACCGACAGACCCTCGAGCTTGGTCGCGACGATCGAGCGGCGTTGCGCGCCCGGCAGTTGCGCGAGCAGTTGCACCAGGTCATGCCGGCTGCCGGAAGCCTCCTCGGCCGCCGGATGCAAGGCCTCGGGCAGCTCGTCGAAGGAGTCGAAGAGCCGGTCCTGGCGTCCACGCCGGCGCCAGGCGTCGACGAGCTTGTGGCGCGCGATGCCATGCACCCAGGCCGTCACCGGGGTGCCGTTGTCGTAGGTACCCCGCTGCAGATGCAGCGCCAGCAAGGTTTCCTGCACCAGATCCTCGACGTCTTGTGAAAGGCCGTTCAACCGGCTCGCAAAGTACCCCCGAAGCCGGTCGGCCACCAGGCCCAGGGCCTGGCGGTAGGCTGCTTCGTCGCCCATCTGGGCGCCGAGCCACAGCGGACGAAGCCGTTGTTCGAGATCTTCGGGCACGGGGCTCACTGCGTATTTCGCCGTCGCGGGCAGATCGGTTACAGCGTCGCCGCAAAAAAAGTCCGATGGCCTGTAACCGATCGCCGGGCGGACGCGAATTAGGAGTTCATACCCTCCTGCAACGCATCTCGCGAAAGGCCCCCGATGAAACTTGCCAAGACCATTGTCGCCGCACTCCTGGTCGGTACCGCCGCCCTGGCGCACGCCCTCGCCATCAAGCCTTACACCCCGCAGGCGCTGGCCCAGGCCGAGGCCGGCGGCCAGCCGCTGGCGCTGCATTTCCGGGCCGACTGGTGCCCGACTTGCCGCGCGCAGGACAAGGTGTTCCAGGCCATGAAGTCCGAGAAGGGGCTGGACCTGACCATCCTGAGCGTCAACTACGACACCGAGCGGGACCTGAAGAAGCGCTTCAGGATCAATTCGCAATCGACGCTCGTGGTGCTCAAGGGACGCAAGGAGGTCGCGCGCCTCGTCGGCGACACCTCGGCCGACGACCTGCGCCAGGCGCTGAAGTCGGCGCTGTAAGAGGAGCCGGCGCGATGTCGATCGCCTTCTCGCTGCCGCAGCTGGGCCTGAGCCTGGCCGCGGGCAGCCTGACCACCTTGTCGCCCTGCGTCTTCCCGCTGCTGCCACTGGTCCTGGGCGGCGCCTTGCAGCGCAACCGCTACGCGCCGCTCGCGATGGGCACGGGAATGATCGCCTCCTTCGCCGTCATCGGCATGGCCCTGGGTGCGCTCGGGCCGGCCCTGGGGATCGACGAGCAGACGGTGCGGACCGGCGGCGCGGCACTGCTGATCGCCTTTGCGCTGGTCATGCTGGTGCCGGCACTCGGCGAGCGCTTTGCCGGCTGGATGCTGCCGATCGCGAGTTCCGCCCATGCCGCTTCGACGCGGCTCGACAGCGGGTCGTTGATCGGCGCCTTCACCCTCGGCGGTGTGCTCGGCCTGGTCTGGAGCCCCTGCTCCGGCCCGCTGCTGGGCTCCGCGCTGACCCTGGTCGCGAGCCAGGGCGGCGTGACGCGCGGGGGCATCGCCCTGGGCATCTTCGGCCTCGGCGCGGCGATCCCGCTGGTGGGCGTCGCCTACCTGACCCGGCGCGGATTCGTCGGCGTGCGGGATTGGGTGCTGGCGCGCATCGAGCGCGTGCGCTTTGTCTTCGCGCTGCTGCTGGGCTTGATGGGTGTCGCCATCCTGACCGGCGGCGACAAATGGCTGGAAGCCCAAGTGCTGAATCGGCTCCCCGACGCCTGGGTGAATTTCGCCGTCAGCCTTTGACGGCATCTTGAACGCTTCATACCAACGAGGAAGATCCATGTTCAAAACAGTTATTGCCCTGGTCGTCGCGGTCGTCGCGGCCGCCGGTTGCGCCACCTCGACGGCGCCGCTCGAGCGCACGCTCGCCACCGCAGCCTCGCCGATCAGCTTCGACGGCAACGTCACCGGGCAGCCGACCAATATGGTGTTCGTCCTGAACCCGGACTCGAGTCCGGCGACGCCCGGCTTCGGCATGCAAGCCGGCGACACGTTGCGGCTCACGCTGCCGCAGAGCTTCAGGCGCAACCCCCGCGCGCCGATCAGCGCCGACACCGACCGCAACCTGGTGCTGACCAAGGGCTGGCCGCAGCGCGACGTGCATCTGGCCGGCCAGTACCGCATCGCCTACGACGAGGCCGGCCATGCGATGGTGGTCACGGCCACCCGTGACATCGCCATCGACGGCGCGAACGCGCCGGGCATCAAGGTCATCCATCTGCGCGGCGAGACTTTCATCGATCCGGCGCCGGGTTCCTATCCGGTGACCGTCACCCATGCCGCCGCCGACGGTCATGCGATCGAGGTCTGGAAGGGCCACATCGACATCCTGGCGCAGGCACCGCAGGCACGTCTGGCGCCGACCGATTTCCAGCTCGCCCCGCCGCTGAACTCGACCATCCAGCGCACCGCTCCCGGCCAGCTCGCGCCCCTGCTGCTGGGCGTGCTGCTGTGGGATGCGCAGGGCAAGCCGATGAACGGCGTCGGCATCGCGCCGCGCGACCTCGTCCATTACCCGCGCTACACCGGCGGCCTGCTGGTGCAGGACACGAATGGCGACCACCGGCTCGATCCGGCCGTCGACAAGGTCGTCGGCGGCATCATCGGCGCGGCGCCGCAGGGCGCCACCGGCCAGTCCGCGACGAGCCCGCTGCGCGCCGACGGCACGCCGCTGCTGTCGGGCGAGGTGCTGCGCAGCGCCGGCTATCCCGCCGCGATGGGTGGCGGCAAGCCGAATCCGGGCCTGCTCGCGATCCAGTTCAAGGCCGGCGACAAGCCGGGCTGGTATCGGCCGACGGTCGAGCTGATCGGCGGCAACGGCTTCCAGTTCGCGATCAAGGCGAAGGCGCCCTGAGCCGCCGCTGCGCAGGCAGGGCAAGCGCCGATGGCGCCAGGCACCAGCCTGCGCGATGCTTGCGCGATCACAAAGAGGAGACAGAACGTGCACAAGCTTTCGTACCGGCTGATCCTGGCCCTCGGCCTGATGTCGGGTGTGGTGTCGGCGCTGGCTCAGGACAAAACCGCCGGCCCCTACGGCACGGCGCATTTCAGCAGCTACGGCGACATCGAGAGCCTGAAGACGCTCAAGGTCGTCTGGGACTTCAACTTCTCCGACCCGAAGACCGTCGGCATCGTCTTCAACAATCTGGCCGCCCTCATGAAGGCGACGACGGAGTTCGGCCCGCGCGACTTCGACCCGCTCAAGGTCGTGATCGTCTCCCACGGGCCCGAGGTCGTGCTGTGGGCGAAGCAGAACTACGCCAAATACAAGGACATCGTCGACCGCGCGGCCAGCTTCGCCCAGCAAGGCGTGAAATTCGAGGTCTGCCGCAACGATGCCGCGGCCCTGGGGTTCAAGCCCGAGGACCTGCACGGGTTCGTGACGGTGATTCCCGCCGGGCCTTACGCCCTGACCTACTGGCAGAACAAGGGCTATGCCTTGATGGCGATCGGCGCCACGGCACCCACCAAGCCGATCACGGAATTCAACAAGGCCGACATCAAGGCCCAGTGATCGCCGGCCATTGGCCGACAGATGGCCGACCGATGGCCGACCGATCGGATGCGAGCGCCTGCGGCAAGGTGCGCAGATGCCCTGCGCGATCCGTGCGGCCGTCGTCGACGAAATCGTCGCCGCGGTCCGGATTCGAAACCGGCAGGCCCTCCGGACCGCCTGCATCGGTTCGACGCCCGAGCGCGTTGCGGCGCGAGACGTCGACCACCAGCGGCCTCGGCGGCATCGTGAACCGCACCGCGGGGCGCGACCGGCGCAACTCGGCCGGCGCCGGCGCGACGTCGGGCCAGGCGTCCCGCGCATGCCCATGGCGCCGAGGCGATCGCCCTCTTCCGCGGTCATGGCCCGGAGGCCGAAATGCGCGCGACCCGTCCCGGGTGCGGTGCTGGACATCGCCCATGTTGAACGCAGGCCGGACCTGCCCCAAGATGGCTGGCATCGTCCTGCGACCCCAGTGGTCGACGCGCGCCGGTCAGGCCAAGGCCCGATCGGGCGTGAACGCCGGGCCGTAGGTGATGCGGGCGAAGTACGAGGTCCAGGCGGGGGAATGCGCCGGCCATTGGGCCAGAAACGCCTGCTGCCAGCGCTCCACCGCGTACCTCACGGGCAGCAACGCGACGAACGCCTCGCCTGCGCGAATCTCCTGCAGCACGGGGTGCGGCGAGGGCGTCGCCGCGATGCGCGTGCAAAGCCCAGCGAGATCGCCTTTGAAGTTGGGCATGCCGGCCGCGCCGTTGTTCGCCACCCAACCGCTACGACCGCCGTCTTGCGCAAAGCGGCGCATCACCGGCAGGCAGGTATGGGTGCTGGCGAAGACATCGACATCGGCATCGGAAAAGACCGATAAGAGCCAGGGCAGGCGGGCTGGATCGTCCAGTGCCTCGATGCCAAATTCCCAGCCCGCGAGCGATTCGGCGTCGCCGTGGACGACGCCGATGCGGCAGCCGGCCACTTCGTAGCGGGCGAGCATCGGCAGCCTCGCGATGCGGCCGAGCAGGTCCGGATGGCGCGCTGCCGTCTGCGCGAGGCGGGCGTGGATCCGGTTCGAGCGCTCGACGACACCGTCATCGACTTGATCAGGGTAGGCACAGCCGCAACCGGCGTCGTCGCCCGGGGCCAGGAGTTCGGCCTCGACGTTGCCGAGGATCGCTGCATGCGCGAGCACGCGCCGATTGACGACTTCGAATTCGGCGTCGTCGACGTTGAACCAGTTGAAATCGCCGTTGAAGCACAGGACCGGCGTTGCGGCCTCGGCCGCCGCCATCGACTCGACGGCATCCAGCGCAGGCCGATTGCCGTACAGGCCGCCGACGACATAAAGCGTCTGCGCCGGCTGCGCAGGCGCGCTTTTCAGGGCCGCCGATCCATAGCGATAGTGCAACGGACAGGACCTGCCCGGTCCTTTCAAGCCGGCGCTCCCGAGGGGCCGGTGCGCCGGCGCGCCAGCAGCAGCGGCACGAAGAACGCGGCCGTGCAGAGCAGCAGCCCGTACAGGTTCGTTCCCAGCAGCAGGCCGAACTTGCCGCTGCCGATGGCCCAGGACTGTGGCACAAGGCCGAAGGCGTCCATGAATCCGAGCCCGATGCCGGTCCAGAAAGCGAGATGGAACGAGGCCGGCGAGCGCTCGACGAGCCCCGAGAAGATGAAGATCGGCGCCAGCCCGATGACCATCGTGCCGCTGATGGTCGTCGCCGCGAGGATGCTCGTGCCGGCGATCATCGGCAGGTTGCCGAGCAGGGCGAAGCTGACCATCGTCAGCGATCCGACCGTCATCGCCTTGGGCGACGGCATGCGGCCGGCGAGCAGCGGCAACTCGCGCGCCACGAGCTTGGACAGCGAGGTGAAGGTCGAATCCAGCGTCGATCCGGCCGAGGTCACCATCACGACGATCATGGCGAAATAGCCGGCGAAACCGAGGCCGCGCGCGACCTGGGCCGGCACGTTGGCGCTCGGCGCCAGGCCATGCAGCCGCGCCTGCACGCCGACGAGGCTGAACGCGAAGATGGCGCTGAAGCCGAGCAGTCCGGCGACGACGAAAGCCCTGAGCATCGTGCGTTCGCGCGTGATGAAGCCGCGATCGGTGAGCACCGGGTCGTGGAAGGGGTACGACAGCGATTGCAGCAGCGCGACGAGCAGCAGGTCGCCGCCCGAGTCGAGCGCGAAACGGCCCTGCGACAGCAGCTCGCGCGGCGGCTGCGCCGGCAGCACGTAGATCAGCACGACGACGAGGAAGACGATGAACACGACGGCCTGGATGACGTCGCTGTACAGCGAGCTGCGCAGGCCGCCCTTGAGGCTGTAGAACAGCACGGCCGCGGTGAACAGCAGCGCCGAGGCGATGAAGGTGCCCGAGCCGCTGTCGCCGTAGTAGCCGCCGACGACCGAGGTGTTGCTCCAGACCTCGTTGAACAGCCGGATCAGGATCGCGAGCGAGAACGCCATCGCCGCGCCGCGCCCGTATTTGCCGATCAGGAACGGGATCAGTCCGGTCGCCCCCTGGCGCGTGCGGATGCGATAGATGACGATGCCGGCCACCGGGATCGAGAGCCAGTAGGCCGCGTAGGCCAGACCGCCGACGATGCCGTAGCGGGCGCCGAGATTGGCCGCGTTGGTGACCGACTTGGCGAAGATCCAGCTGATGAAGATGCTCATCATCAGCGTCCCCTCCGAGGCCGGCCGGCCGGCGTCGTTGTGGCCGCGGAAGAAGCCGCCCTCGTTTCTCGAGCGCGGCACGACGAGGTACATCACGACGCCGAAGACGAGCAGGAAGCCCCAGAAGAACAGGCCTTGGAGTGAATTCATCTTTTGCCCTCGCGATGGATAGGCGCCACGCTCAGAGGCCGCAGCCGGGAGCCGCAGCGGTTGCGGGTTCGAGCGCGCCGCCGCAGCTCGAACCCTGGCCGGCGGTGCAGCCGAAGCAGTGATCGGCGACCCGTATGGGTTCCCCTTCGAGTCGGCCCGCGCCGACCTCGCCGAGATGCACGCGCGTCCGGCCATCGAGCCGGATCGGCAGGGCTAGCTGCTGATTGAAATCGCAGTCGTAGAGATAGCCCTGCCAGTCGACGCTGAGCAGCTTGCGGCACATGACCTGGGGCAGATTCTCGTCGCGGTGCGCATCGCGCAGCAGCGTCATGTAGGCGTTGAACTGGCCCTTGGAGACCAGCATCGAGCCGAAGCGCTGGATCGGCATGTTGGCCAGCGTGTACAGCTCGTTGAACACCACCCCATGGCGCTCGCCGAGCAGGCGCTGGTAGTCGCGCTCGAGCGGCCCCTGGGCCGGCGGTAGGCTGGCGCCCTGCGGGTTGTACACGAGGTTCAGGATCAGGCCCGACCCGGGCTTGCCGTAGCCCAGCGCGTTCAGGCGCTGCAGGGCGCGGATGCTGGCCTCGAAGGTCCCCTTGCCGCGCTGGCGGTCGACGTTGTCTTCGAGGTAGCAGGGTAGCGAGGCCACGACCTCGACCTCGTGCGCGGCGAGGAAATCCGCCAGCGTCTCCTGACCCGGGACTTCGAGGATGGTCAGGTTGCAGCGGTCGACGACGCGCACGCCGCGTCGCCTGGCGGCGACCACGAGGGCGCGGAAATGCCGGTTCAGCTCCGGTGCGCCGCCGGTCAGGTCCAGCACGCGCACGCCCGCGTTCGCGGCCAGGAAGTCGATGACGACGGCGACCGTGTCGGCCGACATGTCCTCGGTTCGATGGGGTCCGGCGTTGACATGGCAATGCACGCAACTCTGGTTGCATCGATAGCCGAGGTTGACCTGTAGCGTCTCGACGGCGACGCGTCGCAGCGCCGGAAAGTCGGTCTGGGTGAGCAGTGGGAGGGTGGCGTGCATGAGCTGGTGCCGAGGATGGTGTCGGTTTGGACGAGCCGGCCGCGCGGTTCCTTACACCCGCGCCGCCGGCGGCGCAAGAAATCCGGCCGCGGCCACGTCGATGCTCCCGGGGCAGGGCCGGGGATGCACGCTGGCATCCCGTGCGCGCCGGCGCGCTCGAATCGGCTGACAGGACATCACCGTCGGCGAGCAGGGGTCCGTTCGAGTCCGGCGCGTGGCGATGAACGACCTCATGCCCGGTTGCGTGTCGGGCTGCAGCGGCGCGCCCATCGGGACGCCGACGACGGCGGTCGGACACAGCAGAGGCCGCCATGGATGGCGTCGGCACGGCCGCTTGCGCCACCCGAAGCGGCGAGGCCCTGGACAGGTCAAGGGCGGCGTCCGGCGCGACGGCGGCATGACCGCGGGCAACGCCGGCGGCCTGAACGACGGCGCCGGTGCGCTGCTGCTGGCCGGCGAGCAGGTCTGAGCCCCTCACCGCCGCGCCTAGGCCCAGGGCGTCCAATTCCTGGCGCCAGCCTTCGATCACGCCGGCCAGCCCCGCATCCTGAAAGCATCGACCAGGAACTCGATCATGATGCGGACCTTCGGCGAGACGAATTTGCGAGAGGGGAAGACCGCGTAGACGCCGAGCTCGATCGAGCGCCACGCCGGCATCACCTCCACCAGCGTGCCGGCCAGCAGGTCCGGGCCGACCAGGAAGCTGGGCTGCAGCACGATGCCCTGGTGGCGCAGCGCAGCCACGCGGCAGGTGTCGCCGCTGTTGCTCCGCATGCGCGGCGTCACCTTGACCGAGGCAGAACCCTGGGGCCCGGTGAACTCCCATTCATCCCCCATCGACAACAGGCTGTAGGACAGCACATCGTGGCTCGCCAGATCGGATGGGCGCGCCGGCTGGCCTCGGGCCTGCAGGTAGGCCGGCGACGCGCACAACACCATGCGCGTCGACGTCAGCAGCCGGCTGACCAATGTCGAGTTGGGCAGGCGGGCGATGCGCACCGCCATGTCGAAGCCTTCCTCGACGAGATCGACCACGCGGTCGGCCAGCGTCACGTCGAGCACCACCTTCGGGTGCAGCGCCATGAACTCCGCCCACAGCGGCGCCAGGTGCAGCAGGCCGAAGGAAAAGGGCACGTTGATGCGCAGCACGCCGCTGGCCTCGCCACTCTTCGAGGTGATCTCGCTCTCGGCCTCGTCGACGCCCCCCAGCAGCTCGCGGCAGCGGCCGTGGAAGACCTCGCCTTCAGGCGTCAGCGACAGTTTGCGCGTGGTGCGGTGCAGGAGCCGCACGCCCAGGCGCGATTCCAGCTCGGCGACGCGCCGCGACACCGCGGCCTTGGACATCAGCAGCGCGTCGCTGGCGCCGATGAAGCTGCCGGCATCGACCACGGCGGCGAACACGCGCATTTCCTCGAAGCGGTCCATCGGCGTCCTTGATTGTTTCGATTTTTGAGACAGTTGATTTCATTTAAGCATGTTTATCTTCTGCTTCGCAACTTCTAAAGTCCCTCCATCGATCCACAACTCCTCACGAAGGAACCCGACATGAACACCCGCACCCTCGAAATCACCCGGCCCGCCGCCGCCCTGAGCGCACCGTCGTACGTACTGCAGCGCTTGCTGGCCACCCGCGCCGGCTGGGCCCCGCTGGCCCTGCGCATCCCCATCGGCATCATCTTCGTCGCCCACGGCGCGCAGAAGCTGTTCGGCGCCTTCGGCGGCTACGGCCTGGAAGGGACGGGCCAGTTCATGGCGTCGATCGGCCTCACTCCGGGCTACCTGATGGCGCTGCTGGCCGGCAGTGCCGAGTTCTTCGGCGGCCTGGCATTGCTGTTGGGCCTGCTGGTTCGGCCTGCCGCAGCGGCGCTGGCCTTCGCGATGCTGGTGGCCATCCTCTCGGTGCACATCGGCAACGGCCTGTTCCTGGCCAAGAACGGCTACGAGTACGCGCTGGCGCTGCTGGCCGTGTCGGTGTCGCTGCTGCTCAGCGGCGCCGGGCGGCTGTCGGTGGACGCGGCGCTGGCCGACCGGGCTGCGCGCTGAACCGAGCGGACATCGCCTTGACCGCTTCAGGAGCCCCTGCGCCATGAACCGCCTGCCCAGCCTGTTCGTCTCCCACGGTGCGCCGACCTTCGCCATCGAGCCCGGCCTGGCCGGCCCGAAGCTGGCGGCATTGGGCCGCGCGCTGGCCCGGCCGCGCGCGGTGCTGGTGGTGTCGCCCCACTGGATGACGGTCAGCCCCTCCGTGGGCCTCGCCGCCCGCCCGCGGACGATCCACGATTTCGGCGGCTTCGACCCGTCGCTGTACGAGATCACCTACGCCGTCGACGGCCACCCGGCACTGGCACAGCGCGCGCTGGACCTGCTGAGGGAGGCGGGCTGGGCACCGCTGCCCGACGAGCGCCGCGGCCTGGACCATGGCGCCTGGGTGCCGCTGCGGCACCTGTATCCCGCGGCCGACGTGCCGGCCTTCCAAGTCTCGCTGCCGTCGCGCCTGGACGGCGACAGCGCATGGGCCTTCGGCGCAACGCTGGCACCGCTGGCCGACGAGGGCGTGCTGATCGTCGGTTCGGGCAGCCTGACACACAACCTGGGCGAATTCCGCGCGGGCCCGGGGGCTGACGAGGCGTATGTCGCCGAGTTCGCGGCGTGGGTGCGTGACGCCGTCGTCAGGGGCGACAGCGCCAGTCTGCGCCAGACGCTGACCCTGGCGCCGCACGCGCGGCGTGCGCATCCGACCACGGAACACTTCTGGCCGCTGCTGGTGGCCGCAGGCGCTGCGGCGGCGGCCCTGCCGGCCGCGCCGATCGACGGCGGCATCACCCACGGTGTGCTGTCGATGGACGCCTTCGTGTTCGGCACGGCCTGCTCAACGAGAAACTCATGAACACCCACACGATGATCGTCCAGAACCCTTCGGCGCCACGGCGGCTGGTGCTGCTGTTCCACGGCGTCGGCTCGAACGCCCGCGACTTGCTGCTGGGCGAGGCGCTGGCGCCACACCTGCCCGACGCGCTGATCGTCAGCGTTCAGGCGCCGCAGCCTGCGGGGCGCGGCTGGCAGTGGTTCCCGGTGCAGGGCGTCACCGAGGCGAATCGGCCGGCGCGGGTGGCGGCGGCCATGGCCGGCTTCGTACAGACGGTGCAGCAGTGGCAGCAGGCCAGCGTGCTGACGCCGACCGAGACGACGCTGATCGGCTTCTCGCAGGGCGCGATCATGGCCCTCGAATCGACGCAGCTCGAACATGCGCCGGCCAGCCGCGTCGTGGCGCTGTCGGGCCGTTTCGCGCAGCCGCCGCGCGTGGCCGACCCCGCTGTCCGCATCCATCTGATGCATGGCGACGCCGATGCCGTGATGCCGGTGTAGGGCGCTGTCGGCGCGTTGGCGCAGCTGCAGGGCCTGCGCGCCATGGCCACGCTGGACCGCTTTCCCGGACTGGGCCATGGCATCGACGGGCGCGCGGTCGACGCCATCGTTCGGCGCTTGAACGAGGCGGTTGTGCCGTCGACCTGGCTGCAGTTCGGCGAAGAAGCATTCGTCGTGCGGGCGCGTATGGGCGACCGGCCCGAGGCCGAGCGCCGCCTCGATCTGGGCGCGGCTCGCATCGCCCGGTATTTCTTTCACCACGATCCGCCCACCGCACCGGAGATCGAGCGCGCCATCGACGCCACCGAAGACGAAATCATGCGGCTGGGCCCGCGCGCACTCGCCGCCGGCCCGCTCTGCAGCAACTCCCCTGCCCTGCGCCCGTGGGCGGCCGTGTGCGGACCGCTGATGAGCGTCGAGCTCGTCGAGTCCTGGTTCAGCCGCCTGGCGTTGGCGGCGCAGGGCCAGCCCCAGTCGATGCAAGGCCTGCCCGCCGGTCGCGAAGCGGCTGCAACCTTGCTCGTGCTGCGCGAGTTCATGCACCACCGCGGCCACCCGTCCATCGAGTACCTGGAACCGCAGCCCGGCCCGTCCTGATCGCGGGCCCGGGCGCAAGGCGGCGCTTCCCCCACCCACTTCACAGGAGCAACCCATGGCCACCTACAAAGTCGGATATCTCATCGGCAGCCTGTCCTCGACATCGATCAACCGCCTGCTTGCCAAGGCGCTGGTCAAGCTGGCGCCGCCCGATCTGGTGCTGGGCGAGATCGCCATCAAGGACCTGCCGCTCTACAGCCAGGACTTCGATGCCGACTACCCGCCCGTCGCACGGACCTTCAAGCAGGCCATCGCCGATGTCGACGCGTTGCTCTTCGTGACGCCCGAATTCAACCGCTCGATCCCGGGGGGGCCTGAAGAACGCGATCGACTGGGGCACGCGGCCCTGGGGCCAGAACGCCTTCTCGCGCAAGCCCACGGGCGTGATCGGCGCCTCGCCGGGTGCCATCGGCACCGCGGTCGCGCAAAGCCACCTGCGCGGCGTGCTGAGCTTCTGCAACGCGCCGCTGATGAACGCGATGGAAGCCTATGTGCAGTTCAAACCCGGGCTCATCACCGCCGACGGCGACATCACCGACGACGGCACGAAGAAGTTCCTGCGGAACTACATCGGCGAACTGCATGCCTTCATCGTGCGCGAGCTGACCTTGCCGCCCCGCAAGGCCTGAAAGTCCCTCAGCCAACCATCCACCATAAGGAGAGAACCATGTCCCAACGCGTACTCATCACCGCCGGCGCCGGCGGCATCGGCCTGGCCATCGCCAAGGCATTCGTGGCCCGCGGCGCGCGCGTGCACATCGCCGACGTCAATGCGCAGGCCGTCGCGGAGATCACCCGGCAGACGCCCGCGATCACCGGCACCGTCGGCGACGTGAGCAAGCCGGCCGATCTCGACAAGCTCTTCGCGGACGTGGCACGGAAGCTGGGCGGCCTGGACGTGCTGGTCAACAACGCGGGCATCGCCGGCGCCACGGCGCCCGTCGCCGACTATCCGGTGGACACCTGGAACGCCGTCGTCAACGTCAACCTGAACGGCACCTTCATGGTCACGCAGCGGGCCATTCCGCTGCTCAAGCAGTCCCCGGCCGGCTCGATCATCGTGATGTCTTCGCTGGCAGGCCGATTCGGCTATCCGAATCGGGTGGCCTACTCCACCACGAAGTGGGGACTGGTCGGCTTCGCCAAGACCTTGTCGATGGAGCTGGGCCCGTTCGGGATCACGACCAACACCATCCACCCGGGCGCGGTCGACGGGCCGCGCATTCAATCGGTCTTCGAGGGGCGCGCCAAGCTGTCCGGGCGCACCGTCCAGGAAGAGACCGATTCCGCGCTGGCCAATCAATCGGTGAAGAAGTTCATCGACCCCGCCGACATCGCGGAGCTGGCCGTCTTCCTCGCGGGGCCGCATGCCCGCACGATCTCCGGTCAGATGTTCCCGATCGACGGCGATTCAAAGGCGGCATCGTGAACATCAGGTCCACCCACGCGGCACTGCGCGTCCCTGTCGCTGCGCAGGCCGACAACCCGGCCCCATCGAGGCCCGGCCTGTGGCAGGGCCGGGCGGCAGTCCTCCTCGGACTCGTGCTGCTGGGCGTCACGCTGCGGCATGCCGTCACCGGCCTGTCGCCGCTGCTCGGCGACGTCCGCAGCGCGCTCGGCATCGGCACGGCGGGGGCGACGCTGATCGGCATGCTCCCCACCTTGTGCTTCGGCGCAGCCGGCTTCCTGGCACCCGTGATCGTGCGCAGGCTCGGTGCCGAATCCACCGCGCTGCTGGCCATGGCACTGGCCGCGGCAGGGACCCTGGCCCGTCCTTTCATGGCCAGCGCACCCCTGTTCATGGCCCTGAGTGCCGTGGCCTTGACGGGCATGGGCATCGGCAATGTCGTCGGCGCCCCGCTGGTGAAGAAGTACTTTCCCGACCGCCAGGCCTCGATGGTGATGGTGTTCGCCTTGCTGATGCAGTCCGGCGCGACGCTGCCCGCGATGACGGCCGTGCCGCTGGCGAACGCCTTCGGCTGGCAGGCTTCCTTGGCGTCATGGGGGATGCTGTCTCTCTTCGCCGTGATCCCCTGGGCGATCCAGCTGGTGACCATGCGGCGCGGCGATCCCATCGCCGTGCAGAGCGGTTCCGTGTTGGCAACCGGGGCACCGAAGCTGGGCCTGGGCCGGCTGGTCACGAGTCCGGTGGCCGTCGGCACCGCCCTGTTCTACGCGATGGCCTCGCTGAACATCTACTCGATGCTGGCTTGGCTGCCCACCGTCATGCAGCAGCAGTTGGGCCTGGACCGGACTGCGGCCGGCTTGGCCTTCTCGATCTACACCTTCATGACCCTGCCGATGGCCGCCATCACGCCGCTCATCGCCAACAGGATGAAGAACCCCATCCCCTTGGCTGCCTTGCTGGCCGCGGCGGGACCTCTGGGCTACGTGGGCATGATCCTCGGCGTCGGCCCGGCCTGGCAGATGGCCCTGGTGGCCGGCCTGGCCGGCGGCGCGTTCCCGCTCGCGATCACGATGTTCAACCTGCGCACCCGAACCCCGATGGGGTCGGCGGCCATCGCCGGCTTTGCCATGGGCATCGGCTACCTCGCCGGCACCCTGGGCCCTGCGCTGGGTGGCTGGCTCTACGCCCGCACCGGCAGCTGGACCCCGGCCCTCTGGCTCTACGCCGCCACGATCGTTCCGATGACCCTGGGCGGATGGATGATGGCGAGGCCAGGCCGCTACCTCGAAGACAAGTTCGCTTGACGGCCGGCGATCGAGCTTCGACGCGCTACGGAATCTGCGACTGCGTCCTCTTGGCCGCGATCAAGCGAATCAACAAGTCATCGCGCTGGCGCAGCATCGCGGCCAGGTCGCGGCCCTCCAGTTCTGCGTCCACGCCTTGCGCGATCTGCCGGATGTAGTCGTCGGTCTGCGGATATTTGCCGAGGTCGGCTGCCCAATCGCGCTGGGAAGGGCCCAGGTGCTGCAGCAGGTGGGTGATGCCGCCGGCACCACCGGAGGCATGCAGATTGAGGAAAGGACCGAGCAACGCCCAACGCAGACCGGGGCCGTACGCGATCGCGGTGTCGATGTCCTCGACCGATGCCACGCCTCGCTGCACCAGCGAGATGGCTTCCTGCCAAAGCGCCACCTGCAGCCGGTTGGCGATATGGCCCTTGACCTCCTTGTGAATCCGGATCGCCTTCTTGCCCGTCGACGCGTAGAACGCCATCGCCTTGCCCACGTTCTGCGGGGACGTCAGTTGGCCGCCCCCGACCTCCACCAAGGGAATGAGGTGAGACGGATTGAACGGGTGGCCGAGCACGATGCGTTGCGGATTCCCGGCACCGGCCTGGATCTCGCTGGCGGAAAGGCCGGACGAAGACGACGCGATGATGACGTCCGGATTCGCGGCGGCTTCGATGGTCGCGATCAACGCCTGTTTGACGTCCAATTGCTCCGGCCCGCTTTCCTGGATGAAGTCGGCGTTTCGCACGGCGCTCGCCACGTCGGTCGTGAAGGACAGCTTGTCCCGCGACGCGCCGTCGGCCAGGCCGAGCGCCTCGACCGTGGGCCAGGATTCGTCGATCCAGGCTTGCAAACGAGACTCCGCACCCGGGGCCGGGTCCGTTGCGGCGACTTCGAAGCCCTGGGCCAGGAAGTGCGTGGCCCAGCCCGCGCCGATGACGCCGGTGCCGACGACGGCCACCTTGATGTTCGTTTTCTTCATGGGTTCAGTCTTCCGATGCGGGGCCGGACCTGCGCCAAGCGGCATGCACTCGACGTGGGCGAGTCTGCTGGCCGCATGGCGAGCGCTCTCCGCTGGGTCCGTGAGCAGGGGCCACGGGCATGGGCCGCTTGGCGACGGGTCGATCAGCGCAGCGGGGGCAGGCCGATGATTTCGCGCGCCTGGGTCGGCGTCGCCGGCTCGTAGCCCATCTCGCGAAGCAGCCGCACGAGCCGCTCGACGAGCTGCACGTTGGTGGCCAGCACGCCGTGTTCGTAGTAGAGGTTGTCTTCGAGCCCGACCCGGACATGGCCACCCAGCAGCAGCGAGTTCATCGCCGCAGGCAACTGTGCGGCGCCGATCGCGCTGACATTGAACACCGTCTTCGCCGGCAGGTGGTCCACCATCGTCTGCAGCAGCTTCGGCGTGTACGGCAGGGCCCCCTGGAAGGCGTTGGCGCCGATCACGATGTTGATGAAATGCGGCGCGTCGTCGAGGCCTTCGTTGATCGAACGCTGGACGTCCTGGACGATGTCGGCCAGGCCGAACACTTCCCATTCGGGCTTGATGCCGCGCGCCTTCATCATCGCGGCGATGCGGCGGATCCATGTCGGTGGCGTCGCCACCAGGACCTCCTTGCCGCCGAAGCTCGCGATCACGGTCTGCGCGTCGAGCGTGCACATCTCGACGCCTTCGCCCTGCATGCCCTTCAGGCGCTCTTCCCACTGGATTTCCCACAATCCGTTCGGCAGCTCGCGCACCATGTCGCCGTTGATGCCCCCGCCGGTGGAGTTGTTCAGGATGATGTCGCACTTGTCGCGGATCAGCCGATTGATCCGCGTGTAGACCGCTGGCTCGCAGGTCGCTTCATCGTCGAGGCGGCGCGCGTGCACGGCCACCAGGCTGGCACCGGCGTTGTAGCAACGGTAGGTGTCGTCGGCGATCTCCCTGGGCTGCGTCGGCAGGTTCGGGTTCATCTTCTTGGTCGCCATGCCGCCGGTCGGGGCGATGGTCACGATGACTTTGGGCTTGCTCATGATTCGGGCTTCCAGTGCGGGGAACTGCGCAGAGATCAGGCCGCCGCGTCGAGCGAGCGAGCCGCCGGATCCAGGTCGGGTGGTGTGACTACTGCGCTGCTGAGTCGCCTGCGGTGCCGACCCGCACCGCGCTCTTGGGCAGTGCCATCAGGATCGTCAGGCCGCCGACGACGACCAATGCCGTCAAGGCCCCCAAGCCCATCTGCATACTGCCCGTGGCAGCCTTGATCCAGCCGATCAGCGTCGGGCTGACGAAGCCGCCGAGGATGCCGAGCGAGCTGATCACGGCGATGCCGGAGGCCGCTGCCTCACGGCTCAGGTAGGTCGGCGGAATCGACCAGAACAGCGAGCCGCCGCCGAAGATGAAGAAGGCGGCAATGCACAGCAGCACCATCACCGGCGCCAAGGCGCCGCCGAGGAAGGAGGTGCCAAACAGCGCGATCACCCCGACCAGCAGCGTGCCGCCGACGTGCCAGCGGCGTTCCTTGAAACGATCCGAACTCCGGCTGATCACCAGCACGCCGATGGAACCGAAAACGTAGGGTACGGCGGTGATCCACCCGATCGAGGCGATCGACGCGATGCCCAGGCCCTTGATCATCGTCGGCAGCCAGAAGGTGACCGTATAGACCGCGCAGGCGCAGCAGAAGTAGACGAAGGCCAGCACGTAGGTCTTGGGGTCGGCCAGCGCGGCGGCCAGCCTGCCGTGATGGCCCGGCTTGACGTCGACCCGGTGGTCCGCATCGAGCACCGACTGCACGACGGCCTTTTCGCGGTCGTCCAGCCAGCGGGCCGCCGAGCACGCCCGTGATGGGCATGCCGAACAGGAACAGCCCGGTCACGCGGCCGCGGCGGTGGCTCGGATACCAGTACGTCAGGAACAGGATGATGCCGGGAAAGAAGCCGGCCTCGAACACGCCCAGCAGCAGCCTGACCAGATAGAAGTGCCAGGCCTGCGTGACGAAGGCGGTGGCCGCGGACGTCAGGCCCCACAGCACCATGATGCGCAGGAAGGTCAGGCGCGCGCCGATCTTCTCGAGCAGCAGGTTGCTCGGGACCTCGAACAGCAGGTAGGTGACGAAGAAGATGCCGGCGCCCAAGCCGTAGACGGCATCGGAGAAGGCCAGGTCCTGCTTCATCTGCAGCTGCGCGTAGCCGATGTTGATGCGGTCCAGGAACGCAAGGATGTAGGCGATCAGCACGATGGGCATCACGCGCCAGCTGATCTTGCGATAGACCTGGTCTTCCGTGGACTCGGCGGGCAGCGGCCGGGCGGCCGCGTCCGCCGGGGTCGCGGTGGCTGCGTGGTTCATGGCGTGTCTCCTGGTGATGGCGCTATGCCATGACACGCATCATTGCGGGCGGCCCGAAATGCCGCAGTCGATCAGCCGACAGTTCGGCTCAGGGTAAACACGGGCCGAGCACCATGCCATGGACGCGGCCCCGGCGGGGCCCGGTGCATGGTTCTATTGACGGGCCAGCTGCTGCAGGCCGGGCAGGTCGATCACGACGATGCCGCCGTACTCGCTGCGCACCAGGCCGGCATCCTTGAAGCGCATCAGGGCGCTGTTGCAACTCTGGCGCGACACGGCTGCGAGGTTGGCGAGCTCCTCCTGCGACAACTGCAGATGGCGTTCGCCGCGAGGGTTCAGCAGCGGATGCACCATGCCCACGAGCGCACGGGCCACCTGGCTCTCGGTATCCAGCAGGCCCTGCGCCGCGAAGCTGCCCATGAACCAGTGAAGTCGCTCGTTCAGTTGGTTCAGCAGAAAGTTGTTGAACGCAGGGCTTTGCTGTCGCAACCAGTCGAAAGTGTCGAGCGGGATCGTCGCGACGCGGCTGTGGCGCAAGGCGATGAGGTCCGACTGGCGCGGCGCGTTGCGGATCAGCGTGCCCTCGCCGAACCAGCTGCCCACGGATTGCCCGCCGAGGGTCACGCTACGCCCGTCGCGCGCGGTGATCGACCACTTGACCAGGCCCTCGAGGACGCCGAACCAGGCATGCTGCCGCTCGCCATGGTGGCCCAACGACTCGCCCAGCGCGATGGCGCGCTCCGAGGCATCGGCGCGCACCTGCTTTCTTGCCGGCTCGTCGAGCCGGGTGAACCACGCCGACTGCGCGAGCAGCTCATCGAGGCTGAGCGACGTGGGGCGGGCGCGTTGCGCTCGAGGCATCTCGGTCTCCTGAATCGCGACGCTCAAGCCTTGGCGCGAGTCACTGGGGGCCCAGGGTAAACCCTGGTCTCGACTGTCGGTGCGTCGACTGCGGCCGCGCGCGCGGCGCAGAAGAATGATCGCTGTCGGCACATCAGCTTAAACCCCATGAGCAAGACCATCGTCTACGGCGTCGACGTGCAGTTCGGCGACTGCGATCCCGCGGGCATCGTCTTCTTCCCCAACTACTCGCGCTGGATGGATGCCGCTTCGCACCAATATTTCGTGGCTTGCGGTCTGCCCCCGTGGCGCGAGATGGCCCAACTGCCGGGCTGCATCGGCGCGCCCTTGCTGGAGATCCACACGCGCTTCCACGCCGCGGTGACCTATGGCGAACGGATCGACTTCGCCACCTGCATCGAGGAATGGCGCGGCAAGGTCTTCATCCAGCGCCACCGCGTCACGCGGGGCGACGCGCTGATCTGTGAAGGCCGGGAAACACGGGCGCTGTGCGTGCTCGACGGCGGCGGCAAGCTCAAGGCCGTGCCGGTACCCGATTTCATCCGTTCTGCGTGCGAAGGATCGCCGCAAGTCCCATTCGCCTTCGACGAGGACGGTTCCCGATGATGCCGAGCGAGCGCCGACGGGTCCTGGTCTCGGCGGGCGCAGGCGGCATCGGCCGCGACATCGCGACGGCCTGTCCCGCGGCCTGGGCAGGAATCCAGTCCTGCGAGCAATGGTCACCGAACGGTCACCGGAGCCTCGATTTGCTGCGATGCGCAGTCGCTTGACGACCTTGAATGCGCTCTAAGTTATTGATTTCATTGGTCGGGGCGATAGGATTCGAACCTACGACCCTCTGGTCCCAAACCAGATGCGCTACCAGACTGCGCTACGCCCCGAGCGCTCGATTGTACGGTTCGCGGCGCCGCGCCCTTCAGGCCGGCGCCGGCAATTGCAGCCGCTGCGCGACCCCCAGGCATTCCCGGATATGCTGCTCGCAGACATAGCGCAGCGCGGTGTAGGTCAGCAGCGCCGACACGGCCTGCCCCGCCACGGGGACGAACTTGGCCGCCTGCTGCGCCGTCAGCCGCACACCGACCAAGCGCATCAGGCGCAGCACCAGCCGATGTGTCACGACCTTGCCGACGAGGACGCCGCCGCCGGCGCTGATCGCCCGGTAGACGACGACGCGGCGATCCGGCGCAAGACGTTCGATCTGCGCCGGCGTGAGGCCGAATTCGCGGCTGATCTCGGGCAGCAGCTGCATCAGCAGGCCGATGTCGGTCGCCCAGTCGAGACCCGGCACCGGCACCACGGCGACGCCGGCCGCGAACAGCGCGCGCGACCGGACGCGGCGCCGGCAGCGCGCGGCCACGGCCTGCAGGTCGTCGACTGCGGACGGTGCGTCGAGGATCTCGATCGTCGCGGCTGTCACAGGGCGGCTCTCCGGGGTAAGGCAACACAACGCGGGCCGCCGCAGCCGGTTGACACGCCGCGCGAACCGGCAGCCTCCGGTCGATCGAACGAGCGCCCGGCTCGCCTACGATAGCGCGATGACGAGCGGCGCGCCCCCATCGAGCGACCCGGTGGCACCGGGCCGGGCCATCGTCGCCGCCTGCCTGGGAGCGACCTGGTTCCTCTGGGGCTCGACCTACCTGGCGATCAAATGGGCGCTCACCAGCCTGCCGCCGCTGTTCCAGATGGGCAGCCGCTTCATCGCCGCCGGGCTCATCGTCGGCGCCTGGGCGCACTGGCGCGGCGCGCGCTGGCCGTCGCGGCGCGAGTGGGTCAGCGCCGCCTGGCTCGGCGCATTGATGCTCGCCGGCGGCTATGGCGGCACGGCCTGGGCCGAGGTCACGGTCGGCTCGGGCCTGGTGGTCGCCTTCATCGCCGTCACGCCGGCGCTCGTGGCCGTGGCGCAATGGCCCTATGGCGTGCGCCCGACGGCGCTCGAGGCGGCCGGCATCGTGCTCGGACTCGCCGGGGTGCTGCTGCTCGTGCGCGGCCAGGGATTCGCGGCCTCGCCGGTCGGCCTGGGCGCGATGGTGCTCGCCTGCACCACCTGGGCCCTGGGCAGCGTGTGGTCGCTGCGCGGCCTGCCCGGCGGGCGCGATCTGGCACTGGCCCCGGGTGCGGCCGGCTATGCGAGCCAGATGCTGGTCGGCGGCGCGATGCTGCTGCTGGGGTCGCTCGTCGCAGGCGAGCACCCGCGCTGGCCGCCCGACGCGCGCGCGCTCGCCTGCTGGGCCTACCTCGTCGTCGCCGGTTCGCTGCTCGGCTTCCTCGCCTATATGGAGCTGCTGCGGCGCACGAGCATGACGCTGGCGTCGAGCTACACCTTCGTCAACCCGGTGATCGCGCTGCTGCTGGGCGTGGGGCTGGGCGGCGAGCAGGTGAGCCGCCTCGAATGGTCCGCCGCCGGCGTCGTGCTGCTGGGCGTGGTGCTCCTGCTGGGTCGCCGGCGCTGAGCGCCGCCGCCGCGGCGCCGGTGCTCCGAGCGGGGCCGCCGTCCGGCGGCAGGTCCGGCGCGACCGGGTTACGATCCTGTCACAAGATGAGCGCCGCATGACCCAGATCGCCTACGACTACACCCGGCCCGATGCCCAGGGCCGCAGCTGCACCGCCCGCGCCTGGGCCCAGGTGCCGCCGGCGCTCAGCGGCGACGAGCGCGCCGCCGCGATGGCGCGCGCCGCCGCGCTGCTCGCGTCCGAGGGCGCGGTGCTGGTCGCGCATTACTACGTCGACGGCGATATCCAGGACCTGGCGCTGGCCAGCGGCGGCATCGTCGCCGATTCGCTCGAGATGGCGCGCTTCGGCCGCGATCACCCGGCCCGCACGCTCGTCGTCGCCGGCGTGCGCTTCATGGGCGAGACCGCCAAGATCCTGAGCCCGCACAAGCGCGTGCTGATGCCCGATCTCGACGCCACCTGCTCGCTCGACCTGGGCTGCCCGGCCGATGATTTCGCCGCCTTCTGCGACGCCCACCCGGCGCATCAGGTCGTCGTCTACGCCAACACCAGCGCGGCGGTGAAGGCGCGTGCGCACTGGATGGTGACGAGTTCCTGCGCCCTGGCCATCGTCGCCCACCTGAAGGCGCAGGGCCATGCGGTGCTGTGGGCGCCCGACCGCCACCTGGGCCGCTACATCCAGGAGCAGACCGGCGCCGAGATGCTGCTGTGGGACGGCGCCTGCATCGTCCACGACGAGTTCAAGGGGCTCGAGCTCGAACTGCTCAAGCGCGAACACCCGGGGGCGCAGATCCTCGTGCACCCGGAATCGCCGCGCAGCGTGGTCGAGCAGGCCGATGTCGTCGGCAGCACCTCGCAGCTGCTCGACGCCGTCGTGCGCGGCAGCGCGCCGGCCTACATTGTCGCCACCGACAACGGCATCCTGCATCGCATGCGCCAGCTCGCGCCCGGCAAGACGCTGATCGAGGCGCCGACCGCCGGCACGAGCGCGACGTGCAAGAGCTGCGCCCACTGCCCCTGGATGGCCATGAACGCGCTGCAGGGGATCGTCGCCTGCCTGGAACAGGGGCGCGGCGAGATCCGCGTCGACGAAGCGGTGCGCAGCCGGGCCCAGGTCTGCATCGACCGCATGCTGGACTTCGTGCGCCGCCACCCCGAGAGCCTGGTGCGGCCGCAGCGCGGATTCGTGCCGAAGATCGGCGCCGCGTAAGAATTTGTTCGCTCGCGCGGGCCAGGAAATGCGACCATCGGGTTTGAGTCTGATCCCGTCGTGGCCGATATCCGCGACGTACCCCGCGATGGGGTGAAGGACCCGCCATGCCCGCCACCCAGCCCGCTGCCATCGGCACCGATTTCAGTTCGGTGCGCAACCACAACGAGCGCGCCGTCTACGAACTGGTGCAGCAACTCGCCGAACGCTACCCGGGCATCAGCCACAACGCCGAACTGCTGGCCGATGTCGCCTGCGTGGCGCTGAACCGGCTGCCGCCGCGCTACATCCGGCACGAGGTCGATTTCGTGTTCTACCTGAGCGAACGCGAGCGCAGCGAGAGCGAGCGCCACCTCTACGACGCCGTCGACTACGCCTTCGGCTTCGTGCAGGCGCGAACCGCCATGCGAGCCCGTGCCTGAAGACCGAGCCGACGCGCCGGATTGCGGCAGCCTGCCGCCGCTCGGTCCCGAGCAGCCGGCGCTGGCGCGCCTGCTCGCCGACCCCGGCGTCGACACCGCCGAGCTCGTCGCCGCGGCCTGGGAGCTCTGCTACCTCGACGCCGTCGCCGCGCGCGAGATCGGCCGCGCGCTGATCGAACGCGGCGGCGCGGCGCTGGCCGACGGCTGGTTCCATGTTGCGCTGGGCGAAGTGCGCTTTGGCGACGCCGTGATCGCCGCCGACGCGACCAAGCGTGCGCGCCAGGCCTATCGCGAGGCCGGCGACGCCCGCGGCGTCGCGATGTGCGACGAGATCCGCGGCATCGAACTGCGCCGCGCCGGCGACCTCGCCGGATCGGCGGCGCTGCAGGCGGCGCTGGACGCGCAGCAGGCGTGCGAGCGCGACCCGCTGCATGCCTACCTTGCGCACAACTCGCGCGCGATCACCTGCAAGCACCTCGGGCTCAGCGACGCCGCGCTCGAGCATTTCTATGCCGCCAGCGACGCCGCGCTGCGCACCGGCTGGGCCGGCCCGCGCATCACGGCCGCCTGCAACCTGGGCGGCTATCACCAGACCCTGTTCAACCTCGACGATGCCCGCCAGCTGAGCGAGGAGGCGCTGGCGGCCGCGCGCCAGGTCGGCGCGCGCCAGGCGGTGGGCGTGTCAGCCAAGAACCTCATCATCGTCTACTACGCCGCGGGCGATTTCGTCCAGGCGCGGGCGATGGCCGAATTCATGCTCAGCCATCCCGACGAATTGTTGCCGGGCGAGTTGCAGCGCTCGGCGCTCCAGCTCGCGATGGGCCATCTCGCCGTGGGCGAGATCGACGCCGCGATGGGCCGCCTCGAAGGCGGCGCCGTGAAGGAGCTCGGCCAGAGCGACGGCCAGACGCAGTGGACCTGGCTCACCGCGCGCTGCCTGATGGCGCGCGGCGACGCGCAGGCGGCGCGGCGCATCGCCGAGACGACGCTGGCCGCGCGCCAGCACAACCGTCTCGAGGATGAACCCTACGACCTGATGCAGCTCTACAGCGTGCTCGCCGACGCCTGCGAGGCCGGCGGCGACGCCGCGGCCGCGCTGCGCCACATGCGCGGGATGCACGCCGTCTACGAAAAGCTGGTCGGCCGCAGCGCGCGCGCGCGCTTCATCGCGATCCAGGTCAGCCACCACCTGGCCGAGGTGCAGCGCGAGCGCGACCTGGCGCTGGATTCGCGCCGCTCGGCCGAGGACGACCGCATGCGGCTCGTGCAGCTCAACCGCGCGCTGCAGGCGCAGATCGCCGAGACCGAGATGCTGCACGCCAAGCTGCGCGAGCAGGCGCTGCGCGATCCGCTGACCGGGCTGCACAACCGGCGCTACCTGTTCGAGATCGGCCCCGGCCTGATCGAGCTGGCGCGGCGCCAGGGCGGCCAGCTCTGCGTCGTGCTGATGGACCTGGACCATTTCAAGCTGCTCAACGACACCTACGGCCATCAGGCCGGCGACCTCGTGCTGCAGCGCTTCTCGGGCCTGCTGACGCAGATCCTGCGCCGCAGCGATGTCGTGTGCCGCCACGGCGGCGAGGAATTCGTCGCCGTCATGCCCGACATCGACGGCGACGGCGCGCAGCAGGTCATCAACCGCCTGCTCGAGTCGTTCCACGACTTGCAACTCGAGATCGGCCGCCGCCGCCTGCCGCGCGGCGCGTTCTCGGCCGGCATCGCGCAGTTCCCGCGCCACGGCAACACGCTCGAGCAGCTGCTGATGCGCGCCGACCGCGGCCTCTACGCGGCCAAGAACCATGGCCGGGCGCGCGTCGAGATGGCACCGCGCACCGGCTTCGGCACCCTCACCTGAAGCCGGCTGCGCTCAGTTGCTGCGCGCCGGCCGCGTCAGCACGGTCGGGAAGCTGACCGGCAGCGTGTCCGGGAAATCGCGGCTGTAGTGCAGGCCGCGGCTCTCGTGGCGGCGCAACGCCGAGCGCACGATCAGCTCGGCGCAGCAGACCAGGTTGCGCAGCTCGAGCAGGTCGCGGTTGACGCGGAAATTGGCGTAGTACTCGTCGATCTCGCTGCGCAGCAGCTTGATGCGGTGCAGCGCGCGCTCGAGCCGCTTGGTCGTGCGCACGATGCCGACGTAGTTCCACATCAGCAGCCGCAGCTCGTCCCAGTTGTGCGCGATCACGACCTGCTCGTCGGCATCCTCGACCTGGCTCTCGTCCCAGATCGGCAGCCGCGGCGGCTCGCCCGGACCCTGCGCCAGGATGCGCTCGGCGCAGGTGCGGCCGAGGACGACGCATTCGAGCAGCGAATTGCTCGCCAGCCGGTTCGCGCCGTGCAGCCCGGTGTAGGTCGTCTCGCCGACCGCGTACAGCCCCGGCAGGTCGGTGCGGCCGTCGAGATCGGTGACGACGCCGCCGCAGGTGTAATGCGCCGCCGGCACGACCGGGATCGGCTGGCGCGCGATGTCGATGCCCAGCGCCAGGCAGCGCGCGTGGATGGTCGGGAAATGCGACTTCAGGAAGGCCTCGCCGAGGTGGCGCGCGTCGAGCCAGACATGGTCCAGGCCATGCTTCTTCATCTCGAAGTCGATCGCGCGCGCGACGATGTCGCGCGGCGCCAGCTCCAGCCGCGCGTCGTGCGCGGCCATGAAGCGCGCGCCGCCCGCATCGCCGGGGCCGGTACTGGGCAGCGTCAGGTAGCCGCCCTCGCCGCGCAGCGCCTCGGTGATGAGGAAGCTGCGCTCGAGCGGGTGGTACAGGCAGGTCGGATGGAACTGGATGAACTCCATGTTGCCGACCCGGCAGCCGGCGCGCCAGGCCATCGCGATGCCGTCGCCGGTCGCGGTGTCGGGATTGGTCGTGTAGCGGTAGACCTTGCCGGCGCCGCCGGTGGCGAGCACGACGGCGGTGGCGGCCAGCGTCTGCACGCGCCCGCTGTCGATGTCCAGCGCGTAGACGCCGTAGCAGCGCGGCGCCTCCTTGCGCTTGAGGTGGCGCGAGGTCACGAGGTCGACCGCCATCCAGCGCTGGCGCAGGCTGATGTTGGGGTGCGCCAGCGCGCGCGCCAGCAGCGCCTCGTGGATCGCGCGCCCGGTGGCGTCGGCGGCGTGGGCGATGCGGCGCACCGCGTGCCCGCCCTCGCGCGTCAGGTGCAGTCCCAGCGGGCCGTCGGGATCGGCCGAGAAGGGCACGCCGCAGTCGACCAGCCACTGGATCGCGCGCTGGCTGTTCTCGGCGATGAAGCGCGCCGTGTGCTCGTCGACGATGCCGGCGCCGGCCTCCTGGGTGTCGCGCACATGCGAGGCGATGCTGTCGTCCTCGCCCAGCACGCCGACGATGCCGCCCTGCGCCCAGGACGTCGCGCTCTCGTGGAGTTCGCGCTTCGCCAGCACGATGACCGGGAGCCGATCGGCGAGTTGCAGCGCCACCGCCAGGCCCCCGAGCCCGGCGCCGACGACGACGACGGGCGCTGGCGCGGGGTTGAGCTGCTGATTCATGTCCGGGATGGTGCGATCGTGGTGCCTTCGAGGCATTCTACGGACAGCCGGGACCCGGCCGGCAGGCGCGCCCGCGCCAGCGCGCCTATCATCCAAGGATGAACGGCCATCGCGACGACAGCCCGAGGAACGAAGCGCAGCGCGCGGGCAACCGCGACGAGTTGCTCGACCCGCGCACCCAGATCGTCAGCGACCGCGACGATTACCTGGGCCAGGACCGCAGCGACATCGGCCGGCGCATCGCCGACGACCAGGTCGAGCTCTTCGTCAGCACCGACGTGGCGCAGGCGCTGCAGGCCGAATTCACGCGCCAGCAGCCGGAATTCGTCGCCCTGCACGACGTCGGATCGAGCGCCTCGCTGCGCCTGCTGACGAGCCTGGCCGGGCCCGCCGGGGCGCGCGTGCAGCGCCTGTCGATCCGGCGCCAGGGCCACGGCGTGGCGCTGGCGGTGCTCCAGTTCGTCGAGGCGCCGCTGGCCGACGGCACGCCGGTGCGCGTCTACGCCACCGAGACCGACGCCGAGGGCGTGGCGCGCAACCAGATCGCCAAGGTGTTGCTGGCGCACAGCCGGCTCGGCGTGCTGCTCGTGGGCCAGGTCGCGCCGCATGCGCTGACGGCGCAGCTGACGCCGCTGCGCGACGCGATGCTGCGCGGTTCCTGGCCGAACCGCGACCTGCTCATGGTGCCGCTGGGTTCGGGCACGGCGCTGGCGGCGCAGGCGACCCAGCTCGCCGGCAACAGCGGCGTCGCGGTGCATGTCACGCCGCATGCGTCGCGGCCGCGCCAGGTCTGGACCTTCATCGGCGGCGCCTGGAACCGGCTGCACGGCGGCGTGCGCGGCGAGCGCGCGCTGTCGACCGACATCGCCCAGGTCGTCGCGCCGCGGCGCGTGCCCAACACCGAGGCCGAGACGCAGCCGATGGATCTCGACGGGCAGTCCCGCACGGCACCCGCGGCGCCGTTCGTGAGCCTGGCGCCGGCGCCCGCGACCCCGATCGCCGCCCCGCCCGCGGCGCCGAAGCCGCGCCCGGCGCTGGCGCCGCAGCCGATGCC
>JAGWVB010000017.1 GCA_018971105.1 Burkholderiales bacterium
CGATGAGCTTGTGGCGCCCGGGCACGAGCAGGCGCTTGAGCTGGCGCGCGAAGACATTGGCCCCCGGCGCCAGCGGCGGCACGTGGAAGCCGGCGACGACGCAGCGGCCGGCGGCCAGCGCGCGCAGCGCGTCCATGCTGCCGGCGAAGCGCAGTTCGATGTGCAGCGACTGCGTCGCCGCGGCATGTTCGCGCAGCAGCGGCAGCGCGAGGTCGTGGCTGGCGAACACCGTCAGCGCCTGCTGGCAGCCGTCGAAGGCCTCGACCAGCACGCGCGCGAGCTCGCTGCGCAGCGCCTCGATATGCGGCGTCAGCCGCGCCCGCGCCCGCGTCTCGGCCCAGAGCAGCCGCTCGGCGAAGGGGGTGAGCCGCGCCGGCTGGCCCTGGACCCAGCTCACCAGCGGCTCGCCCAGCACCTGCTGCCAATGCTTGAGCGCGCCCCAGAGGTGGCGGTAGGAGACGCCCGCAGCGCGCGCCGCCTGCTGGATCGAACCCTGCTCGCGCAGCGCCAGCAGCAGGTCGAACAAGGGGTTCTGGACCTCGCCCCCGCGCTGTGCGGGCGCGGCATCGTCGCCGACGGCCTCGAAGCGGTACTGCAGATGGACGCCTCGCGGACGTGGATGATCGTTCACCCCGCTAGGTTAGCGCAGCCACGATGGCCCCCGACAGGGCCCGCGCCGCAACCGCCCCCCCGCGCCGCACAACGTCGGCGCGACGAAACCCGGGTCGCCGACGACGAAAGCGGCCTGTGCCGCGGCATCGTCCAGGCGCCGCCGCCACGGCCGATCAGGTGTCCTTCGAGACGCTGATGGTCGGAAACTTCGAGGTGTAGTCCTTGGCCTTGAGCGCGATCTTGACCGCGATGCGCCGCGCCACCGCCTTGTAGGTGGCGGCGATCTCGCTCTCGGGGTCGGAGACGACGCTGGGCCGGCCGGCATCGGCCTGCTCGCGGATCGACAGCGTCAGCGGCAGGCCGCCGAGGTAGTCGACGCCGTACTCGGCCGCCATGCGGCTGCCGCCTTCGGCGCCGAAGATATGCTCGCTATGGCCGCAGGACGGGCAGCGGTAGACGGCCATGTTCTCGACGATGCCCAGGATCGGCACGCCGACCTTCTCGAACATCTTCAGGCCCTTCTTCGCGTCGAGCAGCGCGATGTCCTGCGGCGTCGTGACGATGACGGCGCCGGTCAGCGGCACGCGCTGGCTCAGCGTGAGCGCGATGTCGCCGGTGCCCGGCGGCATGTCGACGAGCAGGTAGTCGAGCGCGCGCCAGTTCGTCTGCCGCAGCAGCTGGTCGAGCGCCTGCGTCGCCATCGGGCCGCGCCAGATCATGGCCTGGTCGTCGTCGACGAGGAAGCCGATCGACATCACCTGCACGCCGTAGTTCTCGAGCGGCTCCATCGTCTTGCCATCGGCGCTCTCGGGGCGGCCGGTGATGCCCATCATCGTCGGCTGGCTCGGGCCGTAGATGTCGGCGTCGAGGATGCCGACGCTGGCGCCCTCGGCGGCCAGGGCCAGCGCGAGGTTGACCGCCGTCGTGCTCTTGCCGACGCCGCCCTTGCCCGAGGCGATGGCGATGACGTTCTTGACCTGGGGCAGCAGCGCGACGCCGCGCTGCACGGCATGGCTGACGATATGGGTCGTGATCTCGACGCTGACGTTGTCGACCCCGGGCAAGCCGCGCGCCGCGGCGATCAGCGCCTTGCGCAGCGCCGCGTGCCGGCTCCGGGCCGGATAGCCCAGTTCGACGCCGAAGGCGACGTCGCCGCCCTCGATGCGCAGGCCCTTGATGGCCCGCGTGCTGACGAAGTCCTTGCCGGTGTCGGCATCGACGACGGACTTCAGCGCTTCGAGCAGCGCGCTCTCGGTGACGGGAGTGGACATGGAAGGATCGGGCTCCTGTGGGGGGGTGGTCCAGTCTAGCGGAGCCGGCGCGCGGCCGCTGCGCTCCTAGAATCGAGACATGGAACCCCCAAGCTCACTTCGTTCGCGGCCCCCAGGTCCCCGCAGGGGACCCTTCGTGTCCCCGGGGGCGTTCAGCACCTCCGGAACGGCCAGGCGGTACTGAATGACCCGCAAGCTCTTCGTCACCACCGCCCTGCCCTACGCCAACGCGGCGTTCCACATCGGCCACATCATGGAGTACATCCAGGCCGACACCTGGGTCCGTTTCCAGCGCATGCAGGGCCACGAGGTGCATTTCGTCTGCGCCGACGACGCCCATGGCGCGCCGATCATGATCGCGGCCGAGAAGGCGGGGCTGACGCCGCAGCAGTTCGTCGCCGGCATCGCCGCCGGGCGCAAGCCGTACCTCGACGGCTTCCACATCGGCTTCGACAACTGGCATTCGACCGATGCGCCCGAGAACCACGAACTGGCGCGCAGCATCTATCTCGCGCTGCGCGCCAACGAGCTCATCGACGTCAAGACCGTCGAGCAGTTCTACGACCCGCAAAAGGGCATGTTCCTGCCCGACCGCTTCATCAAGGGCGAATGCCCGAACTGCGGCGCCAGGGACCAGTACGGCGACAACTGCGAGAACTGCGGCGCCGTCTATGCGCCGACCGAGCTGCGCAACCCCTATTCGGCGCTCTCCGGCGCCAGGCCCGAACTGCGCAGCAGCGAGCATTTCTTCTTCCGCCTGTCGGACCCGCGCTGCGTCGAATTCCTCGAGCACTGGACCCAGGACGGCCGGCTGCAGAGCGAGGTCGCGAACAAGGTCAAGGAATGGTTCAAGCGCGATGTCGACGGCCGATCGGGCCTCGGCGACTGGGACATCAGCCGCGAGGCGCCTTATTTCGGCATCGAGATCCCTGACGCGCCGGGCAAGTACTTCTATGTCTGGCTCGACGCGCCGGTGGGCTACCTGGCGTCGCTGAAGAACCTGTTCGACCGCCTCGGCATCGATTTCGACGCCTACCTCGCCGATCCGGCGCTGGAGCAGATTCACTTCATCGGCAAGGACATCGTCACCTTCCACACGCTGTTCTGGCCCGCGATGCTGAAATTCAGCGGCCGCAAGGTGCCCGACCGCGTCTACGTCCACGGCTTCCTGACCGTCAGCGGCGAGAAGATGAGCAAGAGCCGCGGCACCGGCATCAGCCCGCTGCGCTACCTCGAGCTCGGACTCGACGCCGAATGGCTGCGCTACTACATCGCCGCCAAGCTCAACGACCGCGTCGAGGATCTCGACTTCAACCCCGAGGACTTCTGCGCGCGCGTCAACGCCGACCTCGTCGGCAAGTACATCAACATCGCCAGCCGCGCCGCCGGCTTCCTCGCCAAGCGCTTCGACGGCCAGCTCGCGGCCGACCTCGGCGTCGAGGGCCGGGTGCTGATCGACGGCCTGCGCGCGCAGGCCGACGCCGTCCGCGCGCTCTACGAGGGCCGCGAATACGGCAAGGCGCTGCGCGAGGTGATGCTGCTGGCCGACCGCGTGAACGAGTTCGTCGACCGCCACAAGCCCTGGGAGCTGGCCAAGCGCCCCGGCATGGACGCGGCGCTGCACGATGTCTGCAGCGTCTGCATCGAGGCCTTCCGCATCCTCACGCTCTACCTCAAGCCGGTGCTGCCGGCGCTGGCCTCGCGCGTCGAGGCCTTCCTGCAGATCGCGCCGCTGCAGTGGGCCGATGCGGCGCGCGCGATGGGGCATCACCGCATCGGCCTGTACCAGCACCTGATGCAGCGTGTCGACCCCAAGCAGGTCGATGCGCTGTTCGAGCCCGCCGTGGCCGAGACCGCGGCGCCGGCGCTGCCGGGCGGCGAAGCGATCGCCGGCGAGATCGGCATCGCCGATTTCGCCAAGGTCGACCTGCGCATCGCGCGCATCGTCGCCGCCGCGCACGTCGAGGGCAGCACCAAGCTGCTGCGGCTGTCGCTGGACGCCGGCGAGGGGCGGCTGCGCAATGTCTTCAGCGGCATCGCGTCGGCGCACAAGCCGGAGGCGCTGGTCGGCCGGCTCACCGTGCTGGTGGCCAACCTCGCGCCGCGCAAGATGAAGTTCGGCGTCTCCGAGGGCATGGTGCTGGCGGCCAGCCATGCCGACGAGAAGGCGCAGCCGGGGATCTTCCTGCTCGAGCCGGGGGCGGGGGCCGAGCCGGGGTTGCGCGTGCGCTGACGCAGCCAGGACCGGGGACGGTCCGGGCCTTCGGACCGTCCAAGCCCGCGCAGGCGGGCTTGGAGCCGCGGCGCTCAGCCCGGACCGGGGACGGTCCGGGCCTTCGGACCGTCCAAGCCCGCGCAGGCGGGCTTGGAGCCGCGGTCCTCAGTGCATTTCCCTGGGGTCGTCGCCGATCGCGGTCGAGAGGACCTTCGCGTCGGCGCCGAAGGTGACGCTGAAGAGCTTGGACTCCTGGCCGCGCTGCTTGAAGCGCCAATCGATCACGGTCTCGTTCTTGAGGTCGTAATGCCGCGTCTGGGCCGGCTTGCCGAGCATGCGGCGCACGTCCATCGAACGCATGCCGGGCTGGACGCGGGCGAAATTGTCCTCGTTGAGCAGCTGGCGCAGCGAACTCATCTTGCCGTCGGGCCCGATGCGGATCTCGTAATTCGTCCAGCCCTCGGGCTGGCGCGGGTAGGACAGCACGCGCGTGCCGTCGGACTCGACCTCGATCTGGTCCGGACTGCCGAACTGCTGGCGCACCTGGGCCTCGGTCGCCACCCCTTCCTCGAGCTTGCCGACGCGCTGCCGGTCACAGCCCGCGAGCAGCACCAGGGCCAGCCCGAGCGCCGCGAAGAGCGCTCCCGATCCGATGAAGCCCGTCGTCCGCATAAAATCCATGGCTTCATTCTGCCGCGCCGGCCGCGCCCCCATCCCATGCCTATGTTCTGGAAGCCCTACAAGTCCGAGGTCACGAGCTTCATCGAGGAACTCAAGGCCAAGAAGCCGACGCTGGAGTCCGAACAGAAGGCCGGCCGCGCCCTGCTCTGGGATCGCGACATCGACCGCAGCGCCCAGGCCGAGTGGCGCGAGGCCCGCGTGCCGCAGCAGCCCTACGTCTACCAGACGCATTCCTGAGCGGCGTGCCCGAGCTGGCGGTCGAACTCGGGCCGGACGCGGCGGCGGCACCCGAGGTGGTCGATCAGGTCGCCGTCGCGCGCCTGTACGGCGAGCCGCTGTTCAGGCTGCCGCAGGACCTCTACATCCCGCCCGACGCGCTCGAGGTCTTCCTCGAGGCCTTCGAGGGCCCGCTGGACCTGCTGCTCTACCTGATCCGGCGCCAGAACTTCAACATCCTCGACATCCCGCTGGCCAGCGTGACGCGCCAGTACCTCGATTACGTCGACCAGATCCGGCGCCACAACCTCGAGCTGGCGAGCGAATACCTGCTGATGGCGGCGATGCTGATCGAGATCAAGTCGCGCATGCTGCTGCCGCCGAAGAAGAGTGCGGAGACCGGCGAGCCCGAGGATCCGCGCGCCGAACTCGTGCGCCGGCTCATCGAGTACGAGCAGATCAAGCTCGCCGCGGCGCGGCTGGACGCGCTGCCGCTGCTCGGACGCGACTTCCTGCGCGCCCAGGTGCACATCGAGCAGAGCCTGCAGCCGCGCTGGCCCGAGGTCGAACCCGACGACCTGCGCGCGGCCTGGGCCGAGATCCTGGCCCGCGCCAAGCTCAACCGCCACCACACGATCAGCCGCGAGCAACTCTCGGTGCGCGAGCACATGAGCATCGTGCTGCGCAAGCTGCAGGGCCGGCGCTTCGTCGAATTCCAGGACCTGTTCGACGCCGGGCGCGGCGTCCCGGTCCTCGTCGTCACCTTCATCGCGCTGCTCGAGCTCTCGCGCGAGCAACTGCTGGAGGTGACGCAGGCCGAGGCGTTCGCGCCGATCTACGTCCGGCTGGCCTACACGCCGACCTGAGCCCGGCGACGGCGCGCCCGCCCAAGGCGCCCCAAGACGCCTCAGTGCGCCTGCTCCCAATTCGCGCCGACGCCGACCTCGGCCAGCAGCGGTACTTTCAGTTCGGCGACGCCGGCCATCAGCCGCGGTATCGCCTCGCGCGCCCAGCCGAGCTCGGCATCGGGCACCTCGAGCACGAGTTCGTCGTGCACCTGCATCACCATGCGCGTGGCCCGACCCTCGGCGTCGAGCGCGCGCTGCACGGCGATCATCGCGAGCTTGATCAGGTCGGCCGCCGTGCCCTGCATCGGCGCATTGATGGCCTGCCGCTCGGCCCCCGACTTGCGCGGACCGTTGCCCGAATTGATCTCGGGCAGCCAGAGCCGGCGCCCGAAGGCGGTTTCGACATAGCCCTGCTGGCGCGCCCGCACCTTGGTTTCGTCCATATAGCGCTTGACGCCGGCGAAACGCGCGAAATAGCGCTCGATGTAATCCTTGGCCGCCTTCTGCTCGATGCCGAGATTGCTGGCCAGGCCGAAGGCGCCCATGCCGTAGATGAGACCGAAATTGATCACCTTCGCGTACCGCCGCTGTTCGCTGCTGACCGCATCGACCGGCACCGCGAAGACCTCGCTGGCCGTCGCGCGGTGGACGTCGATGCCCTCGGCGAAGGCGCGCAGCAGCGCCGGGTCCTCGCTGATGTGGGCCATGATGCGCAGCTCGATCTGCGAATAGTCGGCGCTCATCAGGCTGTGCCCCGGCGGCGCGATGAAGGCCTCGCGCACGCGCCGGCCCTCGGCGGTGCGGATCGGGATGTTCTGCAGGTTCGGGTCGTTGCTGGCCAGCCGCCCCGTCACTGCCACCGCCTGCGCGTAGGTCGTGTGCACGCGCCCGGTGCGCTCGTTGATCATCAGCGGCAGCTTGTCGGTGTAGGTGCCCTTGAGCTTGGCCAGGCTGCGGTGGTCGAGGATGCGCGCCGGCAGCGGGTAGTCGGCGGCGAGTTCGGCCAGCACCTCCTCGTCGGTGCTGGGCGCGCCGCTGGCGGTCTTCTTCTTCACCGGCAGGCCGAGTTTGTTGAACAGGATCTCGCCGATCTGCTTCGGGCTGCCGAGGTTGAAGGGCTGGCCGGCGATGGCGTAGGCCTCCTGCTCGAGGGCGACCATGCGCTCGGCCAGTTCCTGGCTCTGGCGCGCGAGCAGCGCCGGGGCTATCAGCACGCCGTGGCGCTCGATGCGCTCGAGCACGATCGACACCGGCAGCTCGATCGTCTCGTAGACGCGCGTCAGGCCGGCGTCGGCCTCGATCTCGGGCCACAGCACCTGGTGCACCTGCAGCGCCATCTCGCTGTCCTCGCCCGAGTATTCGGTGGCCTTCGCGACATCGACCTGGGCGAACGGGATCTGGTTCGCGCCCTTGCCGCACAGGTCCTCGTATTCGAGCCCCTTGCGGCCGAGATGGCGCTCGGCCAGCGCCGCCAGCCCATGCGTGCGGTGGGCCTCGACGACATAGCTCTCGAGCATCGTGTCGTGGCGGTAGCCGCGCACCTCGATGCCGGCGTTGGCGAAGACATGCAGGTCGTACTTGATGTTCTGGCCCAGCTTGGCGCGCGTGGCGTCCTCGAGCCAGGGCTTCATGCGCGCCAGCACCTCGGCCAGCGGCAACTGCGCCGGCGCGTCGGGGTAGCTGTGCGCCAGCGGTACATAGGCGGCGCGGCCGGGCTCGACGGCGAAGCTGATGCCGACGATGCGCGCCCGCATGCCGTCGAGGCTGTCGGTCTCGGTGTCGATGGCGACGAGGTCGGCGCCGTGCAGACGCTCCATCCAGGCGTCGAAACGGGGCCAGTCGGTGATCGTCTCGTACGCGCGCGCGATCTCGGCCTGGCCGACTCGCGGCGCGAGCGCGGGCGCGGCCTCGGCGCCGTCGGCGCCCGCAGCGGCCGCAGCGGCCGGCGCCTGTTCGATATCGCGCAGCCAGGTCTTGAAGCCGTAGCGCTGGTAGAAGTCGTGCAGGCCGGCGCGGTCGACCTCGCGCAGCGCCAGCGCGTCGAGGTTGGGCCAGCCGGCGACATGGGCGGCGAGGTCGCAGTCGGTGACGACGGTGACGAGCCTCCTGCCCTGCGGCAGCCAATCGAGCGCCTTGCGCAGGTTCTCGCCCGCCACGCCCTTGATCCGGTCCGCTGCGGCGACGACGCCGGCCAGCGAGCCGAAATCGGCGAGCCATTTGACGGCCGTCTTCGGCCCCACCTTCTCGACCCCCGGCACGTTGTCGACGGTGTCGCCGATCAGCGTCAGGTAGTCGACGATGCGCTCGGGCGCGACGCCGAACTTGGCCAGCACGCCCTCGACATCGAGCCGCTCGGGCGGCTTGGCCATCGTGTTGATCAGCGTCACCGCGGGCGTCACGAGCTGCGCCAGGTCCTTGTCGCCGGTCGAGATCAAGACCTGGTGCCCGCTCGCGGCGGCGACGCGCGCCAGCGTGCCGATGGCGTCGTCGGCCTCGATGCCGGGCACTTCGAGCACCGGCCAGCCGAGCAGGCGCACGACCTCGTGGATGGGCGCGATCTGCTGCACCAGCGGCTCGGGCATGGGCGCGCGCTGGGCCTTGTACTCGGGGTACCAGGCATCGCGGAAGGTCGGGCCCTTGGCATCGAACACGCAGACCGCGTGTTCGGCCGGGTAACGCTCGCGCAGCCACTTCATCATCGCCACCATGCCGTGCACGGCGCCGGTGGGGAAGCCGTCGGGCGCGCGCAGGTCGGGCATCGCGTGGTAGGCGCGGTAGAGATAGCTCGAACCGTCGACCAGCAGCATCAGTTTTTCGCTCATGCGGCGATTGTGGCGCCGCAGGTCGGGCGCGGTCGGCGTGCGCTGCGGCACCAGGATGCACCGCGTAGAATCCGCGCAATGCCTGCCCTGTCCCGCCTCGCCCTCTGCCTGTCGCTGTCCGGCCTGTCCTGCGTCTGCGCCGCCCAGGTCCTGGCCGCGTCCGCGTCGGCGCCGCACGAGAGCGCGTCGGCACCGGCGCGCAGCCGGCTCGCCCCGCGCATCCATGTGATCGAGGACAAGGCGGTGCGCATCGAGGAGACGCGCTTCGGTGGCCAGGCCCAGCGCATCACGGTCCAGCCCAAGATCCCGGGGGGCGCCCGGCCCTACGACATCCTCGTCGGCAAGGACAATATCGGCGTGCGCGACACCGCCAACGACCACGGTGCCGCAGGCCAGAGCGCCTGGTCGCTGTTCGACTTCTGATCCCGGCGCGATGGCGGTTTACACCGAGGTCGGCGAAGCCGATGCCGCAGCGCTGTGCGCCCGGCTGGGTCTGGGGCGCTTGACCGAACTCCAGGGCATCCGCTCCGGCATCGAGAACACCAACTACTACGCGACGACGACGCGCGGCCAGTGGGTGCTGACGCTGTTCGAGCGCCTGGGACCGGCCGAGCTGCCCTATTACCTGCGCCTGATGCAGCATCTGGCCGGCCATGGCATCCCGGTGCCGGCGCCGCAGCCGGCGCCTGACGGCTCGCTCGTGCACGAACTCGGCGGCAAGCCGGCGGCCGTCGTCACGCGGCTGCCCGGCGGCCACCGCCTGGCCCCCGACGCCGATCATTGCGCCCAGGTCGGCGCGATGCTGGCGCGCATGCATCGGGCGGGCGCGGATTTCGAACTCCAGCAGCCGCATCTGCGCGGCCTGCGCTGGTGGACCGAGACCGCGCCGCTGGTGCTGCCGCATCTGGCGCCGGCGCAGGCCGATCTGCTGCGCGCCGAGCTCGAGTTCCAGCAGCAGGTCGACGCCGCGCCGGCGGCGCAGGCGTTGCCGCGCGGCCCCATCCACGCCGACCTGTTCCGCGACAACGTGATGTTCGACGACACCGCGGGGCCGGACCGGCTGTGCGGCTTCTTCGATTTCTATTTCGCCGGCACCGACAGGCTGCTGTTCGATGTCGCGGTCTGCCTCAACGACTGGTGCGCCGACGGCGCCGCGCTCGACGAGCTCCGCGCCGCGGCCCTCGTCGCCGCCTATGAGGGCGTGCGGCCGCTGACCGGCGCCGAGCGCCGCGCCCTGCCGGCGCTGCTGCGCGCGGCCGCCCTGCGCTTCTGGATCAGCCGCCTGTGGGACTGGCACCTGCCGCGCGACGCGGCGCTGCTGCAGCCCAAGGACCCGGCGCATTTCGAGCGCGTGCTGCGCGCGCGCATCGCCGCGCCCTGGCACCCGGCGCTCTGAGGGCGGGAACGCGATGGCCATCGTCCTGAGATCCGTCCCGGCAGCGCGCGGCCCGCGCTGGGTCGGCGACGCCTTCCGCCTCTTCGTGCGGCGGCCGATCGGCTTCACCTTCATGTTCGCGCTCTTCCTCGTCGCCGCGCTCATGCTGGCCCAGCTGCCCTGGATCGGCGGCCTGCTGCAGATGATGCTGCTGCCGCTGCTCTCGCTGGGCTTCATGATCGCCGGCCAGTCGGTGCTGCTGGGCGGGCCGGCGCTGCCGCAGCATTTCATCGAGGCGCTGCGCACCGATGCGCGGCGCCGGCGCGCGATCGGCCTGCTGTGCCTGAGCTACGGCCTTGCCGCGCTGGCGATCCTGATGCTGTCGGACGCCGTTTCCGACCATGCCTGGGAGCGGCTGCAGCCGCTGCTGGCGCAGGGCGACGCGGCGCGCGACCAGGTCGCCGACCTGCTGTCCGAACCCGGCGTGGCCTGGGGCTCGCTGCTGGCGGCGGTGCTGGGTTCGCTGCTGTCGGTGCCGTACTGGCATGCGCCGGCGCTCGTCCACTGGGGCGGCCAGGGCGCGCGCCAGGCGCTGTTCTCGAGCACGCTGGCGCTGTGGCGCAACAAGGGCGCCTATGCGATGTACATGCTCGCCTGGACCTCGACGATGCTCTCGTTCGCCCTCGTCAGCGCGCTGCTCTTCGGCCTCTTCGGCGCCCAGCAGTCCACCGGCGCGCTCGGCATCCCGGCCGGCATCGTCTTGTCCAGCGTGTTCTACCTCTCGGTGCTGTTCACCTTCAACGACTGCTTCGGCGGCGCGCTGCCGAGCGCCGAACCGCTGCCGCCGCCGGCCGCCTGATCAATCCACCGGCGTGAGCTTGGCGATCGCCAGCGCCAGCCATTTGCTGCCATGGCGCCCGAACTGCACCTGGGCGCGGGCGTCGGCGCCGCGGCCCTCGAGCGTCGTCACGACGCCCTCGCCGAACTTGTTGTGGAACACCGTCTGGCCCACGCGCAGCCCCTGCATCCCCGGCGTCGAGGCGGGCACCGGCAGCGCTGGCGGCGATGGCGGCGGCGCGACGCGCCCGGCGCCGACGATGCCGCTCAGGCCGCTGCCGCGCTCCCAGGCCTGCTGGTACTCGCGCGCATAGCCCGAGCCGAAGCCCTGCTGGCGCGGCGTGATCCACTTCAGCGTGCCCTCGGGGATCTCCTCGAAGAAGCGGCTCTTCACGTTGTAGCGCGTCTGGCCGTGCAGCATGCGCGTCTGGCTGAAGCTCAGGTACAGGCGCTTCCTGGCGCGCGTGATCGCCACGTACATCAGCCGCCGCTCCTCCTCGACGCCGTCGGCGTCCGACAGCGACTGCTCGTGCGGGAACAGGCCCTCCTCGATGCCGGTGATGAACACGGCGTCGAATTCGAGCCCCTTGGCCGAATGCACCGTCATGAGCTGGATCGCATCGGCGCCGGCCTGGGCCTGGTTGTCGCCCGCCTCGAGCGCGGCATGGGTCAGGAAGGCGGCCAGCGGCGACAGGATCTCGCCCGTCTCGACATCGGGCGCGGGCAACTGCTCGTCGGCGCGCTCGTCGACCGGCAGCGCGACGGCGTCCTTGCCGAAGCCCTCCTGGGTCACGAAGCTCTCGGCGGCATTGACCAGTTCCTCGAGGTTCTCGATCCGATCCTGGCCTTCCTTGTCGTGGCGGTAGAACTCGACCAGCCCCGATTGCGCCAGCACATGCTCGATGATCTCGCGCAGCGTCAGGCCCTGGGTCGCGCCGCGCATCGCGTCCAGGAGGCCGACGAAGGCCTGCAGGTTCGCCCCCGCCTTGCCGGCCACCGCGCCGACGCTCTGCGCGAGGCTGCGGCCGCTGGCGCGCGCGGCGTCCTGCAACTGCTCGATCGTGCGCGCACCGATGCCGCGCACCGGGAAGTTGACGACGCGCAGGAAGCTCGTGTCGTCGTTGGCGTTCTCGAGCAGGCGCAGGTAGGCCAGCGCATGCTTGACCTCGGCACGCTCGAAGAAGCGCAGGCCGCCGTAGACCCGGTACGGCACGCCGGCGTTGAAGAGCGCGCTCTCGAGCACGCGGCTCTGCGCGTTCGAGCGGTACAGCAGCGCGATCTCGCTGCGCGGCAGGCCGCCGCGATGCAGCTGCTGCGCTTCCTCGAGCAGCCATTGCGCCTCGGCATAGTCGCTCGTCGACTCGACGACGCGCACCGGCTCGCCGGCGCCGGCGTCGGTGCGCAGCACCTTGCCCAGGCGCTGGCGGTTGTGGCCGATGAGGCCGTTGGCGGCGTCCAGGATATGGCCGTAGCTGCGGTAGTTCTGCTCCAGCTTGATGATCGCCGGCACGCGGTATTCGCGCTCGAAGTCGGCCATGTTGCCGACGCGCGCGCCGCGGAAGGCGTAGATGCTCTGGTCGTCGTCGCCGACGGCGAACACGCCCTGCGCCGGCTGCGCACCCGGCGGCGCGAACATCTTCAGCCACGCGTATTGCAGCCGGTTCGTGTCCTGGAACTCGTCGACGAGCAGGTGGCGGAAGCGGCGCTGGTAATGCTCGCGCAGCGCATCGTTGTCGCGCAGCAGCTCGTAGGTGCGCAGCATCAGCTCGGCGAAATCGACCACGCCCTCGCGCTGGCATTGCTCCTCGTAGGCCTGGTAGATCTCGACGAGCTTGCGCGTGGGCTCGTCGCGCAGCTCGACATCGCGCGGCCGCCGCCCCTCCTCCTTGGACCCGGCGATGAACCAGGCGACCTGCTTGGGAACGAAGCGCTCCTCGTCGAGGTTCATCGCCTTGATGACGCGCTTGACGGCGCTGAGCTGATCGCTGCTGTCGAGGATCTGGAACGACTGCGTCAGCCCCGCGAGCTTCCAGTGCGCGCGCAGGAAGCGGTTGCACAGGCCGTGGAAGGTGCCGATCCACATGCCCCGCACGGCCACCGGCAGCATCGCCGACAGCCTTGTGAGCATCTCCTTGGCCGCCTTGTTCGTGAACGTCACCGCGAGCACGCCGCCGGGCGAGACCTGGCCCGTCTGCAGCAACCAGGCGATGCGCGTCGTCAGCACGCGCGTCTTGCCCGAGCCGGCGCCGGCGAGGATCAGCGCCGGCACCGCCGGCAGCGTCACCGCGGCGAGCTGCTCGGGATTCAGGCGCTCGAGCAGCGGCAGCGCGGCGGGAGCCGGGTTCACGGGATCGGCAAGAGTCATGGCCCGATTGTCGGCCAAGCGGCGCGGCGGCCGGAGGGCGCGCCGGCGCGCGGCGGGGCCGCGACTTAGAATTTCAGCCCCCCCGATCCGGGCAGCGCACCGAACCCATCCATGGAAATCTTCGATTACGACAACATCCTGCTGCTGCCCCGCAAATGCCGCGTCGAGAGCCGCGCCGACTGCGATCCGTCGGTCGAGTTCGGCGGCCGGCGCTTCGCGCTGCCGGTCGTGCCGTCGAACATGAAGACCGTGATCGACGAGCCGATCAGCGAGCAGCTCGCCGCGAGCGGCCATTTCTACGTCATGCACCGCTTCGACCTCGACGCCGTCGCCTATGCGAAACGGATGCGCGAGCGCGGCCACTACGTCTCGCTGAGCTCGGGCGTGAAACCCGCCGATTACGCCGTGATCGACCGCCTCGCGGCCGAGGGCGTCGGCGCCGACTACATCACGATCGACATCGCGCATGGCCACGCCGAGAGCGTGCGGCGCGCGATCGAGCACATCAAGGCGCGGCTGCCGCAGGCCTTCGTCATCGCCGGCAACGTCGCCACGCCCGAGGCGGTGATCGACCTCGAGAACTGGGGCGCGGACGCGACCAAGGTCGGCGTCGGCCCGGGCAAGGTCTGCATCACCAAGCTCAAGACCGGCTTCGGCACCGGCGGCTGGCAGCTCAGCGCGCTCAAGTGGTGCGCCCGCGTCGCGACCAAGCCCATCATCGCCGACGGCGGCATCCGCCACCATGGCGACATCGCCAAGAGCGTGCGCTTCGGCGCCGCGATGGTGATGGTGGGCTCGCTCTTCGCCGGCCACGAGGAATCGCCCGGCGCCACGGTCGAGGTCGACGGCCGCCGCTACAAGGAGTACTACGGCAGCGCCAGCGACTTCAACAAGGGCGAGTACAAGCATGTCGAGGGCAAGCGCATCCTGGAGCCGATCAAGGGCCATCTGGCGGACACGCTGCGCGAGATGCGCGAGGACCTGCAGAGCTCGATCAGCTACGCCGGCGGGCGCGTGCTGACCGACCTCAAGAAGGTCAACTACGTCGTGCTGGGGGGCGAGAACGCGGGCGAGCACCTGTTCATGTGAGTGCCGCGGCGGCACAAAAGTCGCCACCTACAATTCGGGCATGACCGAACTCGCCAAGTCCTTCGAACCCGCCGCCATCGAGGCCCGCTGGGGCGCCGTCTGGGCCCAGACCGCCGACCACGCGCCGACGCTGGACCCGTCGCGGCCGTCGTTCTGCATCCAGCTGCCGCCGCCCAACGTCACCGGCACGCTGCACATGGGGCACGCGTTCAACCACACGATCATGGACGCGCTGACGCGCTACCACCGCATGCGCGGCGACAACGCGCTGTGGCTGCCGGGCACCGACCATGCCGGCATCGCGACGCAGATCGTCGTCGAGCGTCAGCTGCAGGACCGCGGCGAGAGCCGCCACGAACTCGGGCGCAAGAACTTCGTCGCCCGCGTCTGGGAATGGAAGCAGGCCAGCGGCGCGACGATCACGCAGCAGATGCGCCGCGTCGGCGACAGCGTCGACTGGTCGCGCGAATACTTCACGATGGACGACAAGCTCTCGGCCACCGTCACCGAGACCTTCGTGCGCCTGTACGAGGAAGGCCTGATCTACCGCGGCAAGCGCCTCGTGAGCTGGGACCCGACGCTGAAGTCCGCCGTCTCCGACCTCGAGGTCGAGAGCGAGGAGGAGGACGGCTTCCTCTGGCATATCCGCTACCCGCTGGCCGACGGCAGCGGCAGCGTCGTCGTCGCGACGACGCGGCCCGAGACGATGCTCGGCGACACCGCGGTGATGGTGCACCCCGACGACGAGCGCTACACCGCGCTGGTCGGCAAGACGGTGCGGCTGCCGCTGGCCGAGCGGCTGATCCCGGTCATCGCCGACGCCTATGTCGACCGCGAATTCGGCACCGGCGTCGTCAAGGTGACGCCGGCGCACGACGCCAACGACTACGCCGTCGGCCTGCGCCACGGACTGCCGATGATCGGCGTGCTGGCGCTCGACGCGACGATCAACGACCAGGCGCCCGCCGCCTACCGCGGCCTCGATCGCTTCGTGGCGCGCAAGCAGGTCGTCGCCGATCTCGAGGCGCTGGGCCTGCTCGTCGAGGTCAAGAAACACCGGCTGACGGTGCCGCGCTGCGAGCGCACCGGCCAGGTCATCGAGCCGATGCTGACCGACCAGTGGTTCGTCGCCGTCAACAAGCCCGCCGCCGACGGCAGCAGCATCGCCGCCAAGGCGCGCGAGGCCGTCGCCTCGGGCCGGGTGCGCTTCGTCCCCGAGCAATGGGTCAACACCTACAACCACTGGATGGACAACCTGCAGGACTGGTGCATCAGCCGCCAGCTCTGGTGGGGCCACCAGATCCCGGCCTGGTACGGCAGCGGCGGCGAGTTGTTCGTCGCGCGCAGCGAGGAGGAAGCGCGCCAGCGCGCCGCGGCCGCCGGCTACAGCGGCGAGCTGACGCGCGACGCCGACGTGCTCGACACCTGGTATTCGTCGGCGCTGGTGCCGTTCTCGACCCTGGGCTGGCCGGCGCAGACGATCGAGCAGGAGCTGTTCCTGCCCTCGACCGTGCTCGTCACCGGCTTCGACATCATCTTCTTCTGGGTCGCCCGGATGATCATGATGACGACCCACTTCACCGGCAAGGTGCCGTTCAGGGACGTCTACATCCACGGCCTCGTGCGCGACGCGCAGGGCCACAAGATGAGCAAGAGCGAGGGCAACGTCCTCGACCCGGTCGACCTCATCGACGGCATCGCGCTGCCCGAGCTGCTGGCCAAGCGCGTCGTCGGCCTGCGCCGCCCCGAGACGGCGCCGCGCGTGCGCAAGGACACCGAGAAGGAGTTCCCGCAGGGCATCCCCGCCTTCGGCGCCGACGCGCTGCGCCTGACGATGGCCAGCTACGCGACGCTGGGCCGCAACATCAACTTCGACAGCAAGCGCTGCGAGGGCTACCGCAACTTCTGCAACAAGCTCTGGAACGCGAGCAAGTTCGTGCTCATGCATTGCGAGGGCAAGGACTGCGGGCTGGCCGAACACACGAAGGCCGATTGCGCCGAGGGCGGACCGTTCCACGGCTACCTGCGCTTCAGCGCCGCCGACCGCTGGATCAGCGGCGAGCTGCAGCGCGTCGAGGCCGCCGTCACGCAGGGCTACGCCGACTACCGGCTCGACAACGTCGCCAATGCGATCTACGCCTATGTCTGGGACGAGTACTGCGACTGGTACCTGGAGATCGCCAAGGTGCAGCTCGCCCAGGGCAGCGAGGCCGAGCAGCGCGCCACCCGGCGCACGCTGATCCGCACCCTCGAGGCCGTGCTGCGCCTGATGCACCCGGTCGCGCCCTTCGTCACCGCCGAGCTGTGGACCGCGGTGGCGCCGGTGGCCGGGCGCCAGACGACGCCCAGCATCGTCACCGCGCCCTACCCGCAGGCGCAGCCGGGCAAGATCGACGCCGCCGCCGACCAGTGGGTGGCGCGGCTGAAGGCGCTGGTGCTCGAATGCCGGCGCCTGCGCAGCGAGATGAACCTGCCGCCGGGCGAGCGCGTGCCGCTGCTGACCCAGGGCGACGAGGCCTTCGTCGCGGCCGCGACGCCGCTGCTCAAGGCGCTGGCGCGGCTGGGCGAGGTGCGATCGCTGAGCGAGCCCGAATTCGCCGCCGCGACGCAGACCGCGCCGGTGGCGCTGGCCGGCACGCTGCGGCTGGCGCTGCACGTCACGGTCGACGTCGCGGCCGAAACGCTGCGGTTGACGAAGGAGATCGCGCGGCTCGAAGGTGAGATCGTCAAGGGCGAGGCCAAGCTCGACAACGAGTCCTTCGTCGCGCGCGCGCCGGCCGCCGTCGTGGCGCAGGAGCGCCAGCGCCTGGGCGACTTCAGAGCCGCCCTGGATCGCCTGCGGAACCAGCTGGCAGGGCTGGCTTCGGCGCACTGACCTCGTCCTCGTCGGCGGCCTCGTCGAGCGCCGCCGGCAGCGGGGTCCAGCGGCTGTCGAAGCCGCGCGGCACGGTATCGGCGCCGTCGTCGAGCAGTTCGTCGATGCGCCGCGCCACCGCCCAGGCGGCGCGCTGGCGCGACTGCGCCGTCGTGCCGCTGACGCGCGGCGTGACCTGCAGCGTGTCGACATGGCGCAGCGGGCGGCCGGGGTCGAGCAGGCCCGGCTCCAGGCTGTCGAACCAGGCCGCGGCCAGCGGCCCCTCGGTCAGCGCGCGCGCCAGCGCGGCCTCGTTGAACAGGCTCGAATGCGCCAGGCTGACGATGATCTGGTCGGGCTTGGATTCGGCGAGCAGCCGTTCGCCGAACAGCCCGACATAGCGCGCGTAGAACGACAGCAGCACGCACACCGCGTCGCTGCGCCGCATCAGGTCGCGCAACGCCACCGGTTCGACGCCGGCCCGCTCCCACGCCGGGTCCGAGGCGTGCACGGCCGGGTCGTAGCCGATGAAGGAGGCGCCGAAGGCCGCGAGGATCTGCGCCAGCGGCTTGACCGCGGGCGTGATGCCGACGATGCCGACCGTGCAGCCGCCGAGCTCGCGGCCCACGAGCAGGCCTTCGCCGTTGAGGATGGGGACGCGGCGCAGCATCTGCAGCAGCGCGCCGATGGCGAATTCGGCCTCGGCGACGGCGCTGGCCGCCGCCGGGCGCACGACCTCGACGCGGGCGCGCGCGCAGGCATCGATGTCGATGTTCTCCGACCCGACCGAGAGCCGGCCGACGACGCGCAGCCGCGGCGCCTTGTGCAGCGTCGCCGCATCGATCGTGACCGAGGGCGGGATGATGACGGCGCGCACCCGCGCCAGGGCGGCGCGGAAGGCGTGCGGATCCTGTGCCAGCGCGGGCGCGGCGCGGACGGCGTGGCGCGCACCGAGCCACTTCAGCACGTCGGCATCCAGCGGTTCGACGATCAGCACATCCATCGGCTCAATCGGGGGAGGTCACGAGCCCACGGGGGCCCACATGCCACAATCGGCCGCAAACAGGCATTCTAAAGAGACGCATGTCGGTCCAGAAGGCAATTTTCCCGGTCGCGGGTCTTGGCACCCGCTTCCTCCCGGCGACCAAGGCCCAGCCCAAGGAGATGCTGCCCGTCGTCGACAAGCCGCTCATCCAGTACGCCGTCGAGGAGGCCTATGCCGCCGGCGTGCGCGAGATGATCTTCGTCACCGGGCGCCACAAGCGGCCGATCGAGGACCATTTCGACATGACCTTCGAGCTCGAGGTCGCGCTCGAACAGGCGGGCAAGCAGGAACTGCTCGAGGTCGTGCGCAGCGTCAAGCCCGACGACATGGAGTGCATCTACGTGCGCCAGCCGCAGGCGCTGGGGCTGGGCCATGCCGTGCTCTGCGGCCAGCGCCTGGTCGGCAACCAGCCCTTCGCGGTGCTGCTCGCCGACGACCTGATGGTCGGCGCGCCGCCGGTGCTGGCGCAGATGGTCGAGCAGTTCAAGGAATGGCGCGCCTCGATCCTCGCCGTGCAGGAGGTGCCGGCCGAGCAGACGCGCCGCTACGGCATCGTCGCCGGCACGCCGGTCAGCGAGCGCATGCTGGACGTGCAGCGCATCGTCGAGAAGCCGGCGCCCGAGCTCGCACCCTCGCGTCTGGGCGTCGCCGGGCGCTACATCCTCACGCCCGGCGTGTTCCACGAGATCGCGACCCAGCCGCGCGGCGTGGGCGGCGAGATCCAGCTCACCGACGGCATCGCCTCGCTGCTGCGGCGCGAGAAGGTCTTCGCCTACCGCTACGAGGGCAAGCGCTACGACTGCGGCAGCAAGGAAGGCTTTCTCGAGGCGAATGTCGAGCTCGCGCTCGCGCACCCGCAGCTCGGGCCGGGCTTCCGCGCCTTCCTCAAGCGGCTCGAGCCCTGACCGGGCGCGCTGCCGTCGCGCCGCTAGCGGCGGCGCAGCACGTGGATGAACTCGGCGCCGGCGCTGATCTGCTCGACCAGCTCGTGCCCGGTCTGGCGCGCGAAGGCCTGGAAGTCGCGCATCGACCCGGGGTCGGTGGCGACGACCTTGAGCAGCTGGCCGCTGCTCATGTCGGCCAGCGCCTTCTTCGCCTTCAAGATGGGCAGCGGACAGTTCAACCCGCGGGTGTCGATTTCCTTGCTCGCTTCGCTCATGTCGAGGTCCTGGGGTCCGGGGGCAGTTCCATGAATCGGGGTTCGATGCCGCGCCTGCGCAGCCAATCGGCCAGCGCATGGCCGGTGCCGGCGCGCCAGCAGCGCAGGTCCTGCGGTTCGAACAGCCGGTACTCGGCGAGCTCGGGCGACAGCCGCACCGTGCCGCGCGCCACGGCATGGTAGGCGATGATGACCTGGTTCATGCGCTGGAAATCGTAGACGCCGACGAGACCGAGCTGCAGCACCTCGAGCGCGGTCTCCTCGCCGACCTCGCGCGCGATGCCCTGCTCGGGCGTCTCGCCGGCCTCCATGAAGCCGGTGATGAGCGCGAACAGGCGTCCGCTCCAGGCCGCATTGCGCGCCAGCAGCACGCGGCCGCCCTGGTCGGCGCATTCGACGATCGCCGCCAGCACCGGGGTCGGGTTGTTCCAGTGCGTCCAGCCGCAGGCCGGGCAGCGCCGGCGCGTGCGCGGGCCGCCGTCCTCGAGCTGTTCGACGGCCGCCAGTGCGGTCGCGCAATGCGGGCAGTAGCGCGTCTCGTAGTCCATCATGCGGGGAAGACGCCGGTCGACAGGTAGCGGTCGCCGCGGTCGCAGACGATGAAGACGATCGTCGCCTGCTCGACCTCGGCCGCGAGGCGCAGCGCGACGCAGCAGGCGCCGGCGGCCGAGATGCCGGCGAACAGGCCTTCCTCGCGCGCCAGGCGGCGCGCCATCTCCTCGGCATCGGCCTGCGTCACGGCGACCTGTTCGTCGATGTGGCGGGCGTCGTAGATCCCGGGCATGTAGGCCTCGGGCCATTTGCGGATGCCCGGGATGCGCGAGCCCTCGGCCGGCTGGGCGCCGATCACGCGCACCGCCGGCTTGCGCTCCTTGAGGTAGCGCGCGACGCCGGTGATCGTGCCCGTGGTGCCCATCGCGCTCACGAAATGGGTGACGCGGCCGCCGGTGTCGTCCCAGATCTCGGGGCCGGTGGTCTCGTAGTGGATGCGCGGGTTGTCGGCGTTGGCGAACTGGTCGAGCACGCGCCCCGAGCCCGCGGCCTGCATCTGCAGCGCGAGGTCGCGCGCATGCTCCATGCCGCCCGAGCGCGGCGTCAGGATGAGCTCGGCGCCATAGGCCTTCATCGTCTGCGCGCGTTCGACCGACAGGTCCTCGGGCATGATCAGCACCATGCGGTAGCCGCGCATCGCCGCCGCCATCGCCAGCGCGATGCCGGTGTTGCCCGAGGTGGCCTCGATCAGCGTGTCGCCGGGGCGGATCTCGCCGCGCTCCTCGGCGCGCCGGATCATGCTGATCGCCGGCCGGTCCTTGACCGATCCGGCCGGGTTGTTGCCCTCGAGCTTGGCCAGCAGCACGTTGCCGCGGCCGGCGGGGGGCAGGCGCCGCAGCTGCACCAGCGGCGTGTGGCCGATGGCATCTTCGAGGGTACGGTAGACGGGCGGTCCCGCTGGGTTCATGAAGGCTCCTGAGGGGCCCCTGCATTGTCGCAGCGCGCACCCGGAGGCGTCGGCAGCGCATGTGATAATCGCCGTCCCTTGGAGGGTGCCTGCGCCGGCGCCCCCCGGCCCGCGTGACGAAATCGGTAGACGTAGCGGATTCAAAATCCGCCGCCGCAAGGCGTCCCAGTTCGAGTCTGGGCGCGGGCACCAGCCGGCACGCCACCCGGCGCCATTCCCGATCAGAGAACATGCCGCAGATCCCACCGCAGACACGCAACCTGATCATCGCCTGCGTGGCCTTGTTCCTGCTGCAGCAGATCCATCCGGCGATCGACGAATTCCTGCTGCGCTGGTTCGCGCTGTGGCCGCTGCAGAGCGGCAACTTCATGCCCTGGCAGGTGCTGAGCTATGCCTTCCTGCATGGCGGCATCCCGCACCTGCTGTTCAACATGCTCGGCCTGTGGATGTTCGGCTCCGACCTCGAAAGCTACTGGGGCGGGCGGCGCTACCTGCAGTACATCGCCGTGTGCACGCTCGCCGCCGCCGCAGCGCAGTTGCTGATCACGCCGCTGCTGGGCGTGGTGGAGCCGACGATCGGCATCTCGGGCGCCATCTACGGCCTGCTGCTGGCCTACGCGCTGGCCTTCCCGCGGCGCCAGTTCGACCTCGTCGGCTTCCTGCCGATGGTGCTGCTGATGATTCCGTCGCAGCTGCTCAACCTCGCCGGCGTCATCCTCTACGTGACGATGCTGACGAACCGCGCCGCGGTGCCGATCCCGCCGCTGCCGGTGAAGTCGCTCACGATGGTCGCGATCTTCGGCGCCATCGAGCTCTACCAGGGCCTGTTCATGACGGCCGGCGGCATCGCGCATTTCGCGCACCTGGGCGGCATGCTCGGCGGCTGGCTGCTGTTCCTGTACTGGCGCAACAGCGGCACGCGCCGCCGCCGCTGAGCGGCCTCAGCCGCGGCGCAGGCCCTCGGCCACCGTCGGGTAGCGCAGCGCGAGGCGCAACTCGCGCTTCAGCCGCCGGTTGTCGAGCCGGCGCGATTCGCCCATGAAGCTCAGCTGCAGCGGGCTCAGCAGCTGCGCCGCCTGCGCGCGCGGCACGCGCGGCGGGCGCGGCAGGCCCGCGAGGTCGGCGGCGAGGTCGAAGTAGTCGCCCATCCTCAGCTCGCTGTCGTCGCAGGCATGGATCACGCGCTGCGGCGCGCCGCGGTGCAGCGCGGCGACGCAGGCGCGCGCGAGGTCGTCGGCGTGGATGTGGTTGGTGTAGACATCGTCGGCGGCGGCCAGCACCGGCGTGCCGCGCGCGAGGCGCTCGCGCGGGTCGCCGCCGGGGCGGTCGGCGGCGTAGATGCCGGGCACGCGCAGCAGCGTCACGCGCACGCCATGGCGGCGCCCGTAGGCGCGCAACTGGCTCTCGGCGTCGGCGCGGCGGCGCGCGCGGTCGGTCGCAGGGGCGATCGCGCGCGTCTCGTCGAAGCGGGCGCCGGCGCCGTCGCCGTAGACGCCGCTGGTGCCGGCGTAGACGAGCCGCGTCGTGCGCGGCGAACGCGCCAGCGCCGCGATCAGGTTCGCCGTGCGGCGGTCGCGCGCGCCGTCGCCCTGCGGCGGCGCCAGGTGCAGCACGGCGTCGGCCAGTCCGGCCAGGCGCGCGAGCGTGCGCGCATCGTCGAGATCGCCGACGAGCGGCAGCGCGCCTTGCGCGCGCAGCGTCGGCGCGCGCGCGGGCGAGGAGGTCAGCGCGAGCAGGCGCCAGCGCGAGCGCAGCAGCCGCAGCACGCGGCAGCCGATGTCGCCGCAGCCCACGACGAGCAGCGTCGGCCGGCGCGCGGCAGCGGAGGGCGTCTTCATCGTCGGCTCTTGGGCACAATCCGGGACCCGTTCCCGTCGCCCCATTGTCCCCGATGAACTACACCGTCACGCTGCAACCCGCCGGCCGCAGCTTCGTCGTCGAAGGCGAGGAAGCGATGCTCGCCGCAGCGATCCGCGAGGGCATCGGCCTGCCCTACGGCTGCCGCGACGGCGCCTGCGGCTCGTGCAAGAGCCGGCTGCTGCAGGGCCGCGTCGTGCACGGCGAGCACCAGGCCAAGGCGCTCTCGCGCGCCGAGGAGGAGGCGGGGCTGATCCTGACCTGCTGCGCGCATCCGCAGACCGACTGCCTCGTCGAGGCGCGCAGCGTCCCCGGCGCGGGCGAGTTCCCGGTGCTGAAGTTCCCGACCCGGGTCATCTCGATCGAGCGCGCGGCCCCCGACGTCGCGATCCTGAAGCTGCAGCTGCCGGCGAACCAGAACCTGCAGTACCGCGCCGGCCAGTACATCGAGTTCATCCTGCGCGACGGCGCACGCCGCAGCTACAGCATGGCGACGGCGCCGCACAAGGTCGGCCAGCCGCCGGCGATCGAGCTGCACCTGCGCCACCTGCCGGGCGGCCTGTTCACCGACGCCGTGTTCAGCACGCTCAAGGCCAAGGACATCCTGCGCGCCGAGGGTCCCTACGGCAGCTTCTTCCTGCGCGAGGAATCCGACAAGCCCATCGTGCTGCTGGCCAGCGGCACCGGGCTGGCGCCGGTGAAGGCCATCGTCGAGCAGCTGCAGCACCTGGGCAGCACGCGGCCGGTGACGCTGTACTGGGGCGTGCGGCGCCGCGCCGACCTCTACCTGCACGACTGGTGCGAGCGCGTCGCCGCCGAGCTGCCCTCGCTGCGCTACGTGCCCGTGCTCTCCGACGCGCTGCCCGAGGACGACTGGCACGGCCGCACCGGCTTCGTCCACCGCGCGGTGATGGCCGACTGCCCCGATCTCGCGCGCCATCAGGTCTACGCCTGCGGCCTGCCCGTGATGGTCGAAGCGGCGCAGCGCGATTTCGTCGCCCAATGCCGGCTGCCGGCCGACGAGTTCTATGCCGACACATTCACTTCGGAGGCCGACAAGCATGGCCAGCCCTGATTCCCGTCGCTGCACGCGGCGCCGCGCCCTGGCCGGACTCGGGTCGCTGGGCGCATGCGCCGGCGCCGCGGCGCTGGCGTTCGCCGCCCCGGCCGCGCGCGCGCAAGCCGGCGCGGCGATGCACATCGTCGTGCCCTACCCGGCCGGCGGACCGCTCGACACCGCGGCGCGCGCGCTCGCCGAGGCGGTGCGCGACACGCTGGGCGTGGTCGTGATCGACAACCGGCCCGGCGCCGGCGGCGACATCGGCGCCGACATCGTCGCCCGCGCCGCCCCCGACGGGCGCATGCTCGTGATGGGCGCCGTGGCCACGCATGCGATCAACCCCTGGCTCTATGCCAAGGTGCCCTACGACCCGCTGCGCGACTTCACGCCCATCACGCTCGTGGCCCAGGTGCCCAACGTGCTGGTGATCAACGCCGCCGTGGCGGCGCGGCTGCGGCTGCGCACGCTGGCCGACCTCGTGCGCTACGGCCGCGCGCATCCGGGGCAGCTCAAGTACGGCAGCGCCGGCAACGGCAGCGCCGGCCATCTCGCGGGCGAGATGTTCAAGTCCGAGGCGCATTTCGACGCCGTCCACATCCCCTACACCGGCGGCCCCGCGGCGCAGCTGGCGCTGCTGAGCGGGCAGGTCGACTACACGATCGACAACCTCGCGAGCGCAGCGGCCAACATCCGCAGCGGCAAGCTGCTGGCGCTGGCGGTGACGACGGCGCAGCGCTCGACGGCGCTGCCCGGGCTGCCGACGATGGCCGAGGCCGGCGCGGCGCTCGGACTGAAGGATTTCGACATCGGCACCTGGTTCGGGCTCTTCGGTCCGGCGCGTATGGCGCCCGCGCTCGTGGCGCGGCTGAACAAGGCCTATGTCGACGCGCTCGCGCAGCCCGCGGTGAGGGCGCGGCTGGCGCTGCTGATGGCCGAGCCCTCGCCGAGCACGCCGGCCCAGTTCGGCGCCTTCGTCGCGCACGAGCTGCACAAGTACGAGGGCGTCGTGAAGGCCAGCGGCGCGCGCGTCGACTGAAGGCGGCGCGCCGACGGCCCGCTCGGGCGCGGGAAGCGCTCGAACACGGCCTGCAGGTCGGCCTCGATCGCGACGTCGTCGCGCACGCCGGCGCCCAGGAGCGGGTTCTCGGTGATCGTCATGCGCGTGAACATGCCACGGCCCTCGGGCACCATCGCCAGGCCCCGGCGCACGTGGTCCCGGGGCCCCGGCCGTGGATGTCGCGGCCCTTGGACTCGATCGTGCCGGCGGCCAGCGGTTGCACGCCGGTGATCGCCTTCAGCAGCATCGCCGCGGCCGCCCGGTTCATGCGCCCGCCCCCCGGCCCGCGGCGGCCGGCGCCGCATGGCCGTGCTCCCGCGCCGGCCACAGGCCGCGCGGCCGCAGCAGCATGATCGAGATCATCGCCAGCGCGATCAGCAGCTGGCGCAGGATGGCCGCGTCGAGCCGCCCGCCGGTGGCCTCCTGCAGCGGCGCGGCGACATAGCGCAGCACCTCGGGCAGGGCCGACAGCAGCACGGCGCCCAGGATCACGCCCGGCAGGTGGCCCATGCCGCCGAGCACGACCATGGCGACGATCATGATGCTCTCCTGCAGGCTGAACGATTCGGGCGAGACGAAACCCTGGAAGGCCGCGAACATCGAGCCCGAGACGCCGCCGAAGGTCGCGCCCATCGCGAACGCGAGCAGCTTCATGTTGCGCGTGTTGATGCCCATCGCCTTGGCCGCGACCTCGTCCTCGCGCAGCGCCATCCAGGCGCGGCCGATGCGCGAGGTCTCCAGGCGCTGGCAGACGACGACGCTGGCGACGACGAGGGCCAGGAAGAGGTAGAAGCAAAGCGTCACCGATTCGACGCGGTAGGAGCCGATCTCCAGCGGCGCGCCGAAGCTGAAGGCGCCGATCTGCATCGCATCGATGCGGTCGATGCCGCGCGGGCCGTTCGTGATGTTCAGCGGCTGCTCGAGGTTGTTCAGGAACACGCGGATGATCTCGCCGAAGCCCAGCGTGACGATGGCCAGATAGTCGCCGCGCAGCTTGAGCACCGGCGCGCCGAGCAGCAGGCCCGCGAGCGCCGCGAACAGGGCGGCGAGCGGGACGACGACGTAGATCGGCGTGTGCATGCCATGGGGCAGCGCGTGCGCGATCCAGTCGAAGTTCTCGACCAGCTGCGGACTCGCTAGCAGCGCGTACAGGTAGGCGCCGACGGCGTAGAACGCGACATAGCCGAGGTCGAGCAGCCCGGCGTAGCCGACGACGATGTTCAGCCCCAGCGCCAGCATCACGTAGAGCAGCGAGTTGGCGAGGATGCGCACCCAGCCGGCGCCGAAATGCTGCGCGACCAGCGGCAGCGCCAGCAGCGCCAGCGCGGCGGCGAGGAAGACGAGGCGACGCTGCTGCATCAGGGCCCCTTCAGGCGCGGTCGGCGCCGCGCTCGCCGGGCAGCCCGGGCATGCGGCCCATCGTGTGCCGCACGGTGCCGCAGTTGGCGGCCCACATCACGGCGGCGACGGCGGCGAGCGCGGCGCCGATGGCGCAGGTGGCCGGGATCAAGCGGTCGGGGCGCACGCCCGCCCGCGCCGCCACGCGCGGGTCCGCGGCCGTGGCGCGCATCGCGCGGCCGAGCTGGGTGCGGTTGACGAGCCCGGTCGGGCCGACCAGCAGCAGCGGGGTCACGCCCGGGATGATGATCTGCTGGAAGAAGGTTTCGATGCGTCCTAGCCCCTGGTCTTGGCGTTGGCCGCGGCGTCGAGCGCGCGCAGATGTTCGAGCCGTTCGGCGATGCGCGCCTCGAGCCCGCGCGGCACCGGTTCGTACCAGCGCCGCTGCGGCAGGCCCGCGGGCAGGTAGTCCTCGCCCGCGGCGTAGCCCTCGGGTTCATCGTGCGCGTAGCGGTAGGCGGCGCCATGGCCCAGCGTCTTCATCAGCGCCGTCGGCGCGTTGCGCAGATGCGCCGGCACCGGGCGCGAGCCGTCGCTGCGCACGAGTTCGCGCACCGCGCCCCAGGCCTTGTAGACGGCGTTCGACTTCGGCGCGACGGCGAGGTAGACGACGGCCTGGGCCAGCGCCAGGTCGCCCTCGGGCGAGCCGAGCCGCTCGTAGACCTCGGCCGCGTCCAGCGTCAGCCGCAGCGCGCGCGCGTCGGCCAGGCCGATGTCCTCGCTGGCCATGCGCACGAGGCGGCGCGCGGCATAGCGCGGGTCGACCCCGGCATCGAACAGGCGCGCGAGCCAGTACAGCGCGGCATCGGGGTCGGAGCCGCGCACCGACTTGTGCAGCGCCGAGATCTGGTCGTAGAACATGTCGCCGCCCTTGTCGCCGCGGCGCAGCAGCTCGCCCAGCGTCGTCTCGAGCCGCGCCTCGTCGAGCTCGGCCACGTCGCGATGCGCGGCGACCAGGTTCTCGTAGGCGTTGAGCAGGCGCCGCGCGTCGCCGTCGGCATGGGCGACGAGGCGCTGGCGCGCGCCCGCGCTCAGCGGCGGCGCCGCCAGCAGCGCGCGCGCGCGCTCGATCAGCGCCGCCAGGTCGGCCTCGTCGAGCGGATGCAGCACCTGCACGGTGGCGCGCGAAAGCAGCGCCGAATTGACCTCGAACGAGGGGTTCTCGGTCGTCGCGCCGATGAAGCTGAACAGCCCCGACTCGACATGCGGCAGGAAGGCGTCCTGCTGCGCCTTGTTGAAGCGGTGCACCTCGTCGACGAAGACGACGGTGGCCTGGCCGGCGCGGCGCCAGGCCTCGGCCTGCTCGACCGCGCCGCGGATCTCCTTCACGCCGGCGAGCACGGCCGAGAGCACGATCATGCGGGCGCCGGTGGCCGCCGCGAGCAGCCGCGCCAGCGTCGTCTTGCCGACCCCGGGCGGGCCCCAGAGGATGATCGACGGCAGCCGCCCGCTCTCGAACGCGACGCGCAGCGGCCGCCCCGGGCCGAGCAGGTGGCGCTGGCCCACGACCTCGTCCAGGCGCTGCGGGCGCAGCCGCTCGGCCAGCGGCGCGGCGCCCGGCGCCGCGACCGCCGCGTGCTCATCGCCGAACAAGGCATCCTGGGCCGTCATGGGCGCATTATCGGGAGCATCCGGGGCCCGGGGACCGCGGCCGGCCGGGCTCATACCCGCAGCAGCCAGACGCAGGCGCGCAGGCCGCTGCCCTCGGCCGCCGCCTGAAGCGACATGCGCCCGCCCAGCAGCGCGACATAGCGCGCGACGATGGCCAGCCCCAGCCCCGCGCCCGAGCCCTGCTGCACGCCCGAGGTGCCCTGCTCCCAGCGCGCGAGCACGCGCTGGCGCTGCGCCTCGTCCATGCCGGGTCCGTTGTCGGTGACGGTGAGCAGCAGCTCGGCGCCCTGCGGCTCGGCGTGCACCGTCACATGCGGCTTGACGCCGGTCTCGCGCGGCCGGCCGTAGCGCAGCGCGTTGTCGATCAGGTTGCCGACCACGCCCTCGACGAGCGCGGCGGTGCCGATGGCCTGGATCGGCTCGTCGATGCCCTCGGCGCCGAGGTCGACGCCGGCCGCGTCGGCGCGCGGCAGCAGGCGCAGCAGCAGGTCGCGCAGCACGGCGTCGATCGCCACCGGCGCCAGCTGCAGGCTCTCGCGTGCCTCGTCGGCCAGCGCCAGCGCGAGCAGCTGGTCGACGAGGTGGCTTGCGCGCGCCTCGCTCGCGACGATGCTGCGCAGCTGCGCCGCCCAGGCCGCCGGGTCCTTCTGCGCCAGCCCGTATTCGGCCAGCGAGCGGATGCCGGCCAGCGGCGTGCGCAGCTCGTGCGCGACATTGCCGGCGAACTCGCGCTGCGCCGTGACGCCGGCGTCGATGCGCGCCATGAGCGCGTTGAAGGCGTCGGCCAGATGCGCGATGTCGCGCGTGCGCGGCTCGAGGTTGACCGGCGTGAGGTCGTTCGTGTCGCGCTGCTCGAGCGCCTCCTCGAGCCGCGCCAGCGGCGACAGCTCGGCCCCGATCGAGCGCCGCAGCCACAGCCCGAGCAGCAGCAGCAGCAGCGCCTGCGGCGCCACCGAGGCCAGCAGCAGCTGCTCGGCCAGGGCCGAGCGGCTCTTCGTCGTCTCGGCCACGACCACCGTGTGCGGCGCCGGCTGCGCGCGCCGCAGCGTCACCAGGCGCAGGTCGCGGCCGCGGTAATGGCGGTCCTCGAAGCCGTGGCGTTCGTCCGGCGCGCCGCTGCCGACGGCGCCGGCTGCGAGGTCGCCCTGGCCCGCCAGCAGCCGGCCCCGGCCGTCGCGCACCGCGTAATAGACGGTCTCGTTGGGGTCGAACAGCACGGCGCCGAGCTCGCGCGGCGTGAGGCGCGAGCGCAGCCCGTCGCCGTCGAGGGCGACGTTGGCGGCGATCGCATAGGCGTCGTCGACGAGCGTGCGGTCGAAGGCCTTGCGCGTGTAGACATAGGCCACCCCCGTCGTCACGACGCTGCCGAGCAGCCAGGTCAGCGCCAGCGGCGCGATCACGCGCCACGACATGCGCCGGCGCAGCGAGGGCAGGAGGTCGTCGTCCGAGCCCGGGTTCATCGCGCGCCGAACTCAGGCACCGGCCTGGGCCTCGATGAGGTAGCCCAGGCCGCGCAGCGTGCGGATGCCGGCGCCGCTGCCCTGCAGCTTGCGCCGCAGGCGCGAGACGAAGGTCTCGAGCGCGTTGTCGCCCAACGCATCGTCGAAACCCGAGAGCTTGTCGGCCAGCGCGCGCTTGTTGACGACGCGCCCGGGCGGAGTCATGAGTTCGAACAGCACCTCGAACTCGCGCGCCGGCAGCTCGAGCTCGGCCCCGCCGAGGTAGAAGCGGCGCGCGCGGCGGTCGAGCAGCAGCGCGCCGACCTCGACGCGGTCGTCGGCGCCCTGGGCGCGCCGCACGAGCGCGCGCAGCCGCGCCTCGACCTCGGCGAGATCGAAGGGCTTGCCCAGGTAGTCGTCGGCGCCGGCGTCGAGACCGGCGATGCGCTCCTCGGTGCGGTTGCGCGCCGTCAGCACCAGCACCGGCGTGCGGTCGCCGCGGCCGCGCGCGTCGCGCAGCACGTCGTGGCCGTTGCCGTCGGGCAGGTTGAGGTCGAGCAGCACGGCATCGACCGGCTGCACGCGCCAGAGGTGGCGCGCGTCGGCGGCGGTGGCGGCGACGTCGACGCGGTGGCCGGCGTCGCGGAGGCTGCGCTGCATCACGTCGCGCAGCACGGCGTCGTCCTCTACGAGCAGAAAGCGCATGGTCAGGTGGCGGTCAGGCGCGGCGGGCGATAAAGCGCCCGGAGCATACGCCAGGCCCCCGGCCGGGTCGTACCCGCGCGGGGCCGGACGCCGCGGCGGCCGCCCGCCCTGTCAACCGCAGGCGGCCCGGCCGCGTGTAAGGAGTCGGCCCCAAGATCCGAACCCCTCGGCCCGGCCGACGCCACCCCGCCCAAGTGACCACCCGAACCACCGCCCTGCTCCTGCATGGCCTTTGCAGCACCCCCGACGAACTGATGCCGGTACAGACCGCGCTGGCCGATGCCGGCCACCGCGTGCTGCCGCTGGTGGTGCCGGGCTATTCCTTCGACCCCGCGCAACGCGACCAGCAGGCCAGCTCATACCGGCTGTGGGTGCAGTGCGTGGCGCGCGAGGCGCGGCGCCAGCATGGGCTGGGGCAGCGCGTCGTCCTCGTCGGCATCTCGGCCGGCGCGACGCTGGCGCTGGCGGCGACGGCGCATTGCGCCGACGCCATCGACGGCCTGGTGCTGATGTCGACGACGCTGCATTACGATGGCTGGGCCATCCCGGCCTACCATTTCCTGATGCCGATCGCGCTTTACACCCCGCTGGGGCGTTTCTGGAAGTACAAGGAACGCCCGCCCTACGGCGTCAAGAACCCGCGCGTGCGGCGCTGGATCGAGCGCGAACTGGCGGCGCGCCGCGTCTCGCGCGCCGGCGCCGCCGTCATCGGCGTGCCCCACCTGCGCGAGCACGACCGCATGCGCCGGCTCGTGCGGCGCCAGCTCGGCACGCTGCCCTGCCCGCCCGTGCTGGCGCTGCATGCCCATGACGACGAGGTCGCCAGCCCGACCAACGTGGCCCTGCTCGAGCGCCGCCTGCAGGCGCCCTCCTTCCGCGCCGTGATGCTTCCGAACAGCCATCACATGATCACGATCGATAATGACCGCTTGCAGGTGGTCGCCGAAACGCTGCGCTTCGTTGACGCCGTAGCGACCGCCAACCCTGGCGGACGCAGCACGCACGCCCGCGGAGACCTCGAACATGCCTACGCCATCCACAACGTTTGACGCCATCGTGACGGTCCTGACCGACCAGTTCCATGTCGAGCGCGACCTGATCACGCCCGAGGCGCCGCTGGCCAGCCTGGGGCTGGACTCGTTGTCGCTGATGGAATTCGTGTTCGCGATCGAGGACCATTTCACGCTGCGCATACCCGAGGACAAGCTCGACCCGCGCCAGGCCGACCTGACCCTGGGCGACCTCTGCCGCGCCCTCGACGAAGCGCTGGCGCAGCGCGCCAGCACGCCGGCGCACTGACGGCGCGCCGCCGATGACCGAGGTCTGCATCACCGGCTACGGTGTCGTCTCGCCGTTGGGCCACGACATCGCGAGCTTCGACGCGGCCCTGTTCGCCGGCCGCTCGGCGATCCGCGGCGAGTTGCTCGAAGTCGCCGGCCAGGACCCCTGCTGGGTGCCGCTGGCGCGCTGCGATTTCGACGCCGCGGCGGTGCGCGCGCCGTCGAAGCTGCCGCTGGACCGCGGCAGCGCGATGGCGCTGGCGGCGGCCGAGGCGGCGGCGGCCGCCGCCGCGCTGGGCGCCGACGGCGTCGATCCGCTGCGCCTGGGCCTGTACTGGGGCAGCGGGATGGGCGGCGCCGCGACCTTCGACGCGACCAGCCGCGGCGTCTACCAGGACGCGCGCCGGATCCGCCCGACCGCGGTCGTGACCACGATGCCCAATGCGCCGCTGGCCGAACTGGCGCTGCGGTTCGGCGCCCGCGGCGCCGCGATCGGCTACGCCTGCGCCTGCGCCTCGGCCGCGGTGGCGATCGGCGAGGCGATGCGGGCGATCCGCGAAGGCCGGCTCGACGCCGCCCTCGTCGGTGGCAGCGACGCCCTGCTCTCGCCCGGCGTCGTCGCCGCCTGGCAGGCGATGCGCGTGCTCGCTCCGGCAGGCGTGGACCCGACGCACGCCTGCCGCCCCTTTGCCGCCGACCGCGCCGGCTTC
>JAGWVB010000260.1 GCA_018971105.1 Burkholderiales bacterium
CGCCGGCGCCGCGCGCGCCAGCCGCGCCCACGACGGCGGCCACGACGGCCCCGCCGAGCACCGGTGTGCCCGCGGCTTCCGCCGGCCTCTGGGCGGCCCAGGCGCGCTGGATGCTGCTGCCGCTGGGCCTGTTGGGCTGGTATGCACCGAGCCGTGCGGACGAGACGCCGGCCGCTCGTGGCTAGGGCCTGCGCGCTGGGCGCCGCCGCTGGGGTCTGGCTGGCGGGTGCCAGCGCGTGCGGCGCCGGGTTCACGTTCCCGCCCTACGCGGGCGATGCGCAGGGCCGCACCGAGCGGGTCGAGGTCGAGATCGCCGCGCCCGATGCGGCGCTGCGCCACTACACGCTGCACAGCAGCCAGGCCCAGCGCGACGACGCGCCGCGCACGCGCAGCGTCGACGAGCATGCCGGCGCGCCGCGCCTGCGCAGCGCGAACCCGCTCTTCGACGCGCTGTTCGCGCTCGCCGTCGACGACGCGCGGCTCGACAGCGTCGACGCGATCCGCGACGGCGCCTACGACGACGGGCGGCCGATCGCCGCGCGCGTGTTCCAGACGGGCGAGCAATGGACCTATGTCTGGACGCGCGACCTGTCCTACGCTGCCCACCTGGGCCTGGCCTGGTTCGACCCGGCGCGCACCGCCGCCTCGCTGCGCTTCAAGACCAGCGCCTTCCGCGCCGGCTTCCAGCCCCCGTCCACGCTGCCCGCGGACAGCCTGCAGATCGTGCAGGACACCGGTTCGGGCGGCAGCTGGCCGGTCAGCACCGACCGCGTGGCCTGGGCCTGGGGCGCCGAGGCCGCGCTCGACGCGCTGGCGCCGGCCGATCGCGCCGCCTTCGCCGCGCTGGCGCTGGCGGCGCTGCGCGGCACCCTGGCCGCCGACCGCGAGGCGGCCTACGACCCCGAGTCGGGACTGTACGGCGGCGAGCAGTCCTTCCTCGACTGGCGCACGCAGACCTACGCGCCGTGGATCGTCGACGACCTGACGCGGCTCGCCGGCAGCCGCGCGCTGTCGACGAACGTCGACGAATACCAGGCGCTGCGCCTGGCCGCGCGCCTGGCCGCCGAGGCCGGCGCCGCCGCCGAGGCGGCGCGCTACGCGCAATGGGCGGCCGGGCTCAAGGACGCGATCAACGCCGCGTTCTGGATCGACGAGCTGCAGCGCTACGCCAGCGTCACGAGCGCCGACGCGCGGCCGATCGCGATCGCCCAATTCGACATGCTGGGCACGGCGCTGGCGGTGATCTCGGGCGTCGCCGACGGCGCGCGCGCGCGCGACGCCCTGGCGCATTACGCCTGGGCGCCGTTCGGGCCGCCGGTGATCGAGCCGCAGCAGCCGGGCGTGGCGGTCTATCACAACCGCGCGATCTGGCCCTTCGTCACCGCCTATGCCGTGCGCGCGGCGGCGCTGGCCGGCAACCCGGTGCTGGTCGACCGCGGCATCGATTCGCTGCTGCGCGGCGCGGCGCTGAACCTGTCGAACATGGAGAACCTCGAATGGCTCACCGGCCTGCCGCGCTATGACGACGGCCCGGTGATCAATTCGCGGCGCCAGCTCTGGTCGGTGGGCGGCTACCTCGGCACCGTCGCCGGCACGCTGTTCGGCATGCAGCCGACGCCGCAGGGCCTGCGCATCGACCCCTATCTGACGCCCCATCTGCGGCGCCTGCTCGGCCCCGGCGCGAGCGCCGAACTGCGCGGGCTGCGCTACCAGGGACGGGCGTTCGAAATCCGGCTGCTGCTGCCGCGCCAGCGCCGCGCGCAGGGCCGCTGGCGCGTCGCCGAGGTGCGGCTCAACGGCCGCCGCGTCGCGGGCGTCATCGCCGCGGCCGATCTGCGCGACGAGGGCAATCTGGTCGAGGTCCGCTTCGGCGCGCTGGAGCCGGGCGACGAGCGCGCGACGACGGTCCCGACCGTCGATCCGAGGAGCCGCGACGACGCGCGCGTCTACGCCCCCGCGGCGCCGGGGCTCGAACTCGAGACCGACGCCCGCGGTTCGGTGACGCTGCACATCGAGGACCGCTCGCACGCCGACGCGCCGCGCCGCTGGCGCATCTACCGCGACGGCCGGCTGCTCGGCCAGGGCCTGCAGTCGACGACCTGGACCGACGCCGCGCCGGCGCCGGGCGTGCGGCATTGCTATGTCGTGCAGGCGCAGTTCGAGCCCGCGGGCCATCGCTCGCAGACGAGCGCGCCGCGCTGCGTCGAGGCCGGCGCGGTGCAGCGCATCGCGCCCGACGGCACGGCGCGCATCGAGCGCGCCGGCCGCTACGCCGTCGAGGTCGAATACGACAACCACGAGCAGGACATCCAGACCGGCGTCACGAACGCCGTCAAGCGGCTGCGCCTGCTCGACGCGGCCGGGCACGAGGTCGCCGGCGGCATCATCCAGATGCCGCAGATCCAGCCCGTCGACGGCCGCCACCCGCTGCGCTGGTCGACGCCGCTGCGCACGCGGCTGGCAGTCGGCCGCTACCGCGTCGAGATCGACGACTACTTCAACATGAGCGCCTTGCAGTCGAACGCGCATTACGGCGGACCCGGCGGCCGCGCCGGCATCGTCAACGCGGCGCGCATGACGGCGGTGCGCTTCGTGGCCCTGCCTTGAACGCGATGCCCCGGCGCGCGCACGCGTTCGCGCGCCCGGTGCTCGCATCGCTCGCCGGCGCCGCGATCGCCTGCAGCGCCGCCGCGCCGGCGCCGGCTCCAGCGCCGATGACGCCGCAGCACGCGCTGTTCACGCTCCCCGATGCGGCCGCGCTGGCCGCCGCGATCGGCCTCGTCGCCGGTCCCGGCCACGCCTTCGCCGTCGGCGACAACGTCGACGGCTATCTCGACGCAGCCACCGGCGGCTACCGCCAGCGCCCAGGGTATTTCAACGGCGCGACGGTGCGGCTGCAGGATGTCGCGACGACGATCGACGGCCGGCTGCTCGACCGCCGCGCGGCGGACGCGGTCCAGACCGTGCTGCCCGGTGGCTGGCGCACGACGCTGGCCGGCCCCGAAGGGACGGCGGACGGCCCCGGCGGGATGCCGGTCGGGGCGAGCGAGACGCTGGTGCTGCACGCCGGCTCGCGCCGGCTCTCGGTCGTCGTGACGAGCCCGCAGCCGAGCCGGCTCGCGGTGCAGCCGCTGTGGGCCTTCGACATCGCTCGCGCCGCGACGAGCTGGCACCACGGCGTGCTCGCGCTCGCGCCGCCGGGCGCCGGCCTGCAGATCGCCATCGCCGCCGATCGGCCGTTCGGGATCGTCTTTGGCGGCGGCTACGACGGCTCGCCGCGCCTGCAGGCGCTGCAGCGCGGGCGCACCTTCACGCTGCACATCGCCTTCGCGCCGACCTCCGCCGCGGCCGTGGCCGCCGCGGCGGCGATGGCGCGCGACCCCGGCCTCGTCGCGCGCAGCCTCGCCGCCGAGCGCGACCGCCTCACGCGCAGCTGGCTCTGGACCTCGGACCACCGCTACGACCGCGCGCTCGTCTGGGCCAAGGCCTCGGGCCTGTCGTTCCTGGTCGACGAATACGGCCTCGGCCTGTGGGCCGGCCTGCCCTGGTTCCGCCAGAACTGGGGCCGCGACACCTTCATCTCGCTGCCGGGCATCCTGCTCGTGAGCGGGCATTTCGACGCCGCGCGCCGCGTGATCGAGAACTTCGCGCGCTACCAGGACCTGAAGCGGCCCGACGCGGCGGCGCCCGCCGCATCGGCCGTCGCCGCCGACGCCCCGGTCGGGCCGCGCGCGAGCGACTACGGTCGCATCCCGAACCGCGTCAGCGGCGACGAGATCATCTACAACACCGTCGACGGCACGCCCTGGATGCTGCGCGAGGCGCTCGAATACGTGCGCTACACCGGCGATCGCGCGTTCGCCGCGCAGATGGTCGGCGTCGCGCGCGCCTACATCGAGGGCGCGCTGGCGCACGCGGTCGACGCCGACGGCCTGCTCACCCACGACGACGCCGACACCTGGATGGACGCGCGCATCGCCGGCCGCCAGGCCTGGTCGCCGCGCGGCTCGCGCGCGGTCGAGATCCAGGCCCTGTGGTACCAGGCGCTGCTGGCGGCGGCGCGGCTGGCCGACATCGCCGGCGAGCCGGCGCCGGCGCAGGCCTGGCGCGCGCAGGCGCAGCGCACGCGTGCGTCGTTCCTGCGCCTGTTCTGGGACGGCCGCACGATGGCCGATCGGCTGCGCCGCGACGGCAGCCGCGACCTCGCGGTGCGGCCGAACCAGCTGCTGCTGCTGACGGTGCCCGACGACGACTTCGTGCCGCCCGCGGTCGGCGCCGCGGTGCTGCGCAACGCGACGCGCGAACTGCTGTTCCCCTACGGCATCGCGTCGCTCAGCCCGCACGACCCGAATTTCCACCCGCACCATGTCGACGACGCGCATTACAACAAGGATGCGGCCTATCACAACGGCACGATCTGGGGCTGGAACGCCGGCTTCACCGTCACCGCGCTCACGCGCTACGGGCGCCAGGACCTGGCCTACGCGCTGAGCCGCAACCTGGCGCAGCAGATCCTGGGCCTGGGCACGCTCGGCACGATGAGCGAACTGCTCGACGCGCTCCCCGACGCGCAGGGCCGGCCGCATCCCTCGGGCGCCTGGTCGCAGGCCTGGAGCGTGGCCGAGTTCGAACGCAACGCCTACCAGGACTATCTCGGCTTCCGGCCCGACCTCACGCGCAACCGGCTGCGTTTCGTGCCCGCGCTGCCGGCGGCGTGGCGCCATTTCGACGCCCGGCTGCCCTACGGGGCCGAAGCGCGCGGCGAAGCCCTGGAAATCGCCGCCCGGCGCCACGGCGCGGTCTGGCAATGGACGCTCGAACTGCGCCACGCCGCGGCGGCGCGCGAACTCGTGTTCGACTACCTGACGCCCGGGCACGCACGCCGCCGCGCCGCGTTCACGCTCGCGCCCGGGCGGCGCGCGCGGGTCGAATTCGACGCCGGCGGGCTGCGCCTCGACGGCCGGCCGCTCGCGTCGACGCTGCGCGCGGCATCGCAGGACGCCGTCATCGGCGCACTCCGCTTCGCGGTGCCGCCGCGCGACGACCCGCAGGCATTTCCGGTCACGCGCGGCAAGGACGTGCTGCAGCGCGCGCTGCTGGCTCCTGCCGCCGCGCCGGCCCTTCCGTAGCGCAGGCCAGGCACCGCTACCTGTCCGAACGCCCAGGAGATACAGTCCGCGCTGCGGTAAATCGGGCGCCCGGCCCGGCACCGGCCGCCCTCCCGATGACCCCTGCAGGCGACGACTCGAGCGCAAGCCCCGCGGCCCCGATGGCCGGCGCCAGCCTGAGCGCCGCTGCCGCGACGCACACGCTGCCCATCGGCACGCGGCTGAAGGATTACCAGATCGACGGCGTCATCGGCGAGGGCGGATTCGGCATCGTCTACCTGGCCACCGACATCGCGCTCGAGCGGCGCATCGCGATCAAGGAATACCTGCCCTCGTCGATGGCGTCGCGGCTGTCGGGTTCGTTGACCGTCGTCGTGCGTTCGGCCAGCCACCGCGAGACCTTCCAGCTCGGCAAGGACAGCTTCGTCAAGGAGGCGCGGCTGCTGGCGCATTTCGACCACCCGGCGCTGGTCAAGGTGCATCGCTACTGGGAGGAGAACGAGACCGCCTACATGGTGATGCCGTACTACGTCGGGCCGACGCTCAAGCGCACGCTGGCCGACCTCGGCCGCGCGCCCACCGAGACCGAGGTGATGGCCTGGCTCGCGCCGCTGATGGAGGCGCTGGAGGTGCTGCACCGCGACCACTGCTACCACCGCGACATCGCGCCCGACAACATCCTGATCACCGCCGGCGGCCCGCTGCTGCTCGACTTCGGCGCCGCGCGCCAGGTCATCGGCGACATGACGCATGCGCTGACCGTGATCCTCAAGCCGGGCTACGCGCCGATCGAGCAATACGGCGAGATCCCCGGCATGACCCAGGGTGCGTGGACCGACATCTACGCGCTCGCCAGCGTGCTCTACATGGCCGTCACCGGACGCAAGCCGGTGGCCTCGGTCGAACGCCTGATCGAGGACCGGCTGCGCCCGGCGTCCGAGGTCGCCGCCGGGCGCTACAGCGCGCGCTTCCTCGCCGCCGTCGACGCGGCGCTGGCGCTGTACCCGAAGCACCGCCCGCAGACGATCGCCGAGTTGCGCGCGCTGCTGGGCATGGCGGCGCCGGGGCAGGCGGCGCCGGCGCGGCTGGCCGCAGCGGCATCCGCGGCCCCGACGCCGAC
>JAGWVB010000018.1 GCA_018971105.1 Burkholderiales bacterium
CCGAAACCCCACATAGACCCCCACGGGATGAGCCCTCGGAGTCACGTTTTGAGCGACCGTTGGTCGTGCCTGCAGCGCCTCCACTGTACCTTCTTGCTTGCGCATTCGGGACCTCGCGAGAAGGCCTTCGGGCATGTCGCTCGTTTCGGCCGAAATGTGCAAGGGCGATCCGGTTCGTCTTACCAGGTGTACGGAGCATCCCGGACCCCTCGCACTCCGCTGCTCGCCGGGCCAATCGCGCAACGCGGGATGTCCATTCAGGGCCGCATCAGCAGTTCCTCGATCCGCGCGCAGGCAACCCGTAGGGCATCCAACGTCTCCCGATTCAAGTCTGCATAGCATTGCGCAATGTGGGCCTGCACGTAGAGATGCCCATGGTCGCCTCGATAGACGAGACCCTGCTCGGTCAATCGTGCCACCTTTCGTCTCACCGTCTCGCGCGGCAGGCCGGTGGCGTCGGCGATCGACAACGCGTTGCAGGGTCGCAGCACATCGGCATGGCGTGACCGGTCTTGCAGTGCTGCCGCGTCGTTGCCGTTATTCGCCAGCCATGCGCCGATGTTGCGCAGGCCGATCTCGCCGAGCACGATCGCCGCAATCAGGTCGCCGTCGAACGCATGGTAGGTGCGCAGCAGCATCGGCACGGTGAAGCTCGACAGGGCATGCTCGATGCGCTGACGCTGCTCGTGCGGACGCCGATTGGATTCGACCTCGGAGGGTTGATCGCGATGCATCTACCCATTATGGGTAATTGAACCCGCGATTTAGTCCATCCGGACGACGGGCGAACCGCCGTGCCCGCCCATCATCTGCGGCAGCCATCCATCCCCCGGAGTTCGCGTATGAATGCAACCGACCACGACGCTGTCGGCCCCACCTCCGCGCCGTCCGGGCAACCGGGCGCTGCAGCGGTGCCCTCGAATGACGGGCCCGGCGAGCGCAACGCCGCGCTGATTCGCGAACGGATGGCCCGGCATGTCGGCACGCTCGCCTACATCTATGGCTATCCGATCGTCGACATGCGGCGCCAGATGCACAACGAGACGCATGTGGTCGCGTCCGGCCAACAGGTTCTGGCGTCGCTCGACCGTTTCTACGCCTACGAGTACCTCGTCACGCCGACGACGGCCGGCAATCTGCGTGTGCCCAACAACGACACGCTGTATTTCGGCGCCTGGTTCGACCTCGCCACCGAGCCCCGCATCATTCACGCGCCCGACACGGCCGGTCGCTACTACACGATGGCGATCACGGACTTCTACGCCGAGTCGCATCATGTCGGCCGCCGCACGACCGGGACGGGGGAAAGGTACTTCGCCCTCGTCGGCCCGAACTGGGATGGCGAATTGCCGCCCTATGTGCATCGGGTCAATTTGCCGACGCCGCAGGTCTGGATCCTCGGCCGCATGATGGTCGATGGCGAACGCGATTTCCACACCGCGCTGGCCCTCATCAAGGCCTTCTGGGCCGCGCCGCTGTCGCAGTTTCGGCCCGGCGTGCCACCGGCGCCGCCGGCTCCGCCGCAGCTGGCGGCCGCACTCGAACCGTTAGGGACGCTGCAGTTCTATGCCGAACTCAACGACTGGCTGCGTCGCCACCCCGGTGAGCCCGGCGAGGCCGCGCTGATGGACCTGTTCGACCAGATCGGCATCGGTCCGCATCGCAGCTTCGATGCCGAGACAATCGATGCGGCCACGCGCTGCGGTCTCGAGGCGGCGATCAGCGACGGCGAGGCGATGGTCCTGGCCTCCACGCAGCGCCCGCTGAGGGATCTGCGCAACGGCTGGATCTTCACGACCGGATTTGGCCGCTACGGCAGCGACTACCTGATGCGTGCGTCCGTCGTCAAGGGCGGCTACGCCAACGCGGCCGAGGAGTCCACCTATGCCGCCAAGGTCTTCGACGACGAGGGTCGACTGCTCGACGGCAGTCGCCGCTACCACTGGCATCTGGATCCCGAGCAGATCCCGCCCGCAGGGGCATTCTGGTCGCTGGCCGCCTACGACCTCCAGACGCAGCAGCTGATCGAGAACCCGCTGCGGCGCTATAGCCTGGGCGACCGTACGCAGGGCCTGCTGCGCAATGCCGACGGGTCGCTGGACTTCTGGATCCAGCGCGATGAACCTGCCGCCGGAACATCCAACTGGCTGCCCGTCGGCGCAGGCGCCTTCATGCTCGTGCTGCGCATCTATGAGCCCGGGCCCGCGATCTTCGATGGCAGTTACAAGCCTGGCCGTCTGCGGGTGTTCGGGTAGCGCGGCACCTGTTCGATCGTCTGCAGTACGCAGGGCGCCGTCAGCGCCCATGCGGATCGAAGGCCGCGACGCCGGCCACGTAATTTCTGCGTCCGAACCACACGAGCACGAAAGAGGCCGTGCCGAATACCAGCGTCAGCGCGACGAGGGCGAGGTTGATGCTGTTGCGGTCCTTGAAGACGTCGTCGGTCAGGGCGCCCGCCACCGGGATGCCCATGAACGCGACGATGAAGATCAACAGATACAGCACTGCCGAGGCCTGGCCGCGGAACCGATCGACGGTCAGCGCCTGGACCGCCGCCAGCACCGGTGGCAGTCCCATTGCGGCGCAGGCCATCGCAAGCCATACGAACCCCATCGCGATCTTCGGATCGGCGAGCAATTGGCTGACGATGGTCGCGCCGGCGGCACCGACGGTCGCGATCATCAGCACCTGCAACTTGCCGTCGGCGCGGCCGCCCCGCTCGAGGCGATCGGCCAGCCAGCCGCCGAAGATCGTTCCCGGTGCCGCCGCGATGAGGTAGCCGATCCCCAACCAGACGCCGGTGACCGTCGGCGCCAGGCCGTGGCGGCGCTCGAACGCCGTCGGCAGCCAGAACGACAAGGCGACGAAAGGCAGCACGAACAGCGCATAGCCCAGGTAGCAGGGCAGGTAGGCACGCCAACGTGCACGGACATAGCGCACGAAGGTGCGGAAGTCGGGCTTCTCACCCTTCTGCGCCGGCCGCACCGGTTCGCCTGCCAGCGCGAGCAGCAACATCGGCACCAGCCCCACCAGGCCGAGACCGATCATGACGACGCGCCAGGGGGCCATCGCTGCGCCGCCGAAGCTCAGCGGCGGCGCCACGTAGGGGGCCACGAACAGGAACAGCGCCACGAGCGCCGAAGCGGCCGCATTCCCTAGTGACGAACCTGTGGCAACGACGCTCAGAGGCCTGGCCAGGCGACCGCGCGGGAACACGTTGCCCAGCAGCGAATTCGATGAGGGCCCGAGCGAGGCCTCGCCGACCGTCAGGAACAGCCGCGCCAGGCACAAGGTCCAGAAGCCGATCGTGAGCCCCTGCGCGGCCGTCATCAGGCTCCAGACCCCGAGCCCGATGATGACCAGGCGCGTGCGGTTGAACTGGTCGGCCAGTCGCGCCAGGGGCAGGCCGGCCAGTGCGAAGAACAGGCCCGTGACGAGGCCGCCGATGAGGCCGGTCTGGGTGTCGTTGAGTCCCAGGTCGTGCTGCATCGGCGTCACCAGCAGCGTCATCGCGAAGCGGTCGACCTGGCCGACGACGTTGGAGCACATCAAGGCGAAGACGAGGAACCAGGCGCGGCGGGATCCGTATCCGGGATCGGCGACAGCGAGCAGGGTGTTCTGCGGATCCTGCGGCCGGGGGAGCGCCCCCGCTGCGACGCCGCCGGCGCTCACGCCGAAGCCGCCGCTCGCCTCGGCGCTGCGGGCGGCCGAGCGTGCGGCATCGGCACGCCGCAGACCCGCTGCGTGTGGCGCGAACCAGCTTGGCAGACCGAGCGCGTCGGACTGAATTCGAGAAGTGAGTCTTCGGTCATGATTCCATGATTCATCGAAAGGGAAGCCGGCGTCTTACTCAATTCGGACTAGGGCCGCGGTGCGATCGCCTGCGCGAAGAATTCGACGGCCAGCCCGACATGCGATGCCAGATGCTCGTGCGGATACAGGCGCCAGCGGCGGATCACGGACAGGTAGGCGTCGCCGACCACCTGGGTCAGGAAGCCCGGCGGACGATCGCTGCGCACGTCGCCCTGGGCGATGCCGGCCTCGATGAGCGGCCTCAGCGCGGCATGGAATCGCTCGATGCGCTGGCGGCCGGTCGACTGGTTCTGGCCGTCGCGTTCGAGCTCGCCGGTGACGACGCGCAGGTATTGCGGCCGAAGCTCGGCCGCCTCCTCGAAGGCGCGGAAGACGTTGAGCAGGCGCTCGGCGGTGGACAGCGGGCGCTCCAATTGCGTCGTCACGGTCTGCGCGAAATGAGCTATCTGCTCGCCCCACAGCGCCTGCAGCACCGCGTCCTTGCCGGCAAAGTGATTGAAGAACGTCGCCCTTCCGAGGTCGGCCAGATCGGTGATGTCGTCGATCGTCGTACCGGCCACGCCCTTTTCCGCAAAGAGCCGCCGGGCAGCGTCGAGCAGGCGCGTGCGCGTGCTGGACTTGTTGCGATCCCGGCGCGAGGGTTGAATCCCAGCGTTCGTGTCCATTGTCAGATGAAATTCAGCGTGACGCTGTGCAGGCGGCCCTCGAATGCGAACGGCACACGGTAGTCCTCGCTCACCGGCGTGCCGGTATCGAGGCCGACGTTCGCGCCCTCGGTGTACGACAGGATCCAGGGCACCGTGCCGCCGATGCGCCCCCGGCCGACCTCGTGGCCGTCGACCTGCAGGCGGGCATCACCGCCCCGGCCGTAGCCGCCGCCGTCCGAGCGGAATTCGAGTGCCAGTGCATGGCGCCCCGCGTGCACGCACGCGTCGCTGGTCACCGTGAAGCGCGTACGGCCGAGCAGGTTGTAGTGGTAGACCAGGCGACCCTCCAGCAGGTACAGGGCATGGCCGCCGAAGCGTCCGCCCTGGCTGTAGAGCATGCCGCCGAGATCCGCCGCTGGAAGTTCGACATCGGCGACGATGCGGAACGAGCGGTTGGCGACATTCGGCGAGCAGCCCGGCGGCAGCCGCACCGCTCCGGGGTAGAACACGAATTCGCTGCGTCCCCGCGCCGCGTTCGGCTTGGGCGGGCCGGGCATGTTCGCGGTGCCCGGCATGATGGGCAGCACCTGGCGGCGTGCGGCCTCGATCCAGAACAGCTCCTTCATCCGCGCCAGCCGCTCGGGTTCCTGCGCGGCGAGGTCCACCGCCTCGCTGTAGTCCTGCGCCACGTGGTAGAGCTCCCAGCGGCTGTCGTCCAGCGGCATGAGTTCGAGCGAGAAGGCCCAGGGCATCTCGACCGGCCCCGACGCCGCGACCCAGCCGTCGTGGTAGATGGCGCGGTTCCCGGCGAGCTCGAAATACTGCGTCTTGCGCGCCGACGGTGCCTGCGCGTCGGTGAACGTATAGCTCATGCCGACGCCGGACATCGGCTTTTGCGCGACGCCGTTGACGACCGCCGGCAGGCCCAGTCCGATCGCCTCGAGTATCGTCGGCGCGATGTCGATCACGTGATGGAACTGGCGGCGCACGCCGCCGGCATCACCGATGCGCTCGGGCCACGCCAGCACCATGCCGTTGCGGGTGCCGCCGAAATGCGAAGCCACCTGCTTGAACCACTGGAATGGCGTGTCCATCGCGTGCGCCCAACCGACCGGGTAGTGGTTGTAGGTCATCGGCCCGCCGAGCTCGTCGATATGTTCGAGCAGCACCGGCAATTCCTCTGCCAGGCCGTTCATGAACAGCAGTTCGTTCGCCTCGCCGTGCACGCCGCCCTCGGCGCTGGCGCCGTTGTCGCCCTGGATGAACACCACCAGCGTGTTGTCGAGGCGGCCCATCTCGCGCAGGGCCTCAATCACGCGGCCGATCTGATGGTCCGAATGCGCAACCGTCGCCGCATAGACTTCGATCATGCGGGCGTAAAGCCGTCGCTCGTCGGCGGAAAGCGACTCCCAGGGCGCGATCTCGTTCGGCCGCCGGGTCAGCAGGGTGTTTTCCGGCACCACGCCGCAGGCCTTCTGGCGTGCAAGTGTGGCCTCGCGCAAGCGGTCCCAGCCTTCGTCGAACCGGCCCTTGAACTTCTCGATCCAGGCGCGCGGCGCGTGGTGGGGCGAATGGCCCGAGGCGGTCGCGTAATGCATGAAGACGGGCTTGTCGGGTGCCGCCGAGGCCTGGCGGTGCAGCCAGGCGATGGCCTGATCGGCCAGGTCTTTCTCGAGGATGTAATCCGGATCGTCGCGCGGCGGCTCGATCGCCTGCGTGCCCTGGTACAGGCCGGGCGACCACTGGTTGGTGCCGCCGCCGAGGAAGCCGTAGAAATGCTCGAAGCCCATCGAGGTCGGCCAATGATCGAAGGGACCCGTGGGCCCGGTCTCCCATTCCGGCACGTTGTGGTACTTGCCGATCAGCGCGGTGGAGTAGCCGTTCAGCCGCAGCAGTTCAGCGATGGTGGCCGCGCTGCGCGGGATGATGCTGGTGTAGCCGTCGTAGGCCGTCGCTCCTTCGGTGATGCGGCCGGCACCGACCTCGTGGTGATTGCGCCCGGTCAGCAGCGCCGCGCGCGTCGGCGAGCACATCGCCGTGGTGTGGAACTCGGTATAGCGCAGGCCCATCGCGGCCAGGGCATCGAGCGTCGGCGTGGGGATCGGGCCACCGAAGGTGCTGCTGGCGCCGTAGCCGATGTCGTCGGTCAGGATCACGAGCACGTTCGGCGCGTCCCGGGGCGGCTTGGGCGGCAGCGGCCAGCGCGGCGTCGCCGATTCCTGCGGCGTGCGCCCAGGCGGTTCGCCCTGGGCCGCTGGCGGCCTGGGCAGCATGTCGCGCTCCGGCACGGGCGGTTGCTCGCTCATCTTGCTTTCCGATCGGCTGTGGGAATGCAAAAAATATACTGCAGTCTAGTTACGGATGCGAGTCTATTTTTGGCCGCCACGGCGGTCGAGGCGCACGTCAGCGGGCCCTCTTGCGGCCGCGGTGCTCAGCGGCCCTCGAATTTCGGCTTGCGCTTGTCGACGAAGGCCTGCATGCCTTCCTTTTGGTCGCGCGTCGCGAACAGCAGCTGATTGGCCTTGCGTTCGAGCATCAGCGCGGTGGCCAGCGAGGCGTCCATGCCCGCGAGCACCACTTCCTTGATCTGCTGCGCGGCCAGCGGCGGCATCGCGGCGATCCTGTGCGCCAGCGCCAGCGCCTCGGCCAGCACCTGCTCGTCGGCGACGACCTGGCTGACGAGTCCCATCAGCCGCGCCTCGGCCGCGGCCACCGGCTCGCCGCCGAGCAGCATGTGCATCGCGTTGAACTTGCCGACCGCGCGCACCAGGCGCTGGGTGCCGCCGATGCCGGGCATGATGCCGATGCGGATCTCGGGCTGCGAGAAGCGCGCGCCCTCGCCGGCGATGATGATGTCGCAGTGCATCGCGAGCTCGGCGCCGCCGCCGTAGGCATAGCCGCAGACGGCGGCGATGACGGGCTTGGGGCATTGTTCGATCGGCGCCCAGACGCGCTCGGTGTGGCGCTGCAGGATGTCGATCGGCGTCGCGTCGAGCAGGCCCTTGATATCGCCGCCGGCGGCGAAGACGCGGTCACCGCCGGTAAGCACGATGCAGCGCACGGCCTCGTCGGCCGACAGCTGGACGAAGGCCTCGGCCAGGCGCGCCTGCAGCTCGAGGCTGAGCGCGTTCGTCGCCTCGGGCCGGTTCATGCGCACGACGGCGACGCCGGCTTCGGGTCGCTCGATCAGCAGCACCGGTGCGCTCGCGTCGGATGGCGTGGATGGCATGGTCCGCATGGTCGGCCGGAGGGCGCCGACCAGCATCGTCTGTTTGGACGTATCTGGGTGGGGCCGGCCTGCCTAGATTTCGAACCCAGAATGAAAACACAGACGAAACCGTCGGCCGAGCCGGCAGCCCGGGTGGTGCTCGTGACCGGCGGCACCCAGGGCATCGGGCGTGCGATCGCCGAGGCCTTTCTCGCCGCCGGCGACCGCGTCGTCGCCTGCGCTCGCAACGAACCCACGAGCCTGCCGGCGGCTGGCGCGGCGCAGGCGCGATTCGTCGCCTGCGATGTGCGCGAGGCCGAGGCCCTGCGCGCCCTCGTCGCCGGCATCGTGGCGCAGGAGGGCCGGCTCGACGTGCTCGTGTGCAACGCCGGTGGCAGCCCGAGCGTCGACGCCGCGACGGTCTCGCCACGCTTCCACGAGGGCGTGCTGCGGCTCAATTTCCTCTCCGCGCTGCACGCGGCGCAGGCCGCGAACGCGACGATGCAGCAGCAGCCGCAGGGCGGCGTGATCATCTTCATCGGCAGCATCAGCGGCCTGCGGCCCTCGCCCGGCACGGCGGCCTACGGCGCCGCGAAGGCGGCGCTGATCAGTCTGGCCGGATCGCTGGCCGTCGAATGGGCGCCGCGCGTGCGCGTCGTCGCGGTCAGCCCGGGGCTCGTGCGCACCGAGAAGTCGGGGCTGCATTACGGCGACGAGGCCAGCATCGCGGCGGTCGCCGCGACGATACCGGCGGGCCGCCTCGCCGATCCGGCCGATGTCGCGCAGGCCTGCCTGTGGGTCTCGTCGCCGCAGGCGAGCTATCTGAACGGCACGAACCTGCTGCTCCACGGCGGCGGCGAAACGCCGGCGTTCCTGGCCGCCGCGGCGGCTGGCGCAGCGGCGGGTGCAGGCGCAGCGAAGGGGGCCGTCGGTGGCTGAGCCGGAATGGATGAACGAAGTCCGCGCCCTCGTGGGCAAGGAATACGGCCGCGTCTACGGCTGGGACCCGGTGAACCTGCCGATGGCGCGCCAATGGGCCGAGATCATGGGCATCGACAACCCGCACTACGCCAGCGGCGAGGTCGTGCCGCCGGCGATGCTGCAGGTCTGGTGCATGGAAGGCCCGCAGACCAACCACTATCCGCCCGGCTCGACGACCGAGAACCCGTACGAGGTCCTCAAGCTGATCGAGGCCCAGGGCCACCCGGCCGTGGTGGCGGTGAATTCCGAGCTCGAATTCGACCGCTACCTGCGCCCGGGCGAGCGCATCTACTACACGACGCGGCTCGACGCCGTCGGCCCCGAAAAGACGACCGCGCTGGGCACCGGCTATTTCGTCACCCTCGTGATGACCTACTGGTCGCAGCGCGAGGGTGGCGACGAGAAGGTCGGGCAGCTGCTGTTCCGTGTCTTCAAATTCAGGCCGACGCAGGCGGCGCAGCCCGCGGCGGTCGTATCCGAGGCCGAGGCCAGGCCGGCGCCGAAGCGGCCCGCGCCCGGCATCAGCGACGACACGCGATTCTTCTGGGACGGCGCGCGCGCCGGCGCGCTGCTGATCCAGCGCTGCAAGGGGTGCAGCGCGCTGCGTCACCCGCCCGGGCCGAGCTGCCCGAGATGTCATTCCTTCGATTGGGACACCGTGCGCGCCAGCGGCTACGGCAAGGTCTATTCGTTCGTCGTGATGCATTACCCCGAGGTGCCGCCTTTCGAGCATCCGAACCCGATCGGCCTCATCGAGCTCGACGAGGGCACGCGGCTGGTGGCGCAGCTCGTCGGCGTGCGCCCGGCCGATGTGCGCATCGGCCAGCGCGTGCTGGTCGAGTTCAATCGCTTCGAGGTCGGCGCACCCGGCGGCAGCGACGACATCGTGCTGCCGCAGTTCAGGCCCTTGCCTGAAACGGCGGCTGCCGCGGCCGCTTCCGAGGTCCGCTGATGGACTTCAGTCTCAGCGAGGACCAGCGCGCCTTCGCCGAATCGGCGCGCGCTTTGTTCGCCGACCATGCCGGCGACGAGCAGCTGCGTGCGCACGACCGCTCGGGCGAGCCCTATCTGCAGGCGCTGTGGCCGCGCTGCATCGAGCTCGGCCTGCACGGCATCGTCGTGCCCGAGCGCTTCGGCGGCATCGGCGCGGGCATGACCGAGTTGATGGCGGTGCTCGAGGCCCAGGGCCGCGCGCTCGCGCTGGTGCCGCTGTGGGAACATCAGCTCGCCGTCGCCGCGCTGCTGGCGCATGGCGACGCCGCGCAGGGCGCGCGCATCACCGCCGCGGCGCTGGCCGGCGACGCGCTGCTGACGGTCTCGCTCGCGGCGCTGGCCGATCCGCGCGCGCCGTCGATGACGCTGGCGCGCGACGGATCGCGATGGCGGCTGCACGGCCGCGTGCCGGCGCTGCCGCTGGGCGCGCAATCCAGCCACGCGCTGATCGGTGTCGCCTGCGAGGGCCGGCAGCGACTCGTGCTCGTCGATCTCGCCGAGCCGGGTCTGCGCCGCGTCGCCGGGATGAGCCAGCATCATCTGGCCGTCGCCGACCTCGAGGCCGATGGCGCCGCGGTTGCGCCCGACGCGCTGCTCGCCGAGTCCGCCCACGCCTGGTTCGAGCCGCGCGCGATCGCCTGCCTGGCAGCGCTGCAGCTCGGCGTCAGCGCCGAGCAGTTGCAGCGCACGGTGCAATACCTGAGCGAACGCCGCCAGTTCGAGCGCCCGATCGGCAGCTTCCAACTCGTTGCCGGCCAGATGGCCGATGGTCATATCGCCGTCGAGGCGCTGCGCAGCGCGCTGTGGCAGCTCGTGTACCGGCTCGACGCCGGACTGCCGGCGCAGCCCCAGGCGCTGGCGCTGCGCGTGCTCGCCTGCGAATGCGGCCATCGCACCGGCCACATGGCCCAGCATGTCCACGGCGGCATGGGTGTCGACGTGAGCTATCCAATCCACCGCTACCTCTACTGGAGCCGCGCGCTCGGCGCCGCGCTCGGCGGCAGCGCATCGCATCTGGAGCGGCTCGGGGACTGGCTCGCCGACCACGACGGCCTGGGCTGGAAATACGACCTACCGGAGGAGGACGATGCAACCCACGCCGTCGTTTGAAGGCATCGCGCTCGGCGACGAACTGCCGCCGCTGTCGCTGCCGATCACCGTCGCCCTCGTCGCCGGCGGCGCGATCGCGACGCGCGACTACTTTCCCGGCCATCACGACCTCGAGGCCGCGCGCGCGCTCGGCTCGCCGCATATCTTCATGAACATCCTGACCACGAACGGCCTCGTGCAGCGCTATGTCGAGCAATGGGCCGGACCCGCGGCGCGGCTGGCGTCACTGAAGATCAAGCTCGGCGCACCGAACTACCCGGGCGACGTGATGCGCCTGAGCGGCAGCGTCAGCGACAAGCGCGAGGCCGACCGCAGCGTCGAGATCACGCTCAAGGGCGCGAACTCGATGGGCTCGCATGTCAGCGGCACGGTGCGGGTGCGATGGGCATGAGCGGTAAGCACATCGGCGGCCGCGCCGCCATTGTCGGCCTCGGCGCGACCGAGTTCAGCAAGAACTCGGGCCGCACCGAGCTGCGGCTGGCGCTCGAGGCCACGCTGCAGGCGCTGGCCGACGCCGGCATCGCGCCCGAGGAGGTCGACGGTTTCAGTTCGTACTCCGTCGACAAGGTGCCCGAATACGAACTCGCGCGGCTGCTGGGCGCGCGCGACGTCGGCTTCTTCTCGCAGATCCCGCATGGCGGCGGCGCCGCCTGCGCGCCGGTGCTGCACGCGGCGATGGCGGTGGCAACCGGCGTCGCGCGCACGGTCGTCGTCTACCGCGCGATGAACGAGCGCAGCTGGTATCGCTTCGGCAGCGGCAGCTACGGCTTCGCATCGACGCCGATCTTCGAGAACGTCAATTACGGCTGGTACATGCCGCATGGTTTCCACACGCCGGCGGCCTGGGTCGGCATGTTCGCGCAGCGCTACATGCACGAGTGCGGCGCGACGAGCGAGGATTTCGGTCGCGTCTCGGTCGCCGCGCGCGACTTCGCGGCGACGAATCCGGCGGCCTTCTTCCACGGCAAGCCGATCACACTCGAAGACCATCAGAAGAGCCGCTGGATCTGCGAGCCGCTGCGGCTCCTCGACTGCTGCCAGGAAAGCGACGGCGCGGTGGCGATGGTCGTGACCTCGGTCGAGCGCGCGCGCGACCTGCCGGGCCGCGCCGTCGTCGTCGAGGCCGCGGCACAGGGCATCAGCTCGGGCCAGCAGATCATGACCTCGCTGTACCGCCCCGAGATCACCGGGCTGCCCGAGATGGGGCTGGTCGCGCGCCAGCTCTGGCAGCAGAGCGGCCTCACGCCGGCCGACATCCGCACCGCGGTGATCTACGACCATTTCACGCCCTTCGTGCTGCAGCAGCTCGAGGAGTTCGGCTTCTGCGGCCGCGGCGAGGCGAAGGACTTCGTGCGCGCCGGCCACCATGCGCGCGGCGGCCGGCTGCCGCTGAACCCGCATGGCGGCCAGCTCGGCGAGGCCTATATCCACGGCATGAACGGCATCGCCGAGGCCGTGCGCCAGGTGCGCGGCACGGCCGTCAACCAGGTCGAGGGAGCACGCCATGTGCTCGTCACCGCCGGCACCGGCGTGCCGACGAGCGGCCTGATCCTCGGAGCGGCCTGATCTTGTTCGTCGACCTCACCCCCGAACAGCATCGCCTGCGCCTGACGGTGCGCGACTATTTCGCCGCGCTGATGACGCCCGAGCTGCGGGCGCGGCTGCGCGGTGCCGAGGGCGGCCCCGAGTTTCGCCGCGTCGTGCGCGAGATGGGACGCGACGGCTGGCTCGCCGTCGGCTGGCCGAAGGCGCATGGCGGCCAGGGCTACGCGGCGACCGAGCAGCTGATCTTCTTCGAGGAAGCGAACATCGCCGGCGCGCCGCTGCCCTTCGTGACCATCAGCACCGTCGGCCCCGCGCTGATGAGCTACGGCACGGCGCAGCAGCAGGCCCGCTTCCTGCCCGGCATCGCGGCCGGCGAGATCGTCTTCGCGATCGGCTATTCCGAACCCGGCGCCGGCTCCGACCTCGCGGCGCTGAAGACCCAGGCGCGGCCCGAGGGCGAGCGCTTCGTCGTCAACGGCAACAAGCTCTGGACCTCGGGCGCCGACAGCGCCGACTACGTCTGGCTGGCCGCGCGCACGAGCAGCGAACTGGCGCGCCACAAGGGCATCTCGATCCTCATCGTCGACACGCGCTCGGCCGGCTTCTCGCACACCGCGATCGAGACCGTCGGCAATTCGACGACGGCCACCTACTACGACAACGTCGAGGTGCCGGCCGGGATGCTGGTGGGCGAGCTGCATGGCGGCTGGAAGCTGATCACGGCCCAGCTCAACCACGAACGGCTGGGGCTCGGGTCCTGGTCGGACAAGGTCTTCGGCCCCTTCCGCCGCGTCCTCGACTGGGCCAAGGCGCGCGACGAACGGGGCCGCCGCGCCGTCGACCGGCCCTGGGTGCGGCGCAGCCTGGCCGAGTGCTACACGCGGCTCGAGGCGATGCGCATCATCAACTTCCGCGTCGCCGCCGACCTCGAGGCCGGCCGCATGGATGTCGCGCTGGCGTCGACGACCAAGGTCTACGGCAGCGAATCGGTGGTCGAGATCCTGCGCCGGCTGCAGGAGATCGTCGGCAGCTCTGTCCTCGTGCGCGGCGGCTCGGCCGCGGCGCTGCTGATGGGCGAGCTCGAATACGAGATCCGCGCCTGCACGATAAACACCTTCGGCGGCGGCACGAACGAGATCCAGCGCGAGCTGATCGCGCAGTTCGGCCTCGGGCTGCCGCGGGCGGTGCGCTAGATGGGCGCGCGCATGTCGACACCGGCCCCGGCGATCCCGTCGCGCGAGACCACCCAGGCCAAGCTCGACCGCCGCGCCCGCGCCGCGGCGCGCCACACGGCGAACCAGAGCTATTGCATCGCCGAGCGGATCGAGGAGGCGGTGGCCCGCCACGGCGAGCGCGACTGCCTGCGCTACGGCGACGAGCGGCTGAGCTATGCCGCGCTGAACCGGCGCGTCAACCAGGCGGCGCATGCATTGCATGGACTTGGCCTGCGCTGCGGCGATGTCGTCGCGCTGTGCATCGAGAACCGGCCGGCGTTCTTCTACGCCTGGCTCGCGCTGGCCAAGGTCGGCGCGGTGGCGGCCTTCCTCAACACCAACGTCGGCGGCCGCGCGCTGGCCCATGCGCTCGAGACCACGGGCGCACGGCGGGTCATCGTCGGCGAGGAATGCCTGGCGCTGTTCGATGGCGTCGACGCGCCGCCGCTGTGGTGCTGGCCCGATGCCGAGCGGCCCGACGCCGAGGGCCGACGCGCGCGCTGCGAGGTCGACCTCGAGGCCGCGGCGGTGGCGGCCGCGGTGACCGACCCGCCCCCCGCCTGGCGCGCCGGGCTGCTCGCCGAGCGGCCGGCGATCTACATCTTCACCTCGGGCACGACGGGGCTGCCGAAGGCGGCGCTGATCAGCCATGCGCGCTGGTTGATGACCGGCGACGTGATGCAGGTGACGATGGACATCGGCAGCGACGACTGCTTCTACACCTTCCTGCCGCTTTACCACGGCGCGGCCTCGCTGTCGGCCGCGGCGACGGCTTTCGCCGGCGGCGCCAGCCTGGCGCTGCGGCGCAAGTTCAGCCGGCGTGAATTCTGGAGCGACGTGCGCCGCCATGGCGCCACGATCTGCCAGTACGTCGGCGAGATCTGTCGCTTCCTGCTCGCCTCGCCAGCGGCCGACGACGACGCCGTGCACCCGCTGCGCAAGATGGTCGGCGCCGGCCTCGCGCCCGAGGTCTGGGAGCTATGGGTGCGGCGCTTCGGAGCGATGGACATCTACGAGGGCTGGGGCTCGACCGAGGCCAACACCAACACGCTCAACCTCGACAATCGCGTCGGCTCCTGCGGCCGCGTGCCGTTCTGGGACAAGACCAATCTGCGCCTCGTGCGCTGGGACGCCGACAGCGGCACCCATCCGAGGGGCGCCGACGGCTTCCTGCAACTGGCCGCCGTCGACGAGCCGGGCGAGGCGATCGGCATGATCATCGACCTGCCCGGCGTGGTCGCCGGCCGATTCGAGGGCTACACCTCGGCCGAGGCGACCGAGAAGAAGATCCTGCGCAACGCCTTCCGCGCGGGCGACGCCTGGTGGTCGTCGGGCGACCTGCTGCGCTGCGATGCCGACGGCTATTGCTGGTTCGTCGACCGCATCGGCGACACTTACCGCTGGAAGAGCGAGAACGTCTCGACGACCGAGGTCGCCGATCTGCTGGGCGACTTCCCGGGGCTCGACGCGATCACCGTCTACGGCGTTGCCGTGCCCGGCCACGAGGGCCGCGCCGGCATGGCCGCGCTGGTGTTCGCGCCGGGCGAGTGCTTCGATGGCGCCGCCTTCCACGCCCTCGCCGCGCAGCGCCTGCCGCGCTACGCCAGGCCGCTGTTCCTGCGCCTGTCGCCGGCCGCCGACATGACCGGCAACTACAAGCTGCGCAAGGTCGACCTGCAGCGCCAGGGCTGGGACGCGGCGCAGATCGCCGATCCGCTCTACGTCATCGACGAGGCCGCGGGCCGCTACGTGCCGCTGACGCCGCAGGCCGTCGCGCGGGCGCTCGGCGAATGACGGTGACCGGCATCGCGGCCCCGGGTGCGGGCCTGAGCTATCCCTTTGCGGCGCCGGCCGCCGACGGCTCGGCGGTCGAGGTCGCGCCCGGACTGCTTTGGCTGCGCATGCCGATGCCGATGGCGCTGGACCATATCAACGTCTACCTGCTGCAGGCCGACGAGGGCTGGTTCATCGTCGACACCGGGCTCGACACGCCGACCACGCGCGAGATCTGGCGTGCCGTGATCGCGCGCCTGCCGGGGCCCGTGGCCGGAGTCGTCTGCACCCATTTCCATTACGACCATGCGGGCCTGGCGGCCTGGCTCAGCGAGACGCACGACGTACCGCTGTGGATGACGCATGGCGAGTACTACATGCTGCGCGCGACGGCGGCGCCGCTGCCCGATCCGCTGCCGCCGCTGCAGCAGCGCCACTACGACCGCAGCGGCATGCCGCCCGAGCGCCAGCGCGCGATGCTCGCGGCGCTGCGCCGCGACGGCTACAGCCCGGCCGTGCCGCAGGCCTTCAGGCGGCTGCGCGACGGCGATGTGCTGCAAATCGGCGCGCGGCGCTGGCGCATCGTCGTCGGCGAGGGCCATTCGCCCGAGCATGCCTGCCTCTACGCAGACGCCGACCGCATCCTGCTCGCCGGCGACCAGCTGCTGCCGCGCATCAGCTCGAACGTGCTCGTGATGCCGATCGAACCCGATGCGGATCCGCTGTCGCTGTGGCTGGCATCGCTGCGCCGGCTCGAAGCGCTGGCGCCCGACACCCTCGTGCTGCCGTCGCACGACGAGGTCTTCAGCGGCCTGCATGCGCGCACCCGCGCGCTCGACGAGCACCACCGGGAAAAGCTCGCGCGGCTGCAATCGATCGTAGCCGAGGCCGGCAGCTGCCGTGCCTTCGAGGCGATGCTGGCGCTGTTCCCGCGCCTGAAGGGCCCCGTCGACGATGTGCTGGCGCTCGGCGAGACGCTGGCGCATCTGGCCTGGCTGGTGCGGCGCGGCCTGCTGCGTTGCGACGGCGGTGCAGGCGTCGGGGCGGGCGGCGTGCAACGCTACAGTCGGGTGCCGATGGAGCAGGTGGTTTGAACGATTTGGAATCCTTTCGCGTCGACACCCGGGCCTGGCTCGAGGCGAACTGCCCGCCGGCGATGCGGCAGCCCATCGTCGCCGACGAGATGCTCTGGGCCGGCAGCCGGCTGCGCTTCGGCAGCGAGGACCAGCGGCTGTGGTTCGAGCGCATGCGCGACCGCGGCTGGATCGCCCCGGACTGGCCGCGCGATTACGGCGGCGGCGGGCTGACACGGGCGCAGGCGCGCGTGCTCGACGAGGAATTGCGGCGCCTGGGCTGCCGCCAGCCGCAATACAACCTCGGCGTCTGGATGCTGGCGCCGGTGCTGCTCGAGCTCGGCAGCGAGGAGCAGAAGCGCGAGCACCTGATCCCGATGGCGCAGGGCCGCATGCGCTGGTGCCAGGGCTTCAGCGAGCCGAACGCCGGCTCCGACCTCGCGAGCCTGAAGACGGCGGCGCGCATCGACGGCGACGATTTCGTCGTCGACGGCGCGAAGATCTGGACCAGCTACGGCGACCTCGCCGACTGGATGTACGCGCTCGTGCGCACCGACCCGGCGGCGAAGAAGCAGCGCGGCATCAGCTTCATCCTCATCGACATGCGCTCGCCCGGCATCACGGTCAAACCGATCGAGCTGATCAGCGGCAAGTCGAGCTTCTGCGAGGTCTTCTTCGACGCTGTACGCGTGCCGCGGCGCCAGCTCGTCGGTCCGCTCAACGACGGCTGGACGGTGGCCAAGAAGCTGCTCGCCCACGAGCGTGCGGCGATGAGCAAGTTCACCGAGGGCGGCGCGCCTTCGCACGATGCCGTGGCGCTGCTGCGGCCGCTGCTTGAGCAGGCGCGGCGCGATGGCGACGCGGCGCGCGCCGCGGTGCTGCGCGACCGCCTTGCCGCCGTCGCGATGGACGCGCATGCCTTCGCGCTCACGCATCGCCGCGTCCAGGAGCAGGCGCTGGCGCGACTGGATGTCAGCGGACCGGCTTCGATCATGAAGTACGTGCAGACCGAACAGGAAGTGGCGAAATACGAATTGCTGATGCAGGCGCTGGCGGGCCAGGGCCTGGGCTGGGAAGGCGAGGGCTACGACGCGACGGCGCACGACGTGACGCGGTCCTGGCTGCTGTCCAAGACCTACACGATCGCCGGCGGCAGCTCGGAGATCCAGCTCAACCTGATCGCGCGCCGCGTCCTCGGCCTGCCGGAGGCGGCGCGATGAGCCTGCTGCTGAACGACGAACAGACGATGCTGCGCGATACCGCGGCAGGTTTTCTCGCCGACCGGTCGCCGCTGGCGCTGCAGCGCCGATTACGCGACGGCGGCGACGCGCTGCGCTACGACGCGGCGCTGTGGCGCGAGGTCGTCGATCTCGGTTGGACCGCCGCCGCGCTGCCCGAGGCGGACGGCGGGCTGGCCGCCGGATGGAAGGCGCTCGGCGCGGTGTTCGAGCAGATGGGGCGCCGGCTTTGCGCGCTGCCGCTGCTCTCGTCGGTCGTGCTCGGCACGACGCTGTTGATCGAGGCTGGCAGTGCGGACCAGCGCGCGGCCTGGCTTGCGCCGCTCGTCGCCGGCACGCAGCGCTGGGCGCTCGCGCTCGACGAGGGCCCGCGACACGCGCCGCAGGCCATCGCCTGCGCGGCGACGCGGACGGCGAGCGGTGCCTGGCGCCTGGACGGCGCGAAGGTCGACGTCATCGACGGCGTCGGTGCCGACGCCTTCGTCGTCGTCGCGCACGCGGACGGGCGGCTCGCGCTGTTCGTCGTGCCGGCGGAGGCGGCCGGCGTCGAGGTGGCGGCGCTGCACCGCATCGACAGCCGCAACGCGGCGCGCGTGATGCTGCGCGGTGTCGAGGTCGGCGACGAATGGCGGCTCGGCGTCGCGGCCGACGGCGTGGCCGAGCAGGCGTTGGACCAGGCGCTGGACCGCGCCCGCCTGTGCCTGGCGGCCGAGACCCTGGGGCTGGCGCGCGCAGCATTCGAGATGACGATCGGCTATCTGAAGGAGCGCGTCCAGTTCGACGTGCCGATCGGCAGCTTCCAGGCGCTGCAGCATCGCGCCGCGCGGCTGTACATCGGGCTCGAACTGCTGGAAAGCAGCGTCGCCGCCGGCTTCGAGGCGCTCGACGAGCGGCCGGCCGAGGTCGCCGCGCTCGCCAGCCTGGCGAAGGCGCGCGCCGCCGACCTCGGCGAGCAGTTGCTCAACGAGGCCGTGCAGATGCATGGCGGCATCGGCGTCACCGACGAATTCGACCTCGGCCTCTTTCTCAAGCGCGCCCGCGTGCTCGGCGCGACCTTCGGCGACAGCCTGTTTCATCGCGACCGCTATGCGCGGCTGCAGGGGTTTTGAGCGATGACGATGAACGAACCCGGCGTCGCGGCGACCGTCGCCGGCACGATCGCGCAGCTGACCGCCGCCGGCGCGCCTTTCGAGCTCGTCGAGATCGGCGAGCCGGACGCCGAGGGCCGGCGCCTGCGCGGCTATCGCCACGCGCTGCCGACGTTGCAGGCGCTGCTGGCGCTGGCGCGCGCGCATGGCGACAAGCCCTACATCGTCAGCGACGGCCGCACGCTGACCTTCGATGGCCTCTTCGCGCAGGCCGACGCGCTGGCCGCGCGCTGGCAGCTCGAATGTGGCCTGCAGCCCGGCATGCGCGTCGCCATCGCGATGCGCAATCGGCCCGAATGGGCGATTGCCTTCGTCGCCGCGTGGCTCTGCGGCGCGGTGCCGGCACTGCTCAACAGCTTCGGCCTGCGCGACGAGCTCGAGGCGGCGCTGGCCGATGTCGCGCCGCGCCTGCTCGTCTGCGACGAGGAACGCATGGCGCGGCTGCAGGGGTCGACGGCGCTCACCGGCATCGCGACGATCGTCGCCGACAGCGACGAGTGGCGGCGCCTCACCGGACCCAGCGCGCCGCCGCTGGTCGCCGTGACGGTGCGCCCCGAGGACCCGGCGCTGATCCTCTACACCTCGGGCGCGAGCAGCCGCGCCAAGGGTGTGCTGTCGACCCATCGCGCGGTCTGCCAGGCGCTCTTCAACATCGATTTCATCGGCGCCTTCAGCGCCGCGACCTCGCCGCACGCGCTGCAGCGGCTGCTGGCGCGCGGCCTCTTGCCGACGACGCTGACGGCGGTGCCGCTGTTCCATGTCAGCGGCCTGCACGCGCAACTGCTGCTCGCGCTGCGCCATGGCAGGCGCCTGGTCTTCATGCGGCGCTGGGACGCGGCCACGGCGCTGGCGCTGATGCGCGAGCATCGCGTGACGCAGTTCAACGGCGCGCCGTCGATGGTGATGCAACTGCTCGCCGAACCCGGCTTCGACGGCGTTTCCGCCGCCAGCCTGGGCGGGCTTGGATTCGGCGGCGCCGGGCTGCCGCAGCGGCTCATCGACGAGGTGCAGCGGCGCCTGCCGGGATCGATGTCGGGCATCGGCTTCGGCATGACCGAGAGCAACGGCGTCGGTGCCGCCGTCTCGGGCGAGCTGTTCGAGCGCCGCCCCGAGGCCGCCGGCGTCGTTTCGCCGATCATCGAGCTGCGCATCGAGGATGCCGAGAGCGGCGCGCTGCCCGCCGGCGCGCGCGGCGAGATCTGCCTGCGCGGCGCGAGCCTGATGACGGGCTATTGGGGCGAGCCCGAGGCGACGGCGCAGGCGCTGCGCGGCGGCTGGCTGCACACCGGCGACATTGGCTTCGTCGACGCCGACGGGCTGCTCCATGTCGTCGACCGCATCAAGGACGTGATCAACCGCAGCGGCGAGAAGGTCGCCGCGGCCGAGGTCGAATCCTGCCTGCTCGGCCACGACGGCGTCGCCGAGGCGGCGGTGTTCGGCGTCGCCGACGCCGGCACCGGCGAGGCCGTCGTCGCCCAGGTCGTGATCAAGCCCGGCCACGAGATCGATGCGGCGGCGTTGCGCGCCCATGTCGCCGCGCGCCTCGCCGCGCACAAGGTGCCGACGGCCTGGCTGCTGCAAGCCGATCCGCTGCCGCGCAACCCGGCCGGCAAGCTGCTCAAGAGCGTGCTGCGCAACGCCTGGTTGGGGGCAACCCGGTAGTCCGCATGAACGATGTCGGTCGGGTCCGAGGGCTGGACACTGACCTCGTTCAATCCCATCGTCCGGCGCCATCCGTTGCCGTCGGCCTCCCCGCGAATTGCCCTGGAGACAAGACAGCATGAATTACCGTATCCCTGCGCTCCAATTGCTGCCGCTCGCGGTGGCGATGATCTACGCACCCCAAATCCGCGCCCAGTCCGCCGACAACGGCCAGGTGATCGAGATCACCGCGCAGAAGCGCTCCGAACGCATCATCGACGTGCCGCTGGCCGTGACTGCCATTTCGGGTGCGGCGATGGAGGATCGCGGCATCGAGGGGCCGTCGGCGCTCGCCGGTCTGGTACCGAATCTGAACATGGCGCAGGCGCCGGTGTCGGGTCTGATCGCCTCGGTGGGCATGCGAGGTATCACCAGCGGGCAGCCATCGATCTGGGCCGATCCTGCAGTGGGCATGTATGTCGATGGCGTCTTCGTCGGCAAGAACATGGGCGCGCTGTTCGACATCATCGACACCGCACGTGTCGAGGCTCTGCGCGGTCCGCAGGGCACGCTGTTCGGACGCAACACCGAAGCCGGTGCGATCAACTTCATCACGCGCAAGCCCAGCGGTGAATTCAGCGGCTCGGTCGGCGCCGAATTCGGCAATTACAACCGCAAGGTGGCCCGTGCCTCCATAGACCTTCCCAAGATCGGCCCGGTCAGCGCGTCGATCGCGTTGCGCAGCGAGAAGCAGGACGGCTTCATAGCCAATCCCGCAGGCGCGGCCTGGGGGGGCAAGAATCGCCAGGCCGCAAGGCTGGCGCTGCGTTTCGATGCCGGCAAGGATTTGACGGTCGACTACGCGCTCGACTACAGCCACATCAACGAGACCCCGCCGGCCGGATCGTTGATCTCGTCGACGGGCTACGGTTCGCTGTACTCGCCGCTGACCCAGATCGGTGGCACGACCTACGCGTTCCAGAACCCCACCTGTCTGGCGAAAGACGCTACGGGCACCTGCGTGTTCCCATCTCCCGGCATTGCACCCGGCACGAAGCCCTACGTCAATCCGAATTACCCGAGCTCGGTCACCGGCTCGTCGCAGTTGGGGCCGGACTACCAGCGCCTGAACCTGATCGGTCATTCGCTGATCGCCAAGTACAAGCTGAACGCGCACAATACGCTCAAGTACATCGGCGCGTTGCGCGACATGAAATACGGCGATCACGGCGACTACGACGGTACACCGATGCTCGTCTTCGACGGTATCCGCGACACCAATTACAAGGCGCAGTCGCATGAATTGCAATGGATCGGCGATGTCGGTGCCCTGCGCTACGTCGGTGGGATTTACTATTTAAAGGACAACGGCACGACCCTGCAGAATCAGGCCGGCACGCTATTGACGTTCACGCCTGCGCTGGTGGGTTACCAGGCGGCGAACTTCTATGTCAGCACCGAATCCAAGGCGGCCTACGGCCAGCTCGATTACGACATCGGCGCCTTCGGCATCGGTGTGGGTGGCCGCTACACTCAGGATACCAAGGGTGTCCATGCCTGGCGCTACAAGACCGATGCCGCCTTCAACCAGCAAGGTGCCGACACCGTCGACGCAAGCTCTACGGCGCGTTTCTCGCAATTCACGCCGACGTTCAATTTGATCTACCGCTTGAATACCGAGAGCAATCTGTTCGCTCGCGTCGCCCAGGGGTTCAAGAGCGGCGGCTTTCCGGCCGAGGCTCCCGTGACCGCGTCGAGCGGGCCGACCCGACCGTTCTCGCCCGAGAAGTCGACCGCCTACGAATTCGGCTACAAGACCGCCTTGCTCGGCGGCAAGGGTCAATTCTCCGCCAATGTATTCTTTACCCAGGTCAAGGATTTCCAGGTCAGCCTGCTGCCCGCCGGGTCGATCAGCCCGACCATCGTCAACGCGGGAAAGATGCAGAGCCAGGGCCTGGAGGTCGACGGTGCACTGGCGCCGATCGATGGCACGCGGCTGACGCTGAGTTACGGCTATCTCGATGCCAAGTTCAAACAGTACCAGACGCTATCGGCCACGGGGCAGCCGGTCGACGCGGCGAGCAATACGGTGGTAGCGGGAGCGCCGAGACACACCTTCACGCTCGGGATTGACCAGCGCGTCGCGCAGTTCGCCTCGGGCACGACCTTGCGCGGTCTCGTCGATCTGCGCTATGTCGCCGATCGCTACACCTACCCGGCGGAGATCAGCGCAACGGCTCCGAACGCGACGGTTGGCAATTCGGTGGCCGAGTCGCATGCGCCGGCGTTGACGGAACTCGACCTTCACTTGATCGTCAACAATATCAAGATCGGCGGGCCCGGCGACGCCGAGCTTTCGTTCTTCGTCAAGAACGCGCTGAACCAGCGCAAGATGGTCGCGCAGATGGACGTCTCGGGCTTCTACCAAGTCGGCTTCTGGAGCGATCCGCGAACCTTCGGGCTCAAGGGCACTTACCGCTGGTAGTCTGGGCACGGTGGGGCCACAGGCTGATCGAGGAGACGCATGGGACTGGCAGGCAAGGCTGAAGTGGTCGGTTGTGCACAGTACCGGCCCGAGAAATATGCGCTGGCGCCGCGCCAGTTCCACCTCGAACAGGTCGCCGACCTGGGGCTGCAGGCGCTGGCCGACGCCGGCCTCGGACTCGCCGACGTCGATGGCCTGATCACGATCGGCCCGCAGTTCCACGAGGCCGGCATGTTCGTGCCGGCGATGGCCGGCGAATACCTCGGCGTGGCGCTGAACTATGCCGAGGTCGTCGACCTCGGCGGCGCGAGTTCGGTTGGCATGGTCTGGCGTGCCGCCGCGGCGATCGAACTCGGCCTGTGCGAGACGGTGCTTTGCGTGATCCCGTCGCGGCTGGCGCCGACCGCGCCGGACGACGACCACAGCGCAGCGGTGATGAAAGCTGCGCGCTACGGGGGCCACAGCACGCGCTACGGTGCCCCCGAGGCCGAGTTCGACCTGCCCTATGGCCATATGGCTCAGAACACCGGCTACGCGATGATCGCGCAGCGCTACGAGGCACTGCACGGCTGGGACGCCGCAGTGCTGGCGCGCATCGCCGTGCACCAGCGTGCCAACGCCTGCCTTCATCCCGAGGCGATGTTTCACGGCCAGCCGATCACCATCGACGATGTGCTCGCCTCGCGCATGGTGGCCGAGCCGCTGCGCATGCTCGAGATCGTGATGCCGGTGGCCGGCGGCGCGGCGGTCGTCGTCACGCGCGACGACATCGCGCGGCGCTGCCGACACCGCGGCGTGCGCGTCACCGGCTGCGGCGAGCATGTGCAGAGCAAGTCGCCGACCTATGCCGCCGACATGCTGGCGACGCCGATCGGGGCTGCATCGCGACGCGCCTTCTCGATGGCCGGACGCACGCCGGCCGAGATGCAGATGGCGCTGATCTACGACTGCTACACGATCACCGTGCTGCTGACGCTCGAGGACGCCGGCTTCTGTGCCAAGGGCGCAGGGCTCGACTTCGTGCGCGGTCACGATTTCCGTGTCGGCGGTGATTTCCCGATGAACACCCATGGCGGCCAGCTCAGTTTCGGTCAGGCCGGTACCGCGGGTGGGATGTCGCAGGTGATCGAGGCCGTGCAGCAGATCCAGGGTCGCGCCGGTGCGCGCCAACTCGCCCGCCACGACCTCGCCTATGTCTCGGGCACCGGCGGCGTGATGAGCGAGCAGGGCGCGCTGATCCTCGAGGGGGCCGGCTGATGGGCGCCTGGAACAAGCCACTGCCGCAGCCGACCCCGCTGTCGCAACCGTACTGGGACGGGCTCGCCGCGCACGAGGTGCGGATCCAGCAATGCGCCGGCTGCGCACGCTGGCTGTTCTTCCCGCGCGCCCATTGCCCGGCCTGCGGCGGCCGCGAGCTGGCCTGGCGCCGCATCTCTGGCACCGGCACGCTCTACACCTACACCGTCGCGCGCGTGCCGACGCTGCCCGAATTCACCGACGAGATGCCGCAGATGCTCGCCGTCGTCGAGCTCGACGAGGGCCCGCACCTGAACACGACCCTGGTCGGCGTCGACCCCGCGGCGCTGCAGGTCGGGCTGCGGCTGCGACCGGTGTTCGACGACCGCCCGGGCAGCGCGACGCTGTTGCGCTATACGGCGGTCGATGCGGCGCAGCCGGGCGTGATCGCGGCCGAGTCCGAGGCGACGCCATCGGCGCCAGCGACTCAGGTCGCGGCGCAGCCTGCCGTCGACACGCGCCGCCGCATCGACTGCCATGACCTCGATGCGATGCGAGCGCTCGTCTCGACCGAGTACTCCGGCTGGTCGAACGACTACTTCGTGAGCCAGGCCGTGATCGACCAGTTCGCGGCCCTCAGCGGCGACGATTACTGGCTCCACACCGATCCGGTGCGCGCCCGCGCCGAGGGCCCTTTCGGGACCACGATCGCCCATGGTGCCCTTGTCCAGGTGCTGATCAGCCGGTTGCAGTTGCCGCTCGACTACGTCGTCACCGGCTACACGAACATGGTGAACTACGGCTCGGACCGCATCCGCTTCGCCGCGCCCGTGCCCTCGGGCTGCCGCATCCACGGTCGCTACCGCATCAAGTCCGCCGAGCCGGTGAAGAGCGGCGTCCAGGTGACGATGGAGATCGCGGTCCACGTCGTCGGCCAGGACCGGCCCTCGGTCGTCAACGATCTCGTCGTTCTCTACATGTGAGGCCGAGTCGATGAAGCAAGCGCTGAATCGGCCGATGAGCGACCGCGCGCTGGTCGGCTTCATGCTGTCGGCGAGCCTGGCGTCGACGATCGGCGGGCTGCCGTTCAATTCGCTGCCGGTGATGCTGGGCAGCCTGGCCGACAGTTTCGGCCTCGCGCCCAAGGCGGTCGGCCTGCTGGGTTCGATCTGCTTCGCCGGGTACCTCATCGGCACGCTTGGCGCTCCGTTCTGGATCAACCGCCTGAACTGGCGCTGGCTGACGCTGGCGAGCGCGGTCGGCAGTGCAGGCTCCTTTGCGCTGAGCGCCGCGGTCAAGGACCTGACGCTGCTCTACGGCGTCTGGGCGCTGATCGGCTTCTTCGCGTCGACGATGACCTGCCTGGGCATGCGCATCCTCTCCGATCTGCCGAACAAGGTGCGCGCCTTTGGGGTGCGCCAGGGGATCGAGCTCTCGGTCACCGCGGCGGTGCTGTTCGCGCTGCCGCCGCTCATCATCGCGGTCTGGAAATACCCCGGTGGCGCGCTCGCGCTCGCCGCCGTCGTCGCGTTGCTCGGCGTCTCGGCGTTGTGGTTGCCGACGCATCCGCTAGTGCCGGTGGCCCCGGCGCTGCGTGGGCGGCGGGCGTTGCCGCTGGCGGCCTGGATCACGATGGCCACCTTCTTCGTCTTCCTCACCGGCAATATCGCGCTGTGGGCCTTCGTCGAACGCATCGGCTCGGGGCGCGGCATCGCACCGGCGCAGATGGGGCTGGTGTTCGCGGTGCTCAAGCTGCTCGGCGGCGCGGCGGCCTTCGCGGTGGCCTGGGTCGGCGAGCGTGCGGGGCCGCGGCGCCCGCATTGGGTGCTGCTCTGTGGCATCGGACTGGGCCTGGCGCTGCTCGCGTCGGGTGGCGGCTTCCAGCCCTTTGCGTTGGGCGCCTGGATCTGGGAGTTCTCGTTTACCTGCGGCTGCGTCTTCCAGGCCGCTGCGATCGCACGCAGCGACGCCACTGGCCGTGCCGTCGTGCTGATCCCGGCGGTGTTCGCGTTTTCGTCGATGGTCGGCCCCGGGCTCGCGGGCCAGCTCGCTGCGGGCGGCGATTACACCGGCGTGCTTGCACTCGCGGCACTTTGTTCGCTCGTGCCGGCGCTGGCCTACACTTGGTTGCGTCCCGACGCGGCGGCGCCGGTGCGGCTCGAGGCGCAGCGAGCCTGAGGCCGCGGCGGCTTCAGTCCGTGGCGGCGGAAGAAGCCGCCGCGACAGTCGCGCAGGCGCGCGCCATCGTGATCGCCGCGTCCTCGATCATGTCCTCCTGGCCGCCGACGAGCTTGCGCCGGCCGAGTTCGAGCAGCAGCTCGCGCGCCGGCACGCCGTACTGGCGCTCGGCGCGCTTGGCGAAGAGCAGGAACGAGCCGTAGACGCCGGCGTGTCCGAGCGTCAGCGCATCGCGGTCGATGCGCACCGGCATGTCCATCATCGGCACGACGAGGTCCTCGGCGACGTCCTCGATCTTCCACAGGTCGACGCCGGTCGCGATGCCCATGCGGTCGCAGACGGCGACGAAGACCTCCATCGGCGTGTTGCCGGCGCCGGCACCGAGTCCGGCGGCGGCGGCGTCGATGCGGCTGGCGCCGCATTCGATCGCGGCCAGGCTGTTGGCGATGCCCATCGCGAGGTTGTGATGGCCGTGGAAGCCGAGTTCGGTCTCGGCCTTCAACGCATCGCGCACCGGGCGCAGCCTCGCCGTGACATCGTGCGGCAGCATCGTGCCGGCCGAGTCGGTGATGTAGATGCAGTTGGCGCCGTAGCTCTCCATCAGCCGCGCCTGCGCGACGAGCCCGGCGCCGTCGTTCATGTGCGCCATCATCAAGAAGCCGACGGTGTCCAGCCCGAGTTCACGTGCGAGCGAGATATGCTGCTCGCTCACGTCGGCCTCGGTGCAATGGGTGGCGACGCGGATCGTGCGCACGCCGAGCTCGTGCGCCATGCGCAGATGGTCGACGGTGCCGATGCCGGGCAGCAGCAGCGCCGAGACTCGGGCCTGCTTCATCAACGGAATCACGGCGCCCAGGTATTCCTCGTCGCTGTGCGCAGGGAAGCCGTAGTTGACTGAGCTGCCGCCGAGCCCGTCGCCATGCGTGACCTCGATCAGCGGCACGCCGGCGGCGTCGAGCCCGCAGGCGATCGAGCGCATCTGCTCGAGCGTCATCTGGTGGCGCTTGGGATGCATGCCGTCGCGCAGCGTCATGTCGTGCAGGGTGACCTGGCGGCCGTCGAGAGGGCTTTTCATCGCGGGGTGTCCTTCAGGCATTCGCGGCGGCGGCGGCCGGCAGCGCGGCGGCGCCCATGTGCTCGGCGAACATCTCGGCCGTGCGCGCCGCGGCGGCGGTCATGATGTCGAGGTTGCCGGCATAGGTCGGCAGGTAGTCGCCCAGGCCCTTGACCTCGAGGTAGATCGAGACGCGATGGCTTGCCGCATCGATCACCGGACCGTTGACGAGGCGGTAGCCGGGCACGTACTTCTGCACCTCGGCCAGCATCGCGTGCACCGAGTCCTCGATCTCCGCGGCGCGCGGGGGTTCCACCGTCAGGCAATGCACGGTGTCGCGCATGATCAGCGGCGGCTCGGCCGGGTTGATGACGATGATCGCCTTGCCCTTGCGCGCACCGCCCACCTGCTCGATCGCGGCGGCCGTGGTGCGCGTGAACTCGTCGATGTTCTTGCGCGTGCCGGGGCCGACCGAGCGGCTTGCCGCGGTGGCGACGATCTCGCCGTAGGCGACGGCCTGGACGCGGGCGACGGCATGCACCATCGGGATCGTCGCCTGGCCACCGCAGGTCACCATATTGACGTTGGTCTCGCCGCGCCCGAGGTGGTCGAGCAGGTTCACCGGCGGCACGCAGAAGGGGCCGATCGCCGCCGGCGTGAGGTCGATCACCAGCACGCCCCGCGCGGTGAGCCGGCGGCTGTGCTCGGCGTGCAGCGCGGCGCTGGTGGCGTCGAAGGCGATGCGGATGCCGTCGTCCCGCAGATGCGGCAGCAGGCCGTCGATGCCCTCGCTGGTGGTCTTGATGCCGAGTTCGCGCGCGCGCCGCAGGCCGTCGGATGCGGGGTCGATGCCGACCATCCAGACCGGATCGAGCCAGGCGCTGCGGCGCAGCTTGACGAGCAGGTCGGTGCCGATATTGCCGGGGCCGATGACGGCGCATGGGATCTTTTTCATCGCTCTCATTCGGTGAACGCGATCGAGCAGCCGCCCAGGCCTTCGATCGTCATCGTGCAGCGGTCGCCCGCGGTGACGGGCACGAGCGCAGCGAGCGAGCCCGACAGGATCAGCTCGCCGGCGCGGAACGGGATGCCGCGCTCGCCCAGCGTGTTCGCGAGCCAGGCCACGGCCTCGGCCGGGTGGCCCTGCACGGCGGCGCCGCTGCCGCTGCCGCAGGGCTGGCCGTTCTTCCACATCTGCATCTGCACGGCCGCGAGGTCGAGCGTGCGCGGGTCGGTGCGCTGCGCGCCGACGACGAAGACGCCGCAGGAGGCGTTGTCGGCGACGGTGTCCTGGATGCGGATCTTCCAGTCGGCGATGCGCGAGTCGACGATCTCGAAGCAGGGCGCGACCCAGTCGGTGGCGGCGATGACATCGGCGCGCGTCACGCCCGGGCCGCGCAGGTCGCTGCGCAGGCAGAAGGCGATCTCGCCCTCGGCGCGCGGCTGGATCAGCGCCGTGCCGGCCAGGCTCACGCGCGCGCCGTCGGCGACCTGCATCGCGTCGGTGAGGAAGCCGAAATCGGGCTGGCGCACGTCCAGCATGTCCTGCACCGGCTTGCTCGTGACGCCGATCTTCTTGCCGATCACGCGTTCGCCGGCGGCCTCGCGCAGGCGCAGCAGGTGCAGCGAGATGCGGTAGGCGTCGTCGACCGTGATGCCGGCATGGCGCGCGGTCAGCGGCGGCAGCGTGCGGCGGCCGCGCAGCGCGCCGTGGAGCTCGTCGCCGAGCGCGGCGATCAGTTCGTCGTCCATGGTCGCAGCGCTCCTCAGCCCCGTTGCAGGAAGTCGAGGCATTGCCGGTTGAACATCTCGCGATGCTCGACCTGGACCCAGTGGCCGCAGCGGTTGACGAGGACGATGCGCGCCTGCGGCGCATGGCGCACGAGCTTCATCGCGCCGTCGACCGGGTTGAACTGGTCGTTCACGCCCCAGAAGCCGAAGATCGGGCAGCGCAGTTCGTGCAGCCGCTCGGTCATATTGGGCACCTTCATCACCGAGCGCGCGGCCTGGGTCTGGGTGGCGGCGATCGGCGCGCGCTCGGCGATGATCTCGTCGGTCAGCAGCGACGGGTCCCAGAGCTGCAGCCGCATCACCTCGCGCATCGCCTCGGGGCCGGTCTTGCCGGCCTTGTAGACGGCGAACATGTTCGCGATGCCGGGCATCGCGAGGTAGGTGTCGAGGTCCTCGACGCCGCCCGGCGCCATCAGGATCAGCCGCGCGACGGTGGCCGGGCGCGCCAGCGCGAGACCGAGCGCGACGGCGCCGCCGAGCGAATTGCCCAGCAGCGTGCAGCGCTCGATGCCGAGCGCGTCGAGCAGCCGCGCGACGCCATCGACGAAGAAGTCGAGGTCGTACATCGGCAGGTCGGGCTTGCTCGAGAGTCCGAAGCCGAGCAGGTCGGGGACGATGGCGCGGTAGCCGGCCGCCGCGAAGACTGGGTAGTTGCCCTTGAAGTTGCTGTAGCCGCTGGCGCCGCCGCCGGCGCCGTGCAGGAAGACGACGACCTCGCCGCCGCCGGCCTCGTGGTAGTGGACCTGCTGGCCCTGGCCGATGTCGGTGTAGCGGCCGACCGGTATCGATGGCATGTTCATGCGTCGATGCTCGGGCGCGGCGCACGCGCGGGCATCGTCCGCATGGCCTAGCCCGGATGTTTCATGAGTGCCGTACTGGATGAGGTCAGGGCCCGATTTTGGCGACCCGAGTGACGATTTGAAGCGGATTCCGGGCTATTGCTGCGCCGTACGTCGCTGACGGCGACCAAGAAGGCGTAGTTACCCCTTCCCCGGCTTGGAATGCGGGCCTTTTTGGTGTCAACGCGCGGGCCAGGCACTGGATGATTTGCTATGGGCCGAGCGCGCGCGCAGCGGCAAGGAAGACGTGCTTCATCGGATGCGCCGACGCCAGCAAGACCCGCACGCGACGGGTGTTGCGCAGGACCGCCGCGCCGATCTTCAGCAGCTTCGTGCGGATGGTGGCCGTGCAGGCCTGTGCCAGCTCGGTGCCCTGCAGACCCAATCGGCGCAAGTTGATCATCAACGTGTAGGCCAGCGCCGCCAGCAGCAGCCGTAGCTGGTTGGCCTGGAAGCGGTGGCAGCTCGCACGTCTGCCGAACAGGTCGAGTTGCGCTTCCTTGATCCGGTTCTCGGCTTCGCCGCGCGCGCAGTACCTGCGCTCGTACAAGGCCCGGGGTGAGCCCGCCAGATCGGTGACGATGAAGCGCGGGTTGGCACCTTGCTCGCCGTGCTCCAGCCGCGCGATGACGCGCCGTGTCTTGTCCCAGGTGCCGGCTGCATAGGCGAACTCGCCGAACATGCGCTGCTTGGTCTGCCTGGCTGCGTACTGCTCACTCAGGGCCCATTGCGCCAGCTCGACCTGCTGGATCAGGCGCGAGTTCTTCTGCAGCCCGATGATGTAGCTCACGCCCCAGCGCTCCAGACGCCGCAATACACGCGGGCGGCAAAAGCCCGAGTCCGCCCGCACGATGATCTTCGTCCTGGGCCAGGCACGGCGCAGCGGAGCCAGCAGCCGCTTGATCAAGGCGCTGACCACGCTGGCAGGGTCACGGTCGCTGGGCCGCAGCACGCAGGCCAGCATGTCCTGGCCAGCGAAGACGTACAGCGGCAGGTAGCAGTAGTTGTCGTAGTAGGCGTGGAAGTGGCCGCGCTCCTGCTCGCCGTGCAGCGGAACATGGGTGGCATCGACATCGAGCACCAGTTCCTTGGGCGGTTTGGCGTGGCTGGCGATGAACTGCTGCATCAGCACTTCGTGCAGCGCGGCCGCATGCTCGGGCGTGGCCGCGGTCTCCAGGCGGCTGAGGGTGGGCGCGCTGGCCAGCGGCTCGGCGCGGCCCACCGCCGTCTGCATCACCAGATCGTTGCGCAGCACGTTGTGGTCGCACACGTCGGACCAGCCCAGGCACAGTCCGTAGATGCGCTGGGCCAGCAGGCTGTGAACGCTGTGCTGAACGCTGGCCCGGCGGCGCTCGTCCCCAAGAGCCTGCGCCGCAGCACGGGTCAGACCAAGACGCTCGTCAACCCGCTTGAGAAGCAGCACGCCGCCATCGCTGACGATGTCGCCACCGTCGAATGCGGCTTCGACCACGCGCCTTCCAACCCGTCCAAACTCAACGGTGTCATCGGTACACTTTGGCATCGGCAGTCCTCGGTTGCCATGGGGGGTGAGATACCTATGACAACGGGCTTAGCCACGAGGCTGCCGACCTGCTACTGATGAAATTTCCGGGCTAGGTCG
>JAGWVB010000261.1 GCA_018971105.1 Burkholderiales bacterium
GCCGCCGCTGCCGCCGGCGCCGCCGGCCGCCGCCGCGCGCGCCAGCGAGCCGACCGAACTGATGAACGAGCTGCGTTCGATGCGCGGCCTCATCGAGCAGCGCTTCGGCGCCCTCGCGTTCATGGAGAAGCTGCAGCGCCAGCCGCGCCGCGCCCACCTGGCGCAGCGCCTGCTCGACACCGGCTTCTCGCCGGCGCTGATCCGCAAGCTCGTCGACAGCCTGCCCGCCGAGGGCGACGAGACGGCCTGGGCCGCCGGCGTCCTCGAGCGCAACCTCAGCAGCGGCGACCGCGAGCCGGCGCTGGAGGACCATGGCGGCGTCTACGCGCTGATCGGCGCCACCGGCGTCGGCAAGACGACGAGCACGGCCAAGCTCGCCGCCGCCTTCGCGACCAAGCATGGCGCGTCCAACCTCGGGCTCATCACGCTCGACGCCTATCGCGTCGGCGCGCACGAGCAGCTGCGCACCTACGGCCGCATCCTCGGCGTGCCGGTGCACACGGCGCATGACCGCGCCTCGCTCGAGGACCTGCTGGACCTGCTCGCGGGCAAGCGCATGGTGCTGATCGACACCGCCGGCATGGCGCAGCGCGACAGCCGCACCGGCGAGCTGCTGGAGATGCTCTCGCACCGCGCCATCAACCGCCTGCTCGTCGTCAGCGCGTCGGCCCAGGGCGAGACGATCGAGGACCAGCTCGCCGCCTACGCCGCGCCGCGCTGCCGCGGCATCATCCTGTCCAAGCTCGACGAGGCGGTCAAGCTCGGCCCGGCACTCGATTCGATGATCCGCCATCGCCTGCAGGTGCTGGCCGTCGCCAACGGCCAGCGCGTGCCCGAGGACTGGCACCGGCTGTCGGCCAACGCGCTCGTGCAGCGTGCGCTCAAGGGCGGCGGCGGCGCGGCCTGGCACCTCGACGACAACGACGTCGGCCTGATCTTCGCCGGCCTGCCCGATGCCGGCGCCATGACCGGCGTGACCTCCGCCGCCGTTCCCGCCTGAGCCCGCCGACGATGCGCGACTTCTACGCTTCGACCTCGGGCATGCCGCTGGACCAGGCCGACGGCCTGCGCCGGCTCTTCGCCGGGCGCCGCCGCCACCTGCTGCCGCTGGCCGCGAACCCGCATGTGCCGTTCTCGGGTCTCATCCTCGACCGCCTGGCCAGCGCCTACGCGGCGCAGGGCCGTGCGGTGCTCGTCGTCGACGCCGCCAGCACCAGCCCGGCGGCGCCCGAACTCGCCGGCGTCGACCTCGCCGCCTGCATCGAGCAGCTGGCGCCGCGCGTGGCCTACCTGCCGGCGCGCGGGCTGCCGCTGTCCTACGTCGATACGCGCGGCTGCTCGGGCGCCTTCATCGACGCCGTCCAGCATGCCGCGCCGCAGGCCGAGATCGTGCTGCTGCACGCCGACGGCATCGACCTCGCGCGGCTGCTCAAGCAGCGCAGCGCGCGCCCGTTGCTGATCGGCGCCGACCACCCCGAGAGCATCAAGCACGCCTACGCCAACGCCAAGCTGCTGGTGCGGCGCTGCGCGCTGATGACCTACGACCTGCTGCTGACCGCCGCGCCGCATTCGCCGCGCGCCGCCGGCATCGTCGCCAGCCTCGGCGGCTGCCTCGAGAACTTCCTCGACGCGACCCTGCTCGGCGCGGCGCTGATCGACCCCGCGCTCGATCCGCAGTCCGCGCCCGACGCGGCGCTGGCGCAGCTGATGGCGGGCCAGCTCGCCCTCGAATCCGGCGTGCCGCGGCTGACGCCGCGCACCGCCCCCGCGCACCCGATCCCGGCGGCCGCGCCCGTCGGCGCCACCTTTCGCCCCGCTTTCCGATAGAGGCACCCCATGTATACCGCCAAGGGACAACTCGATGCCGGCGCCCTGCTCAAGCAGTACAGCCCGCTGGTCCGCCGCCTCGCCCACCAGATGATCGCCAAGCTGCCGGCCAACGTCGAACTCGACGACCTGATCCAGGTCGGCATGATCGGCCTGTCGGATGCGCTGAGCCGCTTCGACGCCGCGCAGGGGGTCCAGTTCGAGACCTTCGCGACGCAGCGCATCCGCGGCGCCATGCTCGACGAGCTGCGCGGCAACGACTGGATGAGCCGCGGCGACCGCCGCCACCAGCGCAGCATCGAGGCCGCCGTGCACAAGCTCGAGCAGCGCAACGGCCGCGCCCCGACCGAGAGCGAGATCGCGCGCGAGATGGGGCTGTCGCTGAGCGACTACCAGGAGCTGCTGGGCAAGGTGCGCGGCACGCAGCTGATCTACCTCGAGGACATGAGCGGGGACGACGGCGACGACGACTACCTCGACCGCCATGTCGCCGACGCGAGCGCGAACCCGATCGCCAAGCTGCAGGACCAGCGCATGCGCGAGGCCCTGGTCGAGGCGATCAAGAACCTGCCCGAGCGCGAGCAGTACGTGATGAGCATGTACTACGAGCACGACATGAACCTGAAGGAGATCGCGGCCGTGCTCGGCGTCACCGAGAGTCGCGTCTGCCAGCTCCACAGCCAGTCGATCGCGCGCCTGCGCACGCGCCTGCGGGCCTGGTGAGGCGCCCGCGCGTCGCGGCGCAGCTGCCGCGCGCGCAGTCCAGTTCCCGCAAGGCGGCATCGAGCAGCGGCATCCTGCGCCGGTAGCCGTAGCCGTAGCCGTAGCCGTAGCCATAGCCGTTCGCGTTCGGATGCGCGCCGTCGTTGGAGAGCTCGGCCCGCAGCGAGCCGCCGGGCGCGGCGAGCGCGTGGTACTCATCGACATCGATCGGCCCCGCCTCGGCGGCTTGGGCCCGCAGCCAGCGCTTGAGCTCGACGATGCGCGCCGGCGTGCCCGGCGCCGGGTTCGAGCAACCGGTGCCGCGGCGCCGCCGGCGGCAGCTGCAATGCGGCGCCGGGAACGTCGACCCTGCCGCTCGAGGCGACCCCCTGCGCGAACGCCGCGATCGACAGCCGGGCCGCGGCGACGCCGGCCCGCGCTGCTGCGGCTATTCTCGGCATCCGTCCCCACGCCGCCGCCGATCATGCGCTTTGCCATCACCTGCTCCGACCGCTACCTCGGCGTGTTCGACGCCCTCGTCGAGGCCGGCTGGCAGCCGCTGCGGATGTTCGGCGTGCCCTGCGACGGCCGCATGTTCCGCAACGCGGCATCGATCGAGCGCGCGCAGGCGCTGGGCATCGGCATCCAGCTCTCGCGCATCGGCGCGGCCGACCTCGAACGCCTCGCCGACGAGGGCTGCGAGGCGCTCGTCGTCGCCAGCTACCAATGGCGCATCCTGGGCTGGGAGGACCGGTTGCGCTACGCCGTCAACTTCCACCCCTCGCTGCTGCCGGCCTACCGCGGCCCCTACCCGCTGCTCAACGGCCTGCGCGACGGCGCGACGCGCTGGGGCGTCAGCTGCCACAAGCTTGCGCCCGAGTTCGATGCCGGCGACATCCTGGCCCAGCGCGCCTTCGCCGTCGACGCCGACGAGACGCACGAGACGCTGGACCTGAAGTCGCAGCTGGCGCTGCGGCGCCTGGCGCGCGAGGTCGCGGCCGATTTCCCGCGCCTGTGGGACGGCGCCTGGGCCCAGGGCGAGGGCAGCGCGGCGCCGCTGCTCGGCGACGCCGAGCGCCGCATCGACTTCGGCCAGGGCGTGGCGCAGATCCTGCACCGCATCCGCGTCTTCGGCCGCTTCGAATGCCTGGCCCAGGTCAACGGCGTGACGCTGCATGTCGCGCGCGCCGCCGGCTGGGTCGAGGCGCATGCCGATGCGCCCGGCACCGTCGTCCACGCGTATGCGCTGACGACGGTCGTGGCCTGCCGCGACGGCTACATCGCGCTGCTCGAATGGCATCTGTTCGCGCCGCTGCTGGTGACGGGGACGCCGCCGCGCTGAGGCGCCGCCGGGCCGCCGCCCAGGCCGCCGCTCAGGGGCCGACGATGAGCTCGCCGCTGCGACCCGGCACCGCGCCCCAGCGCAGCTCCTGCGCGGGCAGGTCCGCGAGCACGGCGCCGGCCAGCGCCGCGTGATGGTCGGCCATCGTCCCCGGCCGGTGCCCCTGCGCCTTCCAGCCGGCCAGCAGATCGTCGAAGGCCGGGGCGAGCAGGCCACCCTCGAGTTCGGCGTGCAGCGTATAGACCTGGTCGCCGCCGCGTGCGGTGGCCGCCAGCAGCGGGCGTGCCGCGTTGGCCTCGGTGATGCCGTCGCTGCCGATGATCTCGTCCAGCGTCGGCAGCGTCGTCGGCATCTGCACATGGCGCAGCGGCCGGCCGCCTATCGTCGGCCGGTAGGGCGCGGCGCCGCGGCCGTCGGAGGCGTAGGCCAGGCCCCAGTCGTCGAGCTGCTGCCAGGCGGCGTCGTTCATCTGCCAGCCGGCGGCGCCATGGGTAGCCGGCGCGGCGCCGAAGATCTCGCCGTAGCGCTCGTACGCGAGCTGCATCTGCGCGCGCGTCCAGGCCGCGTCGGCGCGGCGCACGCCGTCCTGCCACACCACATGGTCCCAGCAATGGATGCCGCATTCATGGCCGGCGTCGCGCGCGGCGCGCATCTCGGCCGCGGCGCGCGCGCCGATGTCGGGGGCGGGCAGCAGCACGCCGTACATCAGCGTGCGCCAGCCGTAATGGCGGCGCACCGAGGTGCGCGAGACCTTGCTCAGGAAGCCGGGCCGGAACACGCGCTTGAGCGCCCAGCCCGTGTGGTCGGGGCCGAGGCTGAAGAGGAAGGTGGCGCGCAGGCCATGGCGGTCGAGCAGGCGCAGCAGCCGCGGCACGCCCTCGCGCGTGCCGCGCAGCGTGTCGACATCGACCTTGAGCGCGATGCGCGCCACGCCGCTCAGGCGGCAGCGTCGGTGAGCGCGCGCGCCTCGACCACCTTCTGGCGATACGACTCGAAGATGCGGCGCAGGCAGGCCTCCATGCCGACCTGCGGCTTCCAGCCCAGATCCTGCATCGTGCCCTCGACCCTGGGCAGGCGGTTCTGCACGTCCTGGTAGCCCTTGCCGTAGAACTGGCCCGAACTGGTCTCGACGATCCTCGTCTGCCTGGCCGAAGCGGCGTACTCGGGATAGTCGGCGGCCATCTTCAGCATCATCTCGGCGAGCTCGCGCACCGAATAATGGTTCGCCGGGTTGCCGATGTTGTAGATCTTGCCGCTGGCGATGCCGCCCGGGTTGTCGATGATGCGCATCAGCGCGTCGACGCCGTCGGCGATGTCGGCGAAGGCGCGCTTCTGCGCCCCGCCGTCGACGAGCTGGATGTTCTCGCCGCGCACGATCTGGCCCAGGAACTGGGTCACGACGCGCGAGCTGCCTTCCTTGGTCGTGAAGATCGAATCGAGCCCCGAGCCGATGAAGTTGAAGGGCCGGAACAGCGTGTAGTTCAGCCCCTGCTGCTGGCCGTAGGCGGCGATGACGCGGTCCATCAGCTGCTTGCTGCAGGCGTAGATCCAGCGCGGCTTGTTGATCGGGCCGTAGGTGAGGTTCGAGGTCTCGGGGTCGAACTCGTCGTCGGCGCACATGCCGTAGACCTCGGAGGTGGACGGGAACACGAGGTGCTTGCCGTACTTCACCGCGGCGCGGACGATCGGCAGGTTGGCCTCGAAATCGAGCTCGAACACGCGCAGCGGCTCCTGCACATAGGTCGCCGGCGTCGCGATCGCGACCAGCGGCAGGATCACGTCGCACTTCTTGACGTGGTACTCGATCCACTCCTTGTTGATCGTGATGTCGCCCTCGAAGAAATGCATGCGCGGATGGTCGACGACGTCGCCGAGGCGGCTCGCCGACATGTCCATGCCGTAGACCTCCCAGGGCGTGGTCTCGAGGATGCGCTGCGTCAGGTGGTGGCCGATGAAGCCGTTGACGCCGAGGATGAGGATCTTCTTCACGTTCAGTCTCCCAATGAATGCGGTCTGTTCAGGTGCTGCGCGAACAGCGCGGGCTCCAGGATTCGGCCGTCCATTTCCAGCTTCAGTATCTCGATGCGCTTGCCATCGCCGCAGTCTGCGTAGCAGCGGCCCGTCGACTCCATATATAGGGTCGGCTTCATGTTCTTAGCCGCCTCGTCCGGGTAATGGCTGCGCAG
>JAGWVB010000019.1 GCA_018971105.1 Burkholderiales bacterium
GCGCGCGCTGCGCGAGCCGCAGCGCATCGCCGGGGACCTGGCGCAGAACATGGCGCTGCCGGTGCGCTGGCACGAGACGACGCTGCTCGCCGCCGAACAGGGGGCGCGGCTGGTCGTCGAGATGGCGCCGGGCCACGTGCTGACCCGGCTCGCGGCGGCGGCCCTGCCCGAGGCCCTCGCGGTCGCCGCCGCCGAGACGCGCGCGGACACGATCGCCGCGCTGATGGCGCGCGAAGCGGCGCGCGCGGGCTGAACGGCCCCGCCCTCAGCGCGGGCTGGACGGCCGGTGCAGCAGCCGGCACACCGACGCCAGCGCGAGCAGGTTGGGGTCGCGCTCGCGCGTGCGCAGGAAGTTCAGACCGATCGTCTGGCGCATCAGGTACTCGGGCAGCAGCGGGATCAGCTGGACCTTGTCCTTGAACACGTCGCGCACCCGGCCCGGCAGCAAGGTGCAGCCGACGCCGCCGCTGACCAGGTTCATGAGCGAGAAGATGTCCCCGACCTTCATCACCACCTTGGGCGTGAAGCGGGCGACGCGGAACGCGTCGACGAAGCCGGCGTAGGTGACGAAGCCGTCGCCCAGGCTGACGAAGCGCTCGTCGGCGCACAGCCGCAGGTCGACCGCGGCCAGCGCGGCGTACTTCGACCCCGCCGGCGCGGCGAAGTAGATGTCGTCCTCGAACAGGGCGATCGATTCGATGTCGGCGTCGGCCTCGGGCACGGCGACCAGGGCGGCGTCGATCTCGCCCTGCCTGAGCTTGAGCAGCAGGTCGGCGTTCGAGCCCAGCACGAGTTCGGCCTGGAGCTGGGGGCTGCGCAGCTTGAGGTCCATGATGACCTGGGGCACCGTCGCCGTCGTCAGCGAATACAGCGAGCCCAGGCGCAGCAGGTCGGACGAATAGCCGCCGGCGCGGCGCGTCGCCTGCACGCCCTCGCTCATCAGGTTCAGCACCTCGCGGGCGACATCGGCCAGCACCTGGCTGGCCTGGGTCGGCACCAGGTTGCGGCCTTCGTGGCGGAACAGCTGGCAGCGCAGCGCGGCCTCGAGCGAATGCAGGGCGCGGTGGATGCTCACGCTGCTCACGTCCATCAACTCGGCCGCCCGGGCCAGGCTGCCGGCCTGCATGTAGGCGAGCAGGATCTCCAGCTTGCGGAAAGTGATCTCTTCGCTGACCCGCTCGATCACGGTAAACACCTCTCGACGGCCCAGTCTAACCGCAGCCCGTGCGCTGGCCGCCGGCACGCCGGGCGCGGGTGCGCGCGCACCGGGCCGCGCGCCGCGGGGCCGCGGTGGATGTTGGTATCAACCCTCGACTTTTGCGATCAGGGTAAGCGTCGGACCGTGCCGCTAATTGTCCCGCTGCCGGCCGTCGGCTACCGTCGGCGACGCGATGCTTCCCGCAGCAGAGAAAGTGCGGCAGCATCCGACACCCGTTACCGAGTGGAGTCGAGGAGACAAGATGAAGAAATTGATCATGCCGGCATGCGCGGTCAGCCTGCTGGCGGGTTGCTGGACCAGCGGGAGCAACTATGTGGCACCGATGGCGCCGGCCCCGGCCGGCACCGTCGACCAGTTCCAGATCGTGTCCACGGTCGACGCCTACGGCGGCGCCACCCCGGCCGGCGCCGCCGGGCCCTATGTGGTGATCACCGGCATCGTGCACGGCAAGCTCGACCCGAACGCGGTCGACAACGCCGGCATCGTCGACCTCAAGAGCGCGCCGCGCGACGCCGCCGGCATGGTCGAGTACACGACCGACGTCGTGATCCTGCGTCCCAAGAGCGCGTCCACCGCGCGCCGCGTGCTGTTCTACGACGTGGTCAACCGCGGCAACAAGCTCGCGATGTCGAGCTTCGTCGGCGGCGGCGCCCTGACGACCGGCGCCGCGCCGCCGGCCACCTTCCCGTCGATCCTGAGCCGCGGCTACACCGTGGTCTGGAGCGGCTGGCAGGGCAATGTCGCGCAAACGGGGAACGGCGCGACGGCCGCGGTCGGCACCGCCTTCCCGATCGCCAAGAACGCCGACGGCAGCGCCATCACGGGCTTGAGCCGCGAGGAATTCATCCCCGACTACGCCGGCGGCAGCCCGACCTCGATCCCGCTGAGCTACGCGCCGGCCTCGACCACCGACCTGTCCGAAGTCACCTTCACCGCGCGCCAGTCGTGGCGCAACGGCGCCGGCCTCGAGGACTACGCCGCGCCGTCGGTGCCGGTGACGAACTGGAGCTACGTCCAGAACGCCAACGGCAGCTACGCGGTGAACTTCACGCCGCCCGCCGCGGTGCCCGACCCGACCGGCGCGATGGTGCCGCCCGACGCGGGCACGATCTACAGCTTCGTCTACCGCGCCAGCAACCCGATGGTCAATGGCATCGGCTTCGCCGCCGTGCGCGACCTGATCACGTTCCTGAAGACGGCCAGCACCGACGGCCAGGGCAATCCCAACCCGCTCGCCGACATGAAGACCGCGGCCTGCGCCAGCGGCACGAACTGCCCGGCCAATCCGAGCACCAACTTCGACATCGCGCTGGGCGAAGGCATCTCGCAGTCGGGGCGCTTCCTGCGCGACTTCCTCTACCAGGGATTCAACAAGGACAGCAGCGGCAACCGGGTGTTCGACGGCCTGATGACGATCATCTCGGCCGGCCGCCGCACCTGGGTCAACGAGCGCTTCTCGCAGGGCGGCCGCTGGTCCAAGCAGCATGAGGACCATTGGATGCCGGGGGACCAGTTCCCCTTCACCTACGCGGTGACGACCGATCCGCTGACGGGCAATTCCGACGGCCTGTTGAAGAACTGCCTGGCGAACAGCACCTGCCCGAAGATCATGCAGGTCGACGGCGCCTTCGAATGGTGGGGCGGGCGCGGTTCGCTCGTCGTCACCGACGGCACCGGCCACGACCTGACGCTGCCGGACAACGTGCGCTACTACCTCGTCCCCGGCACCCAGCATGGCGGCGGCGCCGGCGTGAGCACCGGCATCGTGACCCAGCCGGCGGCCGGCAGCCTGTGCCAGTTCGCCCCGAGCCCGGTCTCGGAGACCCCGGTCGAGCGGGCGCTGATCCCGGCGCTCGAGAACTGGGTCGTCGCCAACACCGCGCCCCCGGCCTCGCAGTACCCGACCGTGGCGGCCGGGACGGCGGTGCCGACGGCGACCTCGCAGTTCGTGTTCCCGAGCCTCATGGGGGCGCTGGTGCCGAGCGGCGCGGCGGCGACGCCGACTGCGGTGACCTTCGGCTACACCGGCATCTACAACCAGGTCTTCGTCACCGACTACTCGCAGGCGGCACCGGTGGCCAACCTGGCCCAGCAGTACGTGCAGATGGTGCCCAAGGTCGACGCCAACGGCAATGAAGTCGCCGGCGTGCGCATGCCCGAGCTGAGCGTGCCGCTGGCGACCTACACCGGCTGGAACCTGCGCGGCAGCGGCCATGCGATGGGCGACGGCTGCACCTCGACCGGGTCGGCCGTGCCGTTCGCGGTGACGGCGGCGGCCAAGAGCGCGAGCGACACGCGCGCCTCGCTCGACATGCTGTACACCGGACGCGCCGACTACCAGGCGAAGTTCGATGCCGCGGCCGATGCGCTCGTCGCCCAGGGCTTCCTGACCCCGCTCGACGCCGCCAACATCTACAAGGCCGGCGCCATGGCGGTCTCGACCGCCTTGATCCCGAACCCCTGAGCGTGAACGCCGCCGCGCCGCTTCGGGCCGCGGCCCTGCTGGGCTGCGCGCTGGTGGCGGGCTGCGGCGGCGGGGGCGGCGCCGCCGCCGGCCCCGCACCGGTGGCGGGCGCCGGCCCGCTGGCCTACGACCACAGCGTCGCGCTGGGCGGCTGGCAGGCGCAGCCGATCGGCTACAGCGCGGGCAGCGCGACGACGCCGGCGACGGTGAGCACCGCGAGCGCGTCGGCGCTGCTCGCCGCGGGGTCGAACGCGCTCGTCGCGATCCATCAGGAGCCCGCGCTCGCGGGCCTGATCGAGGTCTGCGTCTCGGGCGACGGCCAGAGCACCAACGTCGTCGCGCCGATCAACCTCGGCGTCATCGCCCAGAGCGCGGCGGTGCTGCTCGACGCCGGCTGGTCGCCGCTGGCCGACCCGGCTGCCGCCTGGGCCGCGCTGGCGGCGCGCCAGGCGGTGCTCGACGGCTGGGAGAATTGCGGCGTCAAGCCCGAAGGCGCGCCCTCCCCTTCATCGCGCCTGACGGCGCAGGCCGGCGGCGGCTATGCCGAGGATGTCTACGACGGCAACCCCGGGACGACCTACAACGTCGTCAGCCAGACCGTGACGGCGGCCCAGATGGCGGCCATGCTCTCGGCCACCGGATACGCGACGAGCGCCGACCCGACGCGGCCGCTGCAGCTCTACTGGCGCTTCTACGCCGACGCCGCGGGCCATCAGCTGGCGATCGAGATGGGCCTGCCCCAGGCCGGCGCACCGGCCGCCCTCAAAGGCTTCATCGCGCTCTACGTGCCGGCGCCGTGAGGGCCGCCGGCCGGCCCGGGCCGCGGTTCAGAACTGCACGCCCTTGGTCAAGGCGCCGTCGACGACGAGGTTGGTGCCGGTGATGAAGCTGGCCGCCGGGCTGGCCAGGAAGACGGCCGCGTTGGCCATTTCCTGCGGCGTGCCCATGCGGCCGGTGGGATTGAGCCCCAGCGCCATCTTGAAGAGCTCGGGGTTGCCGTGCTCGATCTGGTCCCAGACGCCGCCCTTGAAATAGGTGTTGCCGGGCGAGACGGTGTTGGCGCGGATCTTCTTGCCCGCCAGGTGGTAGGCCAGGCCCTGGGTGTAGTGGATGATGGCCGCCTTGAAGGCGCCGTAGGGGCCGGACGCGAAATCGATCTCGCGGCCCGAGACGCTGCTGATGGTGACGATGCTGGCGTGCGCGCTTTGCTCGAGCCAGGGCATCGCGGCGTTGACCAGGCGCACCGTGCCCATCATGTCGACCTCGAAGCTCTTCTGCCAGTTGGCCTCGTCGTTCGGGATGGCGAGCGCGCTGACGTTGGCGACGACGATGTCGATGCCGCCCAGCGCCGCGGCGGACTCGGCGACGAAGGCCGCGAGCGCCGCGCCGTCGGCCACGTCGAGGGCGCGGCCCAGCACCTGCCCGCCGTGGCCGGCGAAGTCCTTCACCGTCTGCGCCACCTCATCGGGGTTGCGCGCGCAGAACGCGACCTGCGCGCCTTCGGCCGCCAGCGTCTGCGCGATCGCGCGGCCGATGCCCTTGGTGCCGCCGGTGACGACGGCCCGCAGGCCCTTGAGTCCGAGATCCATGCCTTGCTCCTTGGGGTAAAGACGAATCCTTCAGGGCACGAGGTATTTTTTCTCGATGCCGGCGCCGACCGTGTACTTGGGGTCGACGAAATTGCCCAGCCGCACGAGCCCGCACTGGCTGAGCATCATGTAGGCGTCCCAGCGCTCGTAGCCGTACTCGGCTTCCAGCCACAGCACCAGTTCCTTGTAGGCGATGCGGGTGGCGTCTTCGAGCGGGCGCGCGCTGCCGATGCACATGATGCGGTTCTCGTTCTCGAGGCGCGGCCATTCGAGGTTCCAGCCCTTGATGACGTCGACCTGGATCGTCGTCGTGCTCGGGTATTCCACGGCCGTGCCGCAGACCTCGCCGTCGCCCTGGCAGGCATGGGCGTCGCCGATGAAGAGCCGCGCCCCGGGGGTGCGCACCGGCAGGTAGGTGATGCTGCCGGGGCCCATGTCGGGCAGGTCCATGTTGCCGCCGTGCGCGTCGGGGGTGAGCGTGTTGATGCTGTCGATCTCGGGGCTGCAGCTGAGGGTGCCGATGTGCGGCCGGTACGGCAGCGTGACGCGCCGGCTCCAGTACACGCCGTCCTCGTCGAGGTCGATCTTGCGCACGATCTCGGGCAGCGAATCGGCGAGCAGCGCCGTCAGGCTGGTGCCGCTGAGGGCGCCGAACTGCGGAATCATCGCGCAGGTGCCGCGCGGATTCGGCCCGCGCGGGGCCATGCTCTCGATGTAGACGGCCAGCACGTCGCCCTTGTCGGCGCCTTCGACGAGGATGGGCCCGTTCTGCGGGTTGACGAAGGGCATGCGCAGCACGCGCGAAGGCAGGTCCTGCTCGGTCTTGACGGCGCCCTCGAAGGCGTCGCGCGTGTCGACGACGACGCGGTCGCCGGGCCGCACCTGCAGCACCGGGTCGGAATAGGGGCCGATCGTGTAATGGAACTTGCCCTGCTTCGCTTCGGTCAGCGCGTGGGTCTCGGCGCTGCGGCCCTGGGCCAGGCCGCGGGTGCGCATGATCGATTGGTCCAGCCAGCTCATCGTGACTCCTGAGGCCATGGTCCATCCCGCGGCAACCCTCGTGACTGAGGCACGGCATCGCGGGGCGACGACCGGAGTTTAGCGGGACCTTGGCGGGAGGCAGGCCGTCCCGAAGCCGCTGTCGATGGCCCGCGGCGGATCCGAGCCCACCGCGCACGGCCCGGTCGCGACCGAGCGCCGGTCGCAGGCGCATGTCGCGCTGGCCCCCAGCGTGTCCGCATCGACCGGCACCGCCTCCGCCTGGACGATGGACATCATGTCGGGGTGGGCGCGGGAGGTGCCATCGGGACGCCCGATGTCGGTCGTCGCCTGCGCGCGGGCGCAGGGCACTCCGCAGCGGCACCGTAATTCGCGTCGCTCGCGTGCCGAATCCTCGATCCGGTGGCCGGTGGGGCCCCGGCGCGGGAGTCTCGACCACCCCGACCTCGCTCATCCGGGACGGATGAACCGCCTGTCGGAACGTCACCACGGGGCCCGGATCGGCTGCAAGGCGGTCCGGGGTTCAGCGGGCACTCGATAGTCCGCAGCGCTGTACCGAGGGCATCGACGACGCGCGCCCGCGGTGGAACCGACGGCCCCGCCTCGCCCCCTGCATCGACCAGGCTCCGTCCTGCGCGGCCTTGCCGTGGGATCTCGAAAATTGCATATGCGGGTTCTGTTTTCATCTCATTTTCAGCATGACAATTGCTTGATAGATTGCGTCGACCGGCGCCGCTTGGGGCGCGCCTGCGTTCACCCACTCCGCGAGGATGCACTCCATGTCGTCGATCACCGTGACCCCGCTGGCGGCTGCGCTCGGCGCCGATGTCTCGGGCGTCGACCTGAGCCGCCCGCTGGCCCCGGACGTCCTGGCGCAGCTGCGGCAGGCCTGGTCGCAGCATCTGGTGCTGCGCTTTCGGGGCCAGCGGCTCAGCGACCCCGAGTTGCTGAGCTTGAGCCGCCGGTTCGGGGAGCTCGATCCGCCGGGTCCGAATCCCTACGGCAAGCCCTTCCTCGCCGAATTCCCGGAGATCAACGTGATCTCCAACGTCAAGGTCGGCGGCGAGCCCATCGGCAACCTGGGCGACGGCGAGGCGGTCTGGCATTGCGACATGACCTACGTCGAGTTGCCTCCGCGCGCCGCGTTCTTGCATGCGCTGCAGATTCCCGACTCCGGGGGCGACACCTACTGGGCCAACATGTACCTGGCGTACGAGCGCCTGCCGCAACCGCTGAAGCGGCGCATCGAGGGCCGGCGCGCCATCCACGATGCCACGTTCAACAGCGCCGGCATCATGCGCAAGGGCATGCAGCCGGTGACCGACCCGCGCCAGGCCCCGGGCGCGCACCATCCGCTCGTCATCGTGCACCCCGAATCCGGGCGCCCTGCGCTGTACCTGGGGCGCAGGCGCAACAGCTACATCCTGGGATTGGCCTTGCAGGAAAGCGAGGATTTGCTCGACGAGCTGTGGGCGCACGCCACGCAGCCGGCGTTCGCGATGCGCCAGGTCTGGCGCCTGCACGATCTGATGCTGTGGGACAACTACTGCACCCTGCATCGGCGCGACTCGTTCGACCCCGGCGCGCAACGCATCATGCACCGCACGCAGATCAAGGGTACGGGCTTCGTCCCCCACGCCGGGGCCGGCGCATGAAGCAGGCCGGCGACGGCCTGCACCTGCCGATCCGCCAGGTCGAGGTGTTCGGCGTCGCCGTGCCGCTGGCCGCGGGCGGGTTCCGCAACGCCTACATGGTCAAGACGACGCAGCGCAGCGTGATCGTGCGCGTGCGTGGCCAGGACGGTGCGGTCGGCCTGGGCAACATCGACCCTTCGCCGGGTTACTCGGTGGAGACGGTCGAGCAGTCGCTGCAGGCGATCCAGGCCGATCTGGGCCCGGCCGTGATCGGCTGCAATGCCGCCAACGTGCAGCGCCTGCTCGCTACGATGGATGCGCGACGGCAGGGATTCCTCGACGCCAAGGCCGCGATCGAGATGGCCTGCATCGACATGGTGACCCGGCATCTGGGCATTCCGGTGCACCAGTACCTGGGCGGCGCGGTCGTCGACACCTTGCGCTTCAACGCCTGGGTGGGCATCGTGCCGCCCGACGAGGCCGCAGCCGAAGCGCTGAAATGGCAGTCGCGCGGCTTCAGGTCGGCCAAGGTCAAGATCGGGGGCGGCATCCTCGCCGACCGCGATCGATTGACGGCGGTCCGCCAGGCCGTCGGTCCGGACATGGCGCTGCGCGTCGACGCCAACGCCGGTTATGACGTGGAGCAGGCGATCGAGCTCGGGCGCATGCTCGAACCCCTGGACATCGAACTGTTCGAGCAGCCGGTGGCCGCGCACGACCTGGCCGGCATGGCCCGGGTGCGCAGCGCCTGCGCGATTCCCGTCATGGCCGACGAGTCGATCACCGACCACGCCAGCCTGATCGAGGTCATCAAGGCCGGATGCGCCGACATCGTCAAGCTCAAGGTCATGAAGCAAGGCGGCTTCACCACCTGTCGCCGCATGGTCGAAACGGCCAGCGCAGCGGGCCTGCGCGTCGTCATCGGCCACGGTTTCGGCCTCGGCGTCAACACGGTCGCCGAGATCATGCTGGCCAGCACCAGTTCCGCCGTCATGCCCGGCCTCGAATGCGTGGGGCCGCTGAAGACCACGGCGGACATCATCACCCGGCCGCTGGACCTGGGCTGCGGCACGCTCGCGCTGCCCGAGGGCCCGGGCCTGGGGGTGGAGCTCGACGAAGCGAACCTCGCGCGCTTTCGCTTCGCCTGAACCGTGAAACCACCCGGCAGGCCCCCCACGAGGCGACGCACGGCAGCGCCGGCGGACGACGCGGCGGACCCGCCGCCGGCGCCCGTCGCGCGCGCTGCAGGGATTCTTCAGCACCGCCACCTCCTCGCCCTGGTGGCGATCGCCGACGCCGGGTCGGTGCACCGCGCGGCGCAGCAGCTGGGCATGCCGCAGCCGGCGCTTTCGCGCCAGCTGGCCGAGGCCGAGCGCTTGCTCGAGGTGAGGCTGTTCGATCGCAGCAGCCACGGCATGGCGCCGACCTCGGCCGGCAAGGCGGTGCTGCCGCGCTGCCAGCTGCTGCTGCGCCTGCTCGGCGGCATCCGCAACATCGGCCAGCAGCGGCGCCCGCAGATCCTGCTCGGCTGCGTGCAGCGATCGATGCAGACGATGATGCCGATCGTGCTCGGGCGCTGGCAGCCGCTGCACGAGCCCTTGGGCACGCGTGAAGAGCCGCTGCTGCGCGTGCTCGAGGGCGACTCGCTGTCGCTGTGGCATCTGCTGCTCGACGGCAAGCTCGACTTCGCCGTGCTGCGCGAGCAGCCGCAGGCGCGCGCGAACCCGCAGGCCTTGCTGGTCCAGCACTTGTACGACGACCACACCGCGATCATCTGCGCCGGCGACCATCCCGTGTTGCGCTCGGGCGAGGTGCCGCTCGAGCGCCTGCCGGACTTCGGCTGGGCGCTGCCGCAGGTGGGGCGCACCTCGCGCGCCATCCTCGACCGCATGCTGGCAGATCGGGGGTGCGCGCCGATCCAGCCGGTCATCGAGGCACGGTCCTTCGAGTCGCTCATCGATGTGGTGGCCTCCACCCGGCTGCTGTCCATCGCCCCGGCGATGGTGGTGCAGAAGTACGTGAAGGCGGGAAAGCTGCGCACCATCGCGGTCCGCCCCGCGCTGCCCGCCACGCCCATTTCCCTGGCCTGCCATCCGGAGATCCTCGAAGACCCCTGGATGGAGACCTTTCGCTCCGAACTGCATCAGGCCGGCGTGCGCCTGCGCCAGGCCGCCCGCTCGCGCCGCGCGGCTCCGAGCCAGGCGGTCCGCGGATGAGCCCCGGCCCAAGTCCCTAGCGCAGCCCCGACGACGCCTTCGCCCGGAACCACAACCACAACAAGAGCCATTGCCCCACTTACCAGGAGACATCCCATGCACAGCAGACTCGTGAAATCCCTCGGCCTCGGTTATGTGCTCGCCGCCTGCGCGGCCGGCCCGGCCCAGGCGGCTTACCCGGACCACGCCATCCACTACGTCCTGCACGTCTCGCCCGGCGGCGCCACCGACGTGATGGCGCGCAAGCTCTCCAGCGTGCTTCAAAAGGAGCTCAATGTCCCGGTGGTGGTCGAGAACCGCCCCGGCGGGCGCGGCGCCGCCGAGATGGCAGAGCTCACGCACGCCCGCCCGGACGGCTACACGATCGCCGCCGTGACCAGCAGCCACCTGGCCCAGTTCCACCTCACGCTGCGCCAGTACAACGTCAAGAGCGTGACCTGGCTCACCCGGCTGGTGACGGAGCCGTACCTGTTCGTGGTCCGCGCCAGCAGTCCGATCCATTCGATGAAGGACCTGGCGGCATCGATCCGGGCCAAGCCCGGCATGGTCGTCTCCGGCTTCCAGATGGGCTCCGGGGCCAACATCGCCTGGGAGATGTTCATGGCCAGCGCCAAGCTTCCCGCCGCCAACGTGAACTGGGTCCCCTACAACAGCGTGGGCAGCGGCGTCACCGCGATCGTCGGCGGTCACGGCGAACTCACGGTGGCGTACTACGGGCTGGTCAAGGATCAGGTCGCCGCCGGGCACCTGCGCATCATCGGCGCGCTCGCCGCGAAGCGCCTGCCCGAACTGCCGGACGTGCCGACCCTGCAGGAGCAGGGCTTCGACGTCGACAGCGACTGGGACCAGTGGCGCGGCATCGTCGTGCCCGACCACACGCCGCCCGCAGTGCAGGCCCGTCTGGTGAGCGCGATCCAGCAGGCGATGAACGGCCCCGACATGCAGGCGTTCATGAAGAACGATTCGCTGGACGAAGACTTCGCCGGCCCGAAGGACTTCACGGCCTTCGTCGACAAGCAGGACGCGCTGACCCAGGACTGGCTGAAGCGGCTGGGCTACGCGAAGTAGGCCATGGCGATCGAGCCTGCCGACGGCGCGCCGGTGGCCCGTCCCGACGCGGTCCAGACGTCCGCCGTGCGGGGCGAGCTGCAGGTGTCGGCGCTCGTCGCCGACGCCTCGGTTGCGCTTTTCATGCTCGCCCTGGCAGTCGCGCTCTGGATCGGGGTCGGGGCCTTCGCCCCCGGGCCCTGGCGCGCCCAGGGCGCGGGCTCGTTCCCGCGCAGCATCGCGCTGCTGCTGGGCCTGTGCTCGCTGCTGCTGCTGGGGCGGACGCTGCTGGCCTGGCGGGCCCGGACGCGGGCCCGCCCGCTTGCGTTTCGCCGCCCCCATGCGGTGGCCGCGGCGATGGGACTGGCCCTGGCTTATCCGCCCCTGATCGAAGCCCTGGGCTACTACCCGGCCACCGCCTTGTGGCTGCCGCTGCTGCTGTGGGTGGCGGGCTGCCGCAAGCCCAAGCTGGTCGTGCTCCCGGCGCTGGGATTCCTGGTGTTCAGTTGGATCGTGTTCCAGCAGCTGCTCGGAACCCCCATGCCGTGAGGTCACGATGATCTGGACCGGTCTCCTCGATGCCTTGCATCACATGCTCTCGATCGACGTGGCCCTGGGGCTCCTCGGCGGCGCGATCCTGGGCTATCTGATCGGCAGCATTCCCGGGCTTTCCTCGAGCATCGGCATCGCCCTGCTGATTCCCTTCACCTACTCGCTGTCGCCGGTCACGTCCATCGTGCTGCTGGTGACCCTTTACATGGCGACCGAGTACGCCGGGGCGATCCCGGCGATCCTGATGAACACGCCCGGTGTTCCGGCGGCGGCCGTGACGGCCCTCGAGGGCTATCCGATGCGCCTGCGCGGGGAGGCCGGCACCGCGCTGACGATGTCCATCCTCAGCGCGGGCTTCGGCTCCATCTGCGCGACCCTGATGCTCATCGCGTGCTCCACCTGGATCGCTTCGGTGGCGCTGGCCTTCGGCCCGGTCGAGTACTTCGCCATTGCGCTGCTCGGGCTGAGCATGGTCTCCTCGTTGTCGGGCGACTCGATGCTCAAGGGCTTCATGGCGCTGTTCTTCGGCCTCGGTGTCGCCATGATCGGCACCGACCCCATGGACGGCACGCCGCGCTACGTGCTGACCGACAGCCTGCTGAGCGGCGTGCCCTTCATCCCCGCGCTGATCGGCTTGTTCGCGCTGTCGAGCGTCTTCACCCTGGTCGAGACTTCGGCCGAGAGCCCGGCGCCGCTGCAGGCCGTGCCCGAGATCTCCGGGCAGCTGGGCTTGATGCGCCCGCATCTGGGCACGCTGCTGCGCAGCACGGTGCTCGGCTTCCTCGTCAGCGTGATCCCGGGGCACGGCGCGACCATCTCGGCCTTCATCTCCTACGCCTTCCAGAAGCGCCTGTCCAAGCACCCCGAGACCTTCGGCAAGGGCAACCCGGAAGGCCTGATCGCATCCGAGGCGGCGGCCAACGCCTCGGTACCGGGGGCGCTCGCGCCGATGCTGTCGCTGGGCATTCCCGGTTCGGCCAGCACCGCGGTGCTGATCGGCGCGCTGACCCTGCACGGCGTGCAGCCGGGCCCGCTGCTGTTCACGCGCAACCCCGAGATCCCGTTCTCGATCTTCATCGCGCTCATCGTGACCATGCCCTTCATGGTCGCCCTCGGACTCGGGGGCATCCGCCTCTGGGTGAAGGTCACGGCGGTGCCGCGCAGCGTCATCGCCGGGCTGGTCGGCGCGATGTGCCTGCTCGGAAGCTATGCCAGCATGAACGACATGTTCGCGATCTGGACCACCATCGTGTTCGGCATCCTCGGCTACTTCCTGCACAAGGTCCGGATCCAGCCCGCCCCGATCGTGCTGGCGCTGATCCTGGGCGGGATGACGGAGAGCAATTTCCGTCGCTCGTTGATGGCCTCGGGCGGGAACTACGCGACCTTCGTCACCCATCCGGTCGGCGTGATCTGCGCCGTGCTCGCCTTGCTCGTCTTCCTGATGCCGTTCCTGCGCCGCAAGCCGCAGCGTCCGGCCCTCGTGCGCTGATGCACGCCCCACCCCAGCGCCAGCGGCCCCGCTCCATGCCACCCACCCCCACCCCGTCGCACCATGTCGCGAGCTTCGACGTCGAGGGTTCGCGCTACGCCTGCGTGGACTTGCGCGGCGCGCTGGCCGCCGCCGGCCTGCCCGCGCCCGAGACTTTTCCGGCCTCGCTGCTCGTGCTCCTGGAGGGGCTGCTGCGCGAAAGCGATGGCCGCTTCGACGACACCGCCGCGCGAGCCCTGCAGGCATGGCTGCGCGGGGAGGCGTCGTCGCTGGCGCTGCCCTGGCGCCCCGCGCGGGTGCTGCTGCAGGACTACACCGGCATTCCCGTGCTCGTCGACCTGGCGGCGCTGCGCGAGGCGGCGCAGGCGCACGGCCTCGCGCCGGACGCATTCGGCTGTCACGTGCAGACCGACCTCGTCATCGACCACTCGCTCTCGGTCGACCATGCGGGCCATCCCTCGGCCGCCGCCGCGAACGCGGCCGTGGAGCAGTCCCGCAACGCGCAGCGCTTCGGCTTCCTGCGCTGGGCCCAGGCGTCCTTCCCGGGGCTGCGCGTGTTTCCTTCGGGCAGCGGCATCTGCCATCAGATCAACATGGAATTCCTCGCCAGCGTGGTCTGCACCGAGCCCGGCAGCTCGCCGCCGCTGGCGCGTCCGGACAGCGTGCTCGGCGCCGACAGCCACACCACGACCATCAACGGCCTGGGCGTGCTCGGCTGGGGGGTGGGCGGGATCGAGGCGCTGGCCGCGGTGCTCGGGCGCACCCAGGCGCTCACGCTGCCGGAGGTCGTCGGCGTGCGCCTGCTCAATCGCCTGCCGGCGCAAGCCGGCGCCACCGATCTCGTGCTGTCGCTCACCGAGCGACTGCGGCTCCACGGCGTGGTCGGGCGCTTCGTCGAGTTCTGCGGACCCGGGCTGTCCACGCTGTCCGCGGCGGACCGCGCGACGGTGGCCAACATGGCGCCCGAGAGCGGCGCGACCTGCGCCTTCTTTCCCGTGGACGAGGAAACCCTGGGCTACTTGAGGCAGACCGCGCGCTCGGCGCATCAGGTCGCGCTGGTCGAGACCTATTGCCGCCGCCAGGGCCTGTGGCGCGCGGATGGGGAGGCGGCCGCTACCCGCTACAGCACGCTGGTCGAATTCGACCTCGCGCAAGTCGAGCCCTGCGTCGCCGGCCCGTCGCGGCCTGAGCAGCGCCTGGCGCTGAGCCGCGTCGCCGAAGTCGTGCGCGCTGGCCTGCCCGCTGCGACGGCGCAAGCGCTGGCTCCGGCGCCGGGACTCGCGCCGCGTCCCGGCGACGTGGTGCTGGCCGCCATCACCAGCTGCACCAACACCGCAAACCCCCACAGCATGGTCGCCGCCGGATTGCTGGCGCGCAACGCAACGCGGCTGGGGCTGCGCACCCGGCCCTGGGTCAAGACTTCCTTCGCCCCGGGCAGCCGCGTGGTGGCCGACTACCTGGCGCGCGCGGGACTTCAGGAGCACCTGGACGCATTGGGCTTCGACATCGTCGGCTTCGGGTGCACGACCTGCATCGGCAATGCCGGGCCGCTGCTGCCCGAAGTCGATGCGGCGCTGCGCGCCGGCGCCATCCCGGTCGCGGCGCTGCTCTCGGGCAATCGCAATTTCGCGTACCGCGTGCACGCCCAGGTGCAATCGAACTTCCTCGCCTCGCCCGCGCTGGTGGTGGCGTACGCCCTGGCCGGAACGACCTGCTTGGACTTGAGCCGCGAACCCCTGGCCCACGATGCGCAGGGCCGGCCGGTCTTTCTGAGCCAGCTGTGGCCGCCACGCGACGAGATCGACGCCGTGGTGCGCGAGGCGCTGCGCCCGGCGCTGTTCGCGGCGCGCTACGGTGCGCCGGCCGGGCCGGCGCAAGCCGCAGGCGCGCCGCCGCAGCCCACGCCCTGGGAGCTGGCGCCGACCTACGTGGCGCGGCCCCCGCTGCTCGACCTGGCTCCGTTCGCAGCCTCGATCCGCGGCGCGCGCATCCTCGCCGCCTACGGCGACGGCCTGACGACGGACCAGATCTCGCCGGCTGCGCCGATCCAGCCGCTCAGCCTGGCCGGGCGCTTCCTGGCCCGGCACGGCATCGCCGAAGGCGACCTGCACAGCTTCGGCGCGCGCCGCGGCCACTGGCAGGTGATGTTGCAGGGTGCCTTCAGCAACCCCAGTGCACGCAACGAGTTGCTGGAACCGGCACAGGCCGGGCTGACCTTGCATCAACCGGACGCGCTGCGCCTGTCGATCCAGGAGGCCGCCGCCCGCTACGGGCGCGAGGGGGTGCCGCTGATCATCGTCGCGGGTCGGTCCTACGGCGTCGGTTCGTCGCGCGATGACGCGGCGAAGAGCACCCGGTACCTCGGCGTGCAGGCGGTGCTGGCACAGAGCTACGAGCGCATCCACCGCGCCAACCTCCTCGCGCTGGGCGTGCTGCCGCTGCGCTTCGAGCAGGGCCAGGACCGCAACACGCTGGGCCTGCGCGCGACGAGCCTGGTGGACATCGATCTCGAGCCCCTCGCGCGCGACGAGCTCCGCGTGCCCCTCTACCTCGACGGCGGCGAACACCCCGCGGCGACGCTGCACGCCTGCATCGAGACCCCCGAGGAGATGGCCTACTGGCGCGCCGGAGGCCTGCTGCCTTACCTGTTGAAGCAGGCCCGGGAGCAGGCCGCGCACCAGGCAGCGCCGAGCTGAGGCGCGCGCGATGGACCGGCCCCGGTCCTCAAGGCCTTGCGAGCTCGCGCTGGTGTTGATCGATGAAGCCGGTGAACACCCGTCCCTGGCGGAACCCGGGGTGCGCCAGCGTGGCGCGCAAAAAGGCCAGGTTGGTGTGGAGCCCTTCGATTTCGATGCGCCCCAGCGCGTCCAGCGCCCGTTCGATCGCCGCGTCGCGGGTGGCGCCATGGCCGATGAGCTTGGCGATCATCGGATCGTAGAAATGGGTCACCTCGTCGCCGGCCCGGTAGCCGCTGTCGATCCGGATGCCGGGCATGGGCTCGGGCAGCTCGAAGCGCAGCAAGCGCCCCGGCGAGGGCATGAAGTTCTTCAGCGGGTTTTCCGCGTAGATGCGGCACTCGATGGCGTGCCCCCGGGCGGTGATGTCGCTCTGCACCATCGTCCCCAGCGTTCCGAGCGCGTGCTCGATCTGCATCGCCACCAGGTCGCGCCCGGTGTTCATCTCGGTCACCGGGTGTTCCACCTGGATGCGCGTGTTCATTTCCAGGAAGTAGAACGCCTGCGTCTGCGCGTCGACGACGAACTCCACCGTGCCGGCGCCGCCATAGGACTGGTCGGCGCACAGCCGGGTGGCGGCATCGGCCATGCGCGCGCGCACCGCGTCGGCCAGCAAGGGCGCCGGGCTCTCCTCGATCACCTTCTGGAAGCGGCGCTGCGTCGAGCAGTCGCGCTCGTGGAGGTGGATCGCCGTGCCCTCGCCGAAGCCGAAGACCTGCACCTCCACATGGCGCGCGCGCTCGATCAGGCGTTCGAGGTAGATCGCCCCGTCGCCGAAGGCCTTGTGCGCCAGGGACTGCGTCGCCTCGGCCAGCGGGCGCAATTGCTCGGGCCGGTCGACGCGCCGCATGCCGATGCCGCCGCCGCCCGCCGCCGCCTTGACCAGCAGCGGGTAGCCCAGCTGCGTGCCGGCGGCCTGCAGCGAGTCGAGCTCGCCGAGCCGGAAGCGGTCGCTGCCCGGCAGGACGGGCACCCCGCTCGCCCGCGCCAGTTCGCGCGCGCGTTGCTTGTCCCCCATGTCCCGGATGACCCCGGGCGTGGGCCCGATCCAGACCATGCCCGCCGCGATGACGGCCTGCGCAAACTCCGCGTTCTCGGACAGGAAGCCGTAGCCCGGGTGGACGGCGTCCGCGCCGGCCTGCCGGGCCGCGGCGATCAGCCGCTCCCGGTTCAGGTAGCTCTCGCGGGGTGAGGACGGGCCGATGGCGTACGCCGCGTCGGCCGCATCCACGTGCATCGACTGCCGGTCGGCCTCGGAGTACACCGCCGCCGTGCGCAGGCCCAGGTTGCGGCAGCTGCGCATCACGCGGCAGGCGATCTCACCCCGGTTCGCGACCAGCACCGTCTTCATGCCCGCCCCTCAGACCTTGACGCGCGCGAGCACGCTGCCGTTTTCGACGATCTGGCCTTCCTGGACACAGACTTCCTCGATCACGCCCGCCTCAGTCGACCCGACCGGGATCTCCATCTTCATCGACTCCATGATCAGAACCGCCTCGTCTTCCTGGACCGCGTCGCCGACCGCCTTCAGGATCTTCCAGACGTTGCCGGTGATGTCGGCCTTCAATTCGATCGTTGCCATCTCTCGTCTCCTCGGGTTCAAGTCTCGGGCGCCTGGTCCGGGCCCGGGCCTGCGCGCGCGTGCGCCCGGGGCCCCGAGCCCGGCGCGATTCAGGGGGGGCTGGTCGCGACGACGCGCGCGCCGGAGTCCGCGCCGAGCCGCAAGGCCCGGTGCAGCTCGTACAGGCGCACGCCGCGCAGCGCCTGCGCCGCGTTGACCAGTTCGTCGTAGACGGGAATGCCGGCGGCCCGCGCCACTTCCCGGTGGTGCCGGCGCTTGTCGTCGAGCTCCGCCGAGCCGTCCACGCGCAGCACGATCATCAGGTGGGGGCCGGCGGGTCGGGCCTGTTTCACCTGCACGACGGCCTGGATCAGGTTGTCCACCGGGTCGCCGCCGCCGCGGCCCACGAACGCCGCCAGGTTGATGTGCATGACGATGGCGTCGGGACGGCCCGACTCGCACACGATCTCCAGGATCCGGTTCGCCACCCGGCCTTGCTCGCCCTGCAGCGTGGCCACGGGGGCATCGATCGGGTTGGCGACGCTCGTGCCCGGAGGCAGCTTCAGGGCTTCGAGTCGTTCCAGGGTGGCGGCATCGAAGGCGGCGACATTCAATGCGCATTCGGCAAAGGAGTCCGTGGCCAGCACGCTGGTGCCCCCGCCGTTGCCGAACAGCACGACGCTCCGGGTCGGCTTGCGCGGCGCGAGATCGAGGCACTGGAAAGCCAGCAAGGTGTCGATGTAGGCGTCGACCGTATCGACCATCACGCAGCCGGTCTGGCGCGACACCGCCTCCCAGGCGCGGCCGTCTCCGGCCAGCGCTCCCGTGTGCGAGGCCGCGGCGGCGCGTCCCTGCACCGAGCGCCCGCCGCGCAGGATGACCACGGGCTTGGCGCCACGGTCCGAGCGCAGCAGATCGAAGCAGCGCCGGCCGTCCTTGATGTCCTCGATGTACAGCCCGATCACGCGAGTCTGCGGGTCTGCGAGGTAGAACTCGAGCAGGTCCACTGGTCCGATGTCCGCGCTGTTGCCCACCGTCACGAGGCCGCTGAAGCGAAGGCCGCGCCACTGCCCGCGCTTGATGATGTCGGTGCCCAGGCCGCCACTCTGGGAGACGACGCCGACGACGCCCGGATCGCGCGGCGCACCGGCGGAGAACGTGACGCCGCCGCGCGGCGAGTACAGGCCCAGGCAGTTGGGTCCCAGGATCCGGACGCCGCCCGCGCGGCCTGCCTCGACCAGCTCGGCCTGCAGCGCCTCGCCTTCGGCCACTTCGCCGAAGCCGCTGGAGATGACCTGGGCGTAGCGCACACGCCCTGCGGCCTGGCGCAACAGGTCCGGGATCGCCTGCGCGCCGATGGCCACGTAGGCGTAGTCCACCGGCTCGGGCGTTTCGCCGAGACTCGGATAGGCCGGCAGACCCTCCAGCTCGGCGGCCTTGGGGTGGATCGGATACAGCCGGCCCGGGTACCCGAACTCCTTCATGCGCCGCAGGAAGGTGTTGGCGATCGTGGCGGTGCCGGTGGAGGCACCCAGCACGGCCACGCTGCGCGGCTGGAAGAGGGGCATGAACCGGTCCACGACCGAGGCCCCCTGCGCCGCCGCGTCCCCGGCGCCAGGCGTCGCGAGCGGCTCGCCGGCGAGGATGACGCGCGCGTCCGCCACCACGGCGCCGCGCTCGTGCACGATGACCGGGTTGAGGTCGAGCTCGGCAATCTCGTCGCCCAGTTGCATCAGCAGGCCGTTCTCGCCGCCGATCTTCAGCAGCAGCTCGACGATGGCCTGGCGGTCCGCCGCCTTGCGCCCGCGCACCCCGTCCAGCAGCGGCGCGCCGCGCAGATCATCGAGCATGCCCGCCGCGTCGCCGCGCGTGATGGGGCACAGGCGAAAGCACACGTCGTGCAGGATCTCGACGAAGATGCCGCCCAGGCCGACCATGATCATGGGCCCGAACTGGCGGTCTCGCGTCGCGCCGATGACCAGCTCGACGCCGGGGGCGCACATCGCTTCGACCAGGTAGCCGTCCACGCGCGCGGCGCGCACCCGGGGCTGCCGCGCGATCTGCGCGATGGCCGAGCGCACGCCCTCGGGGCCGGCTGCATCGAGCACGACGCCGCCGGCGTCGCTCTTGTGCAGGATGTCGGGCGAGAGCACCTTGACCGCATAAGGACCGGCGATGCCGGCGATCTGCGCGGCCACGCCGTCGGGGCCCGTTGCCACCACGAACGGCGGCACGTCGATGCCGAAGCAGGCCAGCAGCCGCTTGCCATCGGCCTCGCTCAAGAACGCGCGACCGGCGCGGCGGGCCTGGTCGATCAGTTGACGCGCATCCATGCGAAGGCGCTCAGTAACTCGTGGGCCAGTTCTGCAGGTGGTGCTTGCCGATGCCGCCCCCTTTGCGCGAGCGGTAGACGTCGAAGGCCCGCAGCAGGTAGTCGCGGGTCTCCTGCGGCTTGATGATGTTCTGCAGCGAGAAGATCGTGGCCATGTCCCATACCTCGTCGGCCTTGCGGATGTGATTCAGCGCTTCTTCGAAGCCTTCCTGCCCCGGACGCAGCCCGTGCACGATGGTGGTGGCGAAGCTCGGATCCATGAAGCTCACCTCGGCCGTCGGCCACGCGATCAGCTCGTCGTTGTGTCGGCCGCCCCCCATCGCCACGTAGGCGCGCCCGTAGGCCTTGCGCACGATGAGCGTGATGCAGGGCACCGTCACGAAGGACGTGGCGTTCATCATGTTCATGATCCAGCCCGGCGCGCCCTTGCGCTCGGCGTCCTTGCCGACGACGAAGCCGGGCGTGTCGATGAGGCGCAGCAGCGGGATGTTGAAGCTGTCGCACATCACCTGGAAATCGATGATCTTGCGGCAGGCCTCGGCTGAGAGCGCGCCGCCCCCGACGCCCGGGTTGTTGGCGATGATGCCGAGCACCTTGCCGCCCAGGCGGGCCAGCGCCGTCACGGCCGCGCGGCCGAAGCGCGGCTTGAGCTCGAACACGCTGTCCCGGTCGGCGATGATCTCGATGATCTTGCGCATGTCGTAGACCTGGGTCCGCCGCTCGGGCAGGATGTCCAGCAGCGGCCGCTGGTCCTGCGCCGCATCGGGTGCCGGGTCTTGCGCCGGCGGCAGTTCCAGGTTGTGCGAGGGCATGTAGCTGAGGAAGCGCCTGATGTCCTGCATGGCCTGCTCGTCGGTGTCGACGAAGCGGTCGATGAGGCCCGTGTATTCGGCGTGGACGCGCCAGCCGCCGAGTTCCTCGAGATCGACCGCCTCGCCGATGGCCATCGACACCAGCCTCGGGCTGGAGACGGCCATGATCGAGCCCTTCTTCATCACGGCGAAGTCGGAGCAGCAGCACATCCAGGCCGACGAGCCGAATGACGTGTCCAGGGCCGCGGCGGCCCAGGGCGACTCGCGAGCACGGCGGAACTGGGTCGGATCGTTGCCCAGCAGGTTGCCCATGCCGCGCGCACCCATGGCGTCGGGCAGCCGGGCGCCGGTGGATTCGCCGATGTGCACGAAAGGAAAGCCCTTCTCGGTGGCGTTGCGCCGGATGTGGCCGATCTTCTTCGAGTTGGTCGCGCTGGTGGATGCGCCGCCGACGGTGAAGTCGTTGATCACGACGCCGATGTCACGACCATCGACCTTGGCGAAGCCGACCAGCTTGCCGTCGCGCGGCGTCTTGGCCTCGTCTTCCTTGAAGACGCCCGAGGCGCCCAGCAGGCCGATCTCGACGAAGGAGCCCGGGTCCACGAGGGCGTCCATCCGCTCTTGCGCGTTGAGCTGCCCCCGGGCCCTGCGCTTTTCCAGCTTCGCGGGGCCGCCCATGCTGCGGGCCTTCTCGCGGCGCCGGTCCAGCTCCTCCATCAAGCTCTCATGGGCCATGAATCGAGTCCTCTCCTCGGGGGTGCATCGGCGGCGGCGGCGAACGGCTCCGGGGAGTCCCTGCGGCGCATCAGCCGAGGAACACCATAGGAGGCGCCCGTAATGCTGTCAATGAGATACGCCAGGACTTGCCGGATGCAAAAAATGGCATCGAAACGGCGCTGCAAGCCGGCCTGGCCGGATGCCCGCAGGGCCCAGGACGGCGGTGCGCAGCGATGGCGGGCGCTTGCCGCGCTCCGGGCGGGCGATCGCGCTTTGCGCGGTGCCCATGCGCATGGCCACTTCCGCCTGGGTGAGGCCGGCGCGGGAGCGGGCAGCGATCAGTTCGCGCGCGGTCTCGAACGCCACCGCCAGGGCACTTGCCCGACGTGGATGGCCGGGTCCGCCAGCATCTCGGCCTTGAACGCTACGCGGGACTTCATAACCGGGCGACCGAGGTGATCAACCGCAATGCTCGGCGCCGCACGCTCGACGCAAGCCAACGCGCCTTGGCCGTGGCCGACCGCCAGACGCGGGCTCCGCCGAATCGGACAGGAAAGGGAAGCCGGTGACCCTTGCGGACCAACGCCGAGATGGCCGAGCAAGCCGGCGTCCGGACGAAGACGCCCCGCAAGCCAATGAGGTCAGCGCCAAGACGGCGCCCGAAGTTGTCGCCGCGGTGAACCACGGCGAAGTCCGGCAATACCAACCGCGCCCAACCGCGCGAAGGCAGCGCCGGCGACGGAGCTCTTCACAACGATTATTGGTAGGCCGTGTTGGACTTGAACCAACGACCAAAGGATTATGAGTTTGGCCGGGACAGTGCGTACAGAGGGAAGTGTACCGGAGCCTTGCGGAGCACAGAAGAGCTGAAAGTACTTGGCTGACAGTAACTTAGCGGAATCTTCCGGAATCGCCCCAAGCTGATGACTGTACCGTTGGCGTACCGAAAATTTGCTGTACCGCGCTATACATTTCGACCTTTTGCCAAGGCGTCCACCTGGCGCGCCGGTCACTCCTTTCCAAGTTTGCGAAGCGCCTTGGGTGAATCGGGCCGGGTCAAGGGCGGGCGGAGCCCGGCGAAGCGGACCCTTGACGCGGTTCGACGAACCCCAACGCTGAAGGGCTCGGGCCAGGCAAAGCCTTGCTGCGCCTGGCTCCCGAGCCCGTCCGGCGGCGAGGACTGCCCCGCCCTGGGGCGGGGATAGGGGTGGGGAGTCGCTCACAAATGGCGACTTGCGCCGCCGCGGCGGCGCCCCGTAATCCATTCTTTTTTCAATAGAGCCAGATAAGTTCTCAGGTGTGCCGCGATGATCCGCTTCGCAGCTACGCACTGCCCGGGCGCTTGCGCCGAGCGGCTGGTTTCGCCACTGTTTGACCCTTCGCAATCTTCGCCGCCTGTTCGCTCTTTTTGGCAGCGGCGTTGACCAAAACCGCTGCCGCAGCCAATTCATTATCGCCGGTCCGAGCACCGCTCAAGCCAGCCAGCGCGCTCGCTGCATCTGCGGTAGCGACCGCCGCCTCGTCGTTGGCCTTCATTGATGCTGCGATTTGGGAGTCCTTCGCCGCTGCTGCCGCTCTCTTGGCGTCTGCGGCTAACTTGCTCGCTTCACGAAAGAGAAGGACGCCGACATGACGAATTCTGAAGGGCCTTCCGGTTTTCGGAAAAACGCACTCCGAGAAGAATGCATAGGCGCCGCGTGTCGGGCAATCTGCGTCAACAAAACCTTGCTTCGCGGAATACTTGGCTATGACGCGCGCACGCCAGTCCGCAATTCGCGTCGCACCATTTTCATTCTTTATGTAGATCAATAGGCCGCCTTGATCTCGTCCGACGGTACCGTCCGCATATCGATCCATCAGCTGGCCCACGCCACCCTCGATCCATGGCCAGTCGGTGTCGATCTTCGCCTCAGCTGCCCAGCTGTATTGCTTGTCTGTGTCTTGTATGAAGATGTCGACGTGACCGCCGCTGTCGCAGTCGTGGTCCGCATCGATTCCCTGTCCCCGTAAATTGGAGACGATGAAAGTCGTAATGTGGTCCTCATCCGCACCGAACAAGTACTGAGCGGCGCGCTGAGCCTCGACAACAGCTTTGTTGATGCATGCATGCACTGTTTCCAAGAAGGACTCATACGACGGTGGATACTTCTTCTCGAAGTGGTCGAGCACCGCTCTCTCGCCATACAGGCGTACACAATCCTGGAGGGTAAGTCTCATTTTTCGACTGAACAGGCTTCGTAAACGAGGTGAACGCGCTTAAAGAAGTCATCTAGCAGATCACCTGTGACGGGGCTGCGCATGCCGCCCTTGACGATGGCATCGGCTACTCGGCGACCCTCCAAAGCACGAGGCGTCGAATAAGTGTCATTGTCGCCGTCGTGCCATTCGTATCGGACTTTTAGCATACCGATGCTGCTCAAAGTCAGGACATTCAGTGCGTTGACAATCGACGCCAGGTTATGGTCACCGTGCACGCCAAGCTCGCGTGCGATTTGCGCCGGAACGACCTCGTGCGATCCATCTCCAAAATTCGCAATCCGGTCTGCGACCCACCGGCAAGTGTTGCGTTCTAGCTCATCGTGGCAAGCTTCAAGTGCGCGGTGGAGTGCCAATGAGCTTGAGTGCATTGCCGTGTCGGGCGCATCTGGCGCAGCATCCAGAGACAGAGCACCTCGAACGAGAAAATCAGTGAGTAGCTTGGCCGCTCTGACATTGACCTTGAACATGGACACCGGCCCGCCCTCAAGGCGGGTGAAGTAGGCCTTGGCCCGCTTGGCGTCAATCGTTTTTCGCAACTCATCAAATCGTCCATACTCATTGAGGTTAGCCTCAGAGACATTCCCTTCCATGAGAGCAGCGAGCCTTACGGGGTCAACGCCGAGCGTCTCGACGACGGCTGCAAACACCCTTTGCTTCGCTCGGACCCTGTATTCCACCAGGTAGTCACGGAACGTCCGATCGGGATCGATCTGCACATCGCCGCGCTGGATGTCGTGCAAGAAGGTCTCGGCGAACTTCTGGTCTTCCTGCGAGAGCGACGTGAACGACCGATGCAACTCGGCCAAGGTCGCCTCTTTGGACGGCCCGTCGCCGCCCTGCAACTCCTTGAGGTACTTGGCAAAGCGCGAGTTCATGTAGTCGGCGTCGATCTTGCCGGTGTCGATCTCGGTGATGTGGCTGTCGATGTCGAACGGAACGCTCTCGCCGGCACCGCCACCGCCGGCGCCCAGCTCCTTGTAGCGCTGCAGCAGCGTCAGGTACTGCAGCCTCGTGATGGCGACCGAAATCGACTGCTTGGGCTCGGAATCGAACTCGAAGACCGACTTGTCCCAGGTAAAGCCCTGAATCTTCGCGGCCTCCAGGATGGCACTGAACCGGTTGAACTGCTTGGCGAAGGCCGCTCGCGCCGTCAAGTCGTCGGGCAACTTGGCGAAGTCGGCGATGCCCGCCGCACTGAAGATGGCGCTGATCTCGGTGAAGCAGTCGTTCAAGCGCTCCAGGTTCCGGGGCAGTTGATCGGCAAAGAGGCCGATGGGTTTGTCACCGGAGTACAGCTTTACCGCCGCATCCACGTTGCGCTTCATCGTGTGGGGCTTGCGGTAGTAGCGGATCGTGCCGAACGGCTTGTCTGGCCCGAACAGCCGGTTGGTGCGTGAGAACGCCTGGATGATGTTCTCGTACTCAAGCAGTTTGTCGCAGTACAGCGTATTGACCCACTTCGAGTCGAAGCCGGTGAGCATCTGGTTCACCACGATCAGCAGATCCAGCCGCTTTTCAGGTTCAGCCTCGACACGGATGTAGGGTGCCTTATGGGCCAGGCGCGCAGCGAGGTCCTTCTTGAAGTTCGCATGGGTTCCCATGTCGAACTTCTGCCCAAAGGTGGCGTTGTAGTCCTTGATGATCTCTTCCAGCCCGGCGGCCTTGAAGGCCGGATCGGTACCAACGGTGTCGTCATCGCTGATGTGCGGATCGAACAGTGCGGTGATCTTCAGTGCGGGGCACTGCGCCTTCATCAGGCGGTAGTAGGCGATCGCCTCGGTGATGCTGCTGGTGGCCAAGATGGCGTGGAACTTCCCGCCCTGGCTCAAGACTTCCCAGTTGTCAGCGATGTCCTTCAGCACGGCGTGGCGATGCTCGTCGCGCTCGTACTGAGCGTTCGGCAAGTAGTCTTCAATGCCTCGCTGGTACTCACCGGCGCCGTCGCGGTGGCCAGCCATTGGCACGACGTTCATGTAACGGTTGAAGGCTTTCTTCTTGGCCGGGTCCGCCAGCGCCTCAGCCACGGTCGCCGCCTTGGCCTTCTCCAGCGCCACCGCCTGCCGCAGTTCACGGTCGCGGTAGGTCAGAACCTGGTACGGATCGAAGCCCAGAACATTCTTGTCGCGGATGCCATCGGCAATGCTGTAGCAGTGCAGTTCGCCCCCAAAGACATCGGTCGTGGTGTTGTCCTTGCGGACGTTCTCCTTGTGGATGGGCGTTCCGCTGAAGCCGAAGAACACCGCGCCCGGGAAACTGGACTTGATATTCACCAGCATGTCGCCGAAGGTGGAGCGGTGGCACTCGTCGACAATGAACACGATGCGCTTGCCGCGCATGGTCTCCAGGTCGTGCGCCTTCAAGCCATCGGCGTCGTCCGTGATCCGGCTCATCTTCTGGATGGACGTGACGATCAGCGTGTCCGCAGGCGCGGTGCTCTTCAGTGTCTTCACTAGCACACCGGTGTTTTCTGTCGCCTGCACATGGTTGCTGTCACCAGCAAAGTCCCTATAGGCCTTCAGCGTCTGCGTGCCCAGTTCGACCCGGTCAAGCAGGAACACGACCTTGTCGGCATCTTTGGAGTTGGCGATGAGCTGGGCCGACTTGAAGCTCGTCATGGTCTTGCCCGAGCCCGTGGTGTGCCAGATGTAGCCGCCCAGGCGGTTCGGGTGCTTCCAGTCGGTCTTGGCCACCTTGTCCGAAATCGCGTGCGCTGCGTAGTACTGGTAGCTGCGCATCACCTTCAGAACGCCGTCGGCCTCGTCGGCCACGGTGTAGAAGCCGATCAACTGGTGAGCCATCGGGATGGAAAGCAGGCTGGAGGTGAAGCTCTTCCAGTCGTTGATGGGCTCGTTGTTGAAGTCGGCCCAGTGGAAGGCGTAATCTTTGTTGAACTTGCCGTCTGGCCCGGGGTTGGCGAAGTACAGCGACTCACCGGGCTCCATGGCCACAAAGATCTGAACCAAGGAGAACAGCCCGGTGAACACACTATCGCGTGTGTACTTCTGGATCTGGTTGTAGGCCTGGCTAACCGGCACACCGCTCTTCTTCAGCTCGATGTGGATCACCGGCATGCCATTGATGAGCAACAACAGGTCACCCCGCCTGTCATGCTGAAGCTCGAAAGCGCGGGCGTAGCGCGGCTGCTGCGCGATCTGGTAGCGGCTTTGCCCGGCGGCAATCTCATGCCGGTCGTAAACCTTCAGGCTGACCTCTTTGCCGAAGTGCAGCGTGTCGGCCGGGTTGTCCCGCGTAATGGACACCGTCTTTCCGTTGATGAAGCCGTTCAGTCTCAGAGGCGTGCGCAGCGCGACGACCTGTTCCATCACCTGCTGCATCTCGCTGTCGGTCAGCGGCACCTCGTTCAGCCGGTCCTTACCGCGGTTGTTCTCGAAGAGGATCTGCTTCCAGTTCGCCAGCAGGATTGCCTCGCTGGGGCACTTGATGACCTCCAGCTCACCCCAGCCATGCTGGCGTAATTCGTGGATCACAGCCGCTTCGAATTCAGATTCTTTGGCAAAGGTAGTCATGGGCGACAAGCTCGGCGTTCAAACGAACATCTTGTTCAGGCAGGCGAACTTAATCTCTTGGAGCTTTTTGAGTTGTGCGGCGTGTTTGAGTATCAACTCATCGAGTGCAAGGAAGTGGCTGCAGATCTTTAGCTGCTCGGGTATTGATGGGTACGTGATTCGAAATTTCTCCATCGAGGAGGAGTACAAATGAAAAACTGTTGATCCCGAAACCATCTGAAGAATCCGACCCTCCATATGCCTTATGAAACGACTTAGAAAAGGGCCAAGCAAGAGCTTCTTGTCTGCGCGAATGACCATGATATCGCCCCCGATGATTATCCCGCTTTCGTTGATTGCACTGGCCTTTGCTAGGCCACGGGGGGTAACGTCTGATGTGGGCATTAGAACATCATTTGCTATAGATCGGAAAAGGTTATCTCCGCCTTTTGCTCTACTGACCACTACCGATATCACCTCTGAATATTCTGTAAACAGTTGGCCGTAATGGATGCATGGCTCTTGGGCCGAAGGGTCAATTTCGCTCTTTGAAAGCCCTTTTCCTTTGAAAAAACTTGCCATTTCTCCAAGACTCCGCTCCTTCCAAACTTCAGAAAAACCCTTGAAGCGAATTTCCGGGATAAGGGTACCGGGTTGCGGAAACATCCTTTGAAGCAAAGATCTCTTCAGCGTGAGTAGCTTCTCATGCTGGCGCTGATGAAGCGCAATCAATTGATCTACGCGTTGGAAGAACTGGGCTATGCGACTCTGCTCCTGAACGCCAGGGAGAGTTACGTCCCGCTTCATCCAGTCGATGGCATCAAAAAACAGCTTCTCGATATCCACGCCGTAGGAGCTCAGAAAGAACTTCCTGCGCATTGCCGGCAAGCTCGCCACGATGGTGAGGAACTCCGTGAGGAGCCTCTCGCCGTCGACCGCGGTCAGATATTCATTCGACACGATGGCGCCATCCAAGGCAGGCGGCACGATGCCAGTCGCCCCGTGAACCACCTGACGCTTTGAAATGACGAAATCACCCGCCTTGAGCTGGGCGTAGTTCTTCACCAGGATGTCGCGCCCCAGCAGGTGGCCGCGAGAAACGACGCCTTCGTTGCGCCGCTTGACCGTGATGAGCTCGTAGCGCCGATCGTCCTCCAGCACAATAGGTCGGCGCTTCTCGGCGAGGACGTCACCAATTTTCTCGTCCGCCCACGGTTCGGCGTATGCCTTGAACCGAACGCGTGGCACCTTTCCCGTGGTCTGGTCTGCCATGTCAGTTCCCTGCCAACAGGGTTTTCAGCTCTTCGATGCCCCTGACGTCGAACTCGCCGCCATCAAGCTCTCCCAGCATGGTCACCAGGGCTTCCTCGGCTCGCTGGATGTCCCGGGCGTTGTCGGCGTAGGTGATCCGGTACTTCTCAACCAAAGCTTGCAGTCTGGCAATGAGCTTGGATGTCACCAGGCCGGGCAAGCGATGCAGCTCGTCCACCAGCGGTGAGAGCCACTTGCTTTCGAGCAGGGCGTACGCCTGCTCGTCGCTCAGCGCCTCAATGGTGGCCTTGGTTTTCAGATGAAGCGCAGCGGCGTCCTTCTTGATGGCTGCCTTCAGTGACTTCTCTTGGGCCAGCAGCTTGGCTGCTTGGATGATCTTGCCTTCGTAAGATTCAGTGCCTAAAGCCGCTGCATCGGCCACCGACTCCTTGGCTTCCTTGGCCACGGCTGCTGCGACGAACTTGTCACCGGCTTCATTGAAGGTGTCCTTGGCCTGGTCTTCGTCGCTGAAGCTGTCGAGCAGTTCGTCCAGCAGAGCGGCCACCTCGTCCAGTTCGGTTTCCTTCTTGCGGAGTGCGTCCAGCTCCATTTTGTGATGGGCCAACTGCACGAGGTCAAAGGGCAGGACTCGACCCTTCCAGCCCTCCTGTACTTCCACGTCTTTCCCGTCCTTCTTCTTGACGACGTAGTTCGGGTCGACCACGCGGGTGGCGGCAAAGCCCTCGGTCTGCAGGATTTCCAGATCCACAGAAATGGGTTGCCAGTGGTCATCGAGGACCTGATAGGCCTGGTACTTGTCGATGAGGGGCACCGTGCCGACCTTGGCCAAACGCGCAAACAATTCCTCGCAGATCAGCGCTTCCTGGCGAGGGACCTGCAGCGTGAGCATCTTGCCGATCAGCTCTCTGTGCAGCCAGGGCCTGAAGCCGTCGAACGCGCGAGCGAAGGTGTCGTTGAACTTCGTCACCTCAGGGTGCTGCCGCACGGCCGCAGCCAGGTCATCCGCCTTCGGCTGGGCGTAAGGCGTGCCATCCAAGGTGAACAAGGCCGCACGCAGGTTGGGGAAGGCCTCCCAGTAGTCGGCCAGCGCATCCAGTTCGCTCAGCGGGATGCCGCCGAACATCGAGGCGTACAGATCCCAGCTCTCGAGAGGCTCGGACGAGTCCACGTACCGCGGAATGTTGAGGTTGTAGTCATTGGCCTCGCCTTGAAGCTCGGTCTTGGGCACCAGGCGACTGAAGCCGGGCACGGTGGCGCGGGCGGTCACCACATCGGTGATCTTCTTGATGTCGCAAGCGCGCAGCTTGTTGTTCTTGCCCTCCTTGGCGAAGCCCTTGGAGGCGTCCACGAACAGCACATCGCTGCCCGCGCGCTTCTGCCTGAGCACAAGGATTACGGTGGGGATGCCGGTGCCGAAGAAGATGTTGGACGGCAAGCCGATGATGGTTTCGAGGTGATCGTTCTCGATCAGCTGCTTGCGGATGACGCCTTCCTCACCGCCCCGGAACAGCACGCCGTGTGGCAGGACGATGGCCATGATGCCGTTGGGTTTCAGGTGGTACAGGTCGTGCAGCAGGAAGGCGTAGTCGGCCTTTGACTTCGGGGCCACGCCGAAGCGGGCGTAGCGCGGGTCAGCCTCTTTGTGCAGCGGGTCCCACTTCTGTGAGTAGGGCGGATTCGACACCACCGCATCCAGGTACAGCGGGTTGTAGCTGTTCACCGGGTCTTGCTCGTCGAAGTACGGCCAGTCGTCCTCCAACGTGTCGGCGTTGCGCGTGACGATATCGTCTGGACGAATACCGCGCATGACCAGATTCATGCGGGTGAGGTTGTAGGTGTTCTCCTTCAGCTCTTGGGCGTAGTACTTGATGCCGCCCTGGTTGCCCATGCGCTTGGCGATGGCCTGGCCAATGTTGAGCAGCAGCGAGCCCGAGCCGCTGGTGGAATCGTAGATCTGGATGGTCTTGCGGTCCTTCAGATGGTGCGCGATGACCTCAGACATCAGCACGGACACCTCATGCGGCGTGTAGAACTCGCCCGCCTTCTTGCCTGCATTGGCTGCAAACATGCCGATGAGGTACTCGTAGATGAAGCCGAGCACGTCGTAGCCCTGCTGGCCATCCATGGGGATGTCTTTGATCAGCTGAAGGAGGTCGCTGGTCGCCTTGGTCTGCTTCGCAGCGGTGTCGCCCAGCTTGCTCAGGCCGGTTTCCAGCGTCTTGAAGATGCCCTCGAACAGGCGCTTGTGGTTCGGGTGAATCAGGCGACTGAAGGCCGACAGGGCCTCGCGCACGTCAGCGACATCGAAGTCACTGGTTTGGTCGACCCAGGTCGAGAACAGATGCTTGTGGGCGATGAAGTAGCCCAGATTGGACTTAAAGTGGTCGACGGTTTCCGTGTCCTCTTCAGTCATCGCACTGAAGTCTTCATCAGTGAAGCCCTCGGCGGAGGCGAAGCCCACCAGCTTGTCGCAGAGGTACTTGTAGAAGATGAAGCCAAGGATTGAACCGCCCCGGATTTTGAGGAGGCTCCTTCGATTGAGAATGGAGCCAAGATGAGGAAGTCCCCGAAGTTTTCCCCCGAGGTGATCGATCGCGCGGTGCGCATGGTCTTCGATGCCAAGGACCAGTACCCGTC
>JAGWVB010000262.1 GCA_018971105.1 Burkholderiales bacterium
CGCTGAGGCGGCTCGCCCGGCGCCGCGCCGGGCGCCGCGTCACGCGAGCCGCAGGCCGCCGTGCCTGAGCGGCACGCTGCGCAGGCGGCGGCCGGTGGCGCGGTGGATCGCGTTCAGCACGGCCGGCGCGGCGACGCAGATCGCCGGCTCGCCGACGCCGCCCCAGAAGCCGCCCGAGGGCATCACCAGAACCTCGACCCGGGGCATCTGGGCCAGGCGCATCGAGTCGTAGGCATCGAAGTTGCGTTGCACGACGGCGCCGCGCTCGAGCGTGCACTCCTGCATGAACAGCGCCGACAGGCCGTAGACGAAGGAGCCGGCGACCTGGCGTTCGATCTGCGCCGGATTCACTGCGATACCGCAATCGATGGCGCCGACGAGGCGGTGCAGCCGGACGCGGTCGCCGTCGACCGAGACCTCGGCGCAGGCGGCGACCAGGCTGTCGAAGGCGCGGAATTGCGCCAGGCCGCGGAAGTGCCCGGGCGGCGCCGGCTGGCCCCAGCCGCCGCGCTCGGCGACGGCGTTCAGCACCGCCAGCGCGCGCGCCTTCCCGGCCAGCAATCGGCGCCTGAATTCGAGCGCGTCGACGCCGGCGGCCGCGGCCAGTTCGTCGATGAAGCATTCCAGGAAGATCGCGTTCTGGTTGCTGCTGACGCCGCGCCAGAACCCGGGCGGCACCGGCGGGTTGCGCATCGCATGGTCGATCTTCAGGTTCGGGATCGCGTAGGACAGTGCATGCTCGCCCTGCGGCGCGTAGCCCTGGAACACGGTCGGATCGAGATCGCCGGCCTGCGCCGGCGGGCGCAGCGAGGCGAGGATGGACTGGCCCGAGAGCCGGATGCGCAGGCCGCTGAGCCGGCCCTCGGCGTCGATCGCGCCGCGCAGCCGGGCCTGCATCACCGGGTGGTAGCGGCCATGCGTCATGTCCTCCTCGCGCGACCAGATCAGCTTCACCGGCCGCCCCGGCAGCTGGCGCGCGATCTGCACCGCCTGCGTCACGTAGTCGCTGAAGCCGCGGCGGCCGAAACCGCCGCCGAGCAGCAGCTTGTGGACATCGCATTGCTCGATCGGCAATCCGCTCGCCGCGGCAGCGGCGGCCAGCGCCGCCTCGCCGTTCTGGGTCGGGCACCAGACCTCGCAGCGCCCGGCCGTGACGAGCGCCGTCGCGTTCATCGGCTCCAGCGTCGCGTGGTTCAAGTAGGGGTAGCTGTAGACCGCCTCGACCGTCTGCGCCGCGCCGGCCAGCGCCGCGTCGACATCGCCCTGCCGGTTGTAGACATGGGCCTGCCCGGCGTCCAGGCCCGCGGCGAGCTGCTGCGCGATGCCGGCGCTCGAGAGCGCGGCGTTGGCACCGTCGTCCCAGTCGCAGTGCACCGCCTCGAGCGCCGTCTTCGCCTGCCACCAGGTCCGGGCGACGACGGCGACGGCGCTGGCGCCGACGCGCAGCACCTGCACCACGCCCGGCATCGCGTAGGCCCGGGCGGCGTCGTGGGAGACGAGCCGGCCGCCGAACACCGGGCAGTCGCGGATCGCGGCGTTGAGCATCCCGGGCAGCTGCAGGTCGATGCCGTAGACCTGGGCCCCGGTGAGCTTGTCGCGCGTGTCGAGCCGGTGCAGCGGGCGGCCGATGAGCGTCCACTGCGACGGGTTCTTGAGCGCCACGGCCCGCGGCGGCGCGATGCGCGCGGCCGCGGCGGCGACACGGCCGTAGCTCGTGCGGCGCTGCGACGGCGCGTGGCTGATGACGCCGCGCTCGACGCTGCACTCGTCCACCGGCACGCCCCAGCCCGCGGCGGCGGCCTGCAGCAGCATCAGCCGCGCCGCCGCGCCGCCCTTGCGCATGTAGTCCTGCGAGGCGCGGATGCCGCGGCTGCCGCCGGTGCCGAAATCGCCCCAGATGCGGTCGCGCGCGCGATTGCGTCCCGGGGTCGGGAACTCGGTCGTCACGCGGTCCCAGTCGCAATCGAGTTCGTCGGCGACGAGCTGGGCCAGCCCGGTCAGCGTGCCCTGGCCCATCTCCGAGCGTGCGATGCGGATCACGACCGTCTCGTCGGGCCGCACGACGACCCAGGCGTTGATCTCGGGCGGCGCCGCGCCGGCGCCGGCGCCGGCGTCGGCATCGGCATCGGCATCGGCGGCCGCGGCGGCCCGCGCCGGAGCGCCGAAGCCGAGCGCGAATCCGCCTGCCGCGCCGCTGACGATGAAGGAGCGTCGATCGATCATCGCCGTCCCTCAGGCCGCCGCCGCCGCGGCCGCATGGACCGCCGCGCGCACCTGCTGGTAGGTGCCGCAGCGGCAGATATTGGTGATCGCGGCGTCGATGTCGGCGTCGCTGGGTTGCGGCTTGGCGGCCAGCAGCGCCGTGACGGCCATGATCATCCCGCTCTGGCAATAGCCGCATTGCGGCACGTCGTGCTCGAGCCAGGCCTGCTGCACGCGCGTCAGCCGGCCGCCGGCGGCCAGGCCCTCGATCGTCGTCACGCGCCGCCCCCCGACGGCCGCGAGCGGCAGGCTGCACGAGCGCACCGCGGCGCCGTCGAGGTGCACCGTGCAGGCGCCGCAAAGCGCGATGCCGCAGCCGTACTTGGTGCCGGTGAGGCCGAGCTGCTCGCGCAGCACCCAGAGCAGCGGCGTCGCCGGGTCGGCGTCGACCTCGCGCGCCTGGCCGTTGACCGTCAGATGAGCCATGCCGCCTCCTTGCGGTGCCCGCGAAGCCGGCGCGGCCCGGGCGCGGCGATCGTAGCGTCTAGGCCGGGTGCCGGACCTGGACCTGGAATTCGCGCTGGTAGCGCTCGAGGCTGTCGATCGAGCCGCAGACGATGAGCGCGTCGCCGGCATCGACGCGGAAAGCGGCGTCGAACTCGACCGCGACCTCGCTGCCGCGCTCGACCGCGACGACCTTGGCGCCGGTGCGGTCCAGCGCCTCGACATGCCAGGGATGGGCGCCGACGAGCCGGCCCGGCCCGACGCGGATGAACTTGACCGCGGTCTCGACGCTGAGCACCTGCTGGTCGAGCAGGTGGTAGGCCAGGATCTGCCCCGTGACCTGGCCGAGCGAGATCGCGAAATCGGCGCCGGAGGCGTAGAGCCGGGTCGTGTTCGGCGCCCGCAGCACGCGCACGACGAGCGGCACCTCGGCCGCGTATTCGCGCACGGCCGCGGTCGCGAACACCGACTCGCTGTCGTCGGCCAGCGCCAGGATCACCGCACTGGCCTCGCGCACGCCGGCGCGCTCCAGCGTCGCGCGTTCGAGCACGTTGCCGACGATGTCGACGCCGGCGCCGGCGCGCTGGTCGATGACGACGGTGCGCTCGCCGGCGTCGCGCAGCAGCTCGACCACCTTCGCGCCCACCGAGCCGTAGCCGGCGAGGACGATGGCGCCGTCGCGGCGCAGCGGCAGCGCCAGGCGCTCGAGCCGCTCGAGCTGGGCATGGGCGCCGACGGCGACGACGATGGCGCCGGCCTCGATCACCGTCTGCGGACCGGCGGCGGCGCTGAAGCGGCCGGCGCGCCATTGGCCGATCACCGAGACGCCGTAACGCTCGCGCATGCGCAGCTCGCCCAGGCGGCGGCCGGCGAGCGGGCTGTCGGCGCGCACGCGCAGCTCGGCCATGCCGACGGCGTTGCCGATCAGCTGCATGCCCTCGGCCGGCGGGCTGATGCGGCCGCTGGCGCGCGAGGCCAGCGCGGCGCCCAGCACATGCGCCGGCGTGAAGACGTCGGTGGCGCCGATGCGCAGCATCGGTGCGCGGTACAGCGGCTCGGCGGCGAGGACGTAGAGCGCGCCGGCATAGCCCTGGTCGCGCGCGGCGAAGGTGCAGGCGGCGTTGGCGTAGTCGCTCGCGTTGCTGACGACGGCCAGCGCGTCGGCGACGCCGGCCAGCGCCGCCGGGTCGTCGGCGAGCTGGCTGTGCACGACCTCGAAGCCGCGGTCGCGCAGCTTGCGCGCCAGCGCCGCGTCCTCCTCGAAGATCACGAAGGGCCGGCCGTCGCGGTGGAACTCCTCGAGCAGCGATTCGATCGCCGGCCCGTAGCGGTAGAACAGCACCCGGCCCTGCATCGGCGGCAGCGCCTTCGGCAGCCGCACCTCGAAGCGCTCCTCGAAATACGGCAGCACGAACACCGGGATGAAGAGCAGGACGAAGAACAGGCCGAGGAACTGGGCCACGATGACGAAGATCGCCACCGTCGGCCGGCTCCAGTGGTTGTCGGCGCCGTAGCCGGTCGTCGTCAGCGTCTCCGAGGCCCATTGCAGGCCCTGCAGCAGCGTGCGCGGGCGACCCTCGATGTGCCCCATCAGGTAGGCATAGGTCGACCCGAGCAGCAGCACCGTCACCGGCAACAGCGACAGCAGCGCGATCAGGCGCCGGGTCGAGCGCTTCAGGCTGGGCAGCTTCACGGGCTTGCGGCGGATGGAGGGTGGCCCCAGCATAGTCGAGGCGCCGGCCCGGATTCTTGATCCAGCGCGCAGGCCGTACAGTTCGGCCGCTTCGTCGCCCCCCATGTCCCGCTCGCCGTTCCGCCCCTCGTTCCGCCAGCTGCTGCTGCTGGCCATCCTGCTCGTCGCCGGGCTGCTGGCGGCGGCGGCGCTGAGCAGCCTGTTCGCGCTCGAGCGCCTGCTCGCGCAAAGCCGCAGCGCCGCCGACCGCGCGGTGCAGCTGAGCCAGGCCGTGCAGCGCCAGTCGGAGCAGGGCGTGGCGATGGAGCGCGCGGCGCGCCAGTACCTGGTGCTGGGCGACCCGGCGCTGCTGCGGAATTACGAGGAGTCGGCGCAGGAGGCGCGGCGCCTCTTCGACGCGCGCCTGGCGCCGCAGCTGGCGCGCCCGCTGGCCGCGCGCTGGCATGCCGATCTGGCATCGATCAGCGCCGCCCTGGGTATCGGCACCGGCGCGGCGGCGCGCCCCGATGACGAGCTCGCGGCGCGCTTCCGCGACCTCGCGGCGACGAACGCCGAGGTCGCCGCCGCGGTGCGGCTGGGGCGCGAGGCGCAGGACCGCGAGCTGCAGGCGCGGCTCGAGGCCGGCCGCGTCGCGATGACGCACCGCGTGCTGGGCGCGATCGCGCTCGCGCTGCTCGTCGCCGCCGCCTTCGGGCTGTGGCTGACGCGGCCGCTGCTGGGCCTGGAGCGCGCCATCATCGGCCTGGGCGAGAACCGGCTCGACGCGCCGGTGGCGATCGGCGGCCCGAGCGACCTGCGCTCGCTCGGCCAGCGCCTGGAATGGCTGCGCCTGCGGCTGGGCGAGCTCGACGCCGACAAGGCGCGCTTCCTGCGCCATGTCTCGCACGAGCTGAAGACGCCGCTGGCGGCGCTGCGCGAGGGCGTCGCGCTGCTCGAGGACGGCGTCGCCGGCACGCTCACGCCCGACCAGCGCGAGGTGGCGACGATCCTGGCCCAGAACACGGCCGCGCTGCAGCGCCAGATCGAGGCCCTGCTGGGCTTCAACGCCGCCGCCTTCGAGGCGCGCCGGCTGCAGCGCCGCCGCACCGACCTGCGCGCGCTGCTGCGCGCGCAGGTCGACGGGCAGCGCCTGCAATGGCAGGCGCGGCGCCTGCGCGTCGCGGTCGAGGGGCCGGCGCTCGAGGCCGAGGTCGACCCCGACAAGCTCGGCACGGCACTGGCGAACCTGCTCTCGAACGCGATCCGCTACGCGCCGCCCGGGAGCTCGATCGAGATCGCGCTCGGCCGCGCCGACGGCGGCCTGCGCATCGACTTCCGCGACCAGGGCCCCGGGGTCGCCGAGGCCGACCGCGCGCGCGTCTTCGAACCGTTCTACCGCGGCGAGCGCCAGCCCGAGGGCGCCCTGCGCGGCAGCGGCATCGGCCTGTCGATCGTGCGCGAATATGTCGAGGCGCATGGCGGGCGCGTCGAGCTCATGCCCGGCCGGCCCGGCGCCGGCGCCCATTTCCGGATCCAATTGCCCGATGTCCTGGCCTGAATCCCGTCGTCCCCCACCCGCCCGGGCCCCGGCGCGCGCGCTCGGCCTGGGGCTGCTGCTCGCGCTCGGCGCCGGCTGCACCACGCCGCCGCCGGC
>JAGWVB010000263.1 GCA_018971105.1 Burkholderiales bacterium
CGCGTGCGCCATCTCGGCGCTGCGGCCGGTGTAGGCCGCCGGGTCGAGCGCGGCGCGCACGAAGTCGGGCTCGACCACGCCGTGCACCGCGTCGTCGGCGAGCAGCAGGTCGACCAGCGGCGCCCGGGTGCGCGCCGACTCGGCCAGGGCGCCCTTGACCAGCTCGTAGGCGCGGCTGCGGCCCAGGGCGGGCGCCAGCGCCATCATCGCGTTCTCGGCGGCCATCGCGGGGCCGCTCAACGCCAGGTTGCGCAGCATGTTGGCGGGCACCAGGCGCAGGCAGCCCAGCAGCTCGTCCATCGCGCAGACCAGCTCGTAGGCCAGCGGCGCGGACTGGTCGATCAGCGCGTACAGCATCTGGTTGTTGGCGCCGTCGCCCTCGTGGGTCGGCTGCATGGCCTCCAGCGCCAGCGGCGTCAGGCTGCGCAGCCGGGCGGCCAGCGCGATCGCCTGCACCGCCACCTTCGGGTTGACCTTGTTGGGCATCGTGCTCGAGCCGACGACCTCGTCGTCCTGCTCCTCGAAGACCTCGCCGATCTCGTCGGCCATCAGCCCGTAGAGCTCGCGCGCGACCTTCGAGCAGCTGGCGCTGAACAGCGCCAGCAGCAGCACCTGCTCGGCGACGTAGTCGGTGCCGGCGCGCGAGGGCACGGCCAGCGGCGTCAGCCCGAGCCGCTGCGACAGCCGCCGGTTCAGCGCCACGCCCTGCTCGCCCGAGGCATGCATGGCCCCCAGCGCGCCGCCCCACAGCGACGCGAAGACCCGCGGCTCGGCCCCTTCGAAGCGCTGGCGGTGGCGCAGGAACTCCTCGATCCAGGCCGCCACCTTGAAGCCGAAGGTGATGGGCAGGCCCTGGCGGAAGTTGGTCCGTCCGGCCACCAGCGTGTCGGCGCTGGACTCGGCCAGGCCGGCCAGCTTCAGCAGCAGGTCGCCCAGCCGGGCCATGAAGGCCTGGTGCGCGCGGCGCATCAGCCAGCTGCGCGCGGTCTGCATCACGTTCTGCGTCGTCGCGCCCCAGTGCACGTAGCCGCCGGCGTCGCCTTCGCAGGCGCCGGCCAGCGCCCGCACCAGCGAGACGATCGGCGCCCGGGTGCGCGCGATGTCGGCCGCCAGGGCCTGGGCGTCGACGTGGTCGAAGTTGGCCTTGCGCCGGATCTCGGCCGCCGCGGCGGTCGGGATGATGCCCAGCTCGGCCTGGGTCTCGGCCAGCGCGGCCTCGATCTCGAGCCAGGCCTGCCACTGGCTGCGCGGCGTGAACAGTTCGCGGATCTCGGCGATCGAAGGCCGGCTCGGGAGGGGTTCGGTCATGGGGGTCACCGGTCAGAGTACCTGGTCGAGGAAATGCCGCAGCCGCGGGTGGCGCGGCCGGTCGAAGAACGCGTCGGGCGGCGCCACCTCGAGGATGCGGCCGGCGTCGACGAACACCACCTGCCCGGCGACTTCGCGCGCGAAGCGCATCTCGTGGGTCACCACCAGCATGGTCATGCCGGCGCGCGCCAGGTCGCGCATCACCGCCAGCACGCCCTTGACCAGCTCGGGGTCGAGCGCCGAGGTCGCCTCGTCGAACAGCATCACCTCGGGCGCCATCGCCAGCGAGCGCGCGATCGCCACCCGCTGCTGCTGGCCGCCCGAGAGGTCGGCGGGCCGGCGGCCCTCCAGGCCTTCGAGCCCGACCGCACGCAGCTGCTCGCGGGCGGCCGCCTCGGCGGCCTCGCGCGGCATCCGGCGCACCTGGCGCAGCGCCAGGCTGACGTTGTCGAGCACGCTCAGGTGCGAGAACAGGCAGAAGTGCTGGAACACCATGCCCACCCGCTGGCGCACCGCGTCGACGTCGACGCCGGGGGCGGTGATGTCGAGCTCGCCGAGCAGGACCCGCCCGCGCTCGGGGCGCTCCATCAGGTTGGCGCAGCGCAGCAGGGTCGACTTGCCCGAGCCCGAGGGCCCGACGATGCAGGTGGTGGTGCCGCCGGGCACCTCGAGGTCGACCCCGTGCAGCACCGGCACGCGGCCGAAGGACTTGCTGACCTGCTCCAGGCGCACCCCGGTGCCGCCCGGGTTCGCGGCCATGCGGTCGGCGCCCATGCTAGCGGCCCTCCATCGCGCGCGTCGAGCGGCCGCCGCGCAGCCGGCGGTCCCAGGCGTTGACGGCGTAGGTGGTGGGGATCGTCAGCGCCAGGTAGATCAGCCCCGCGGCGGTCAGCGGCGTGAGGTTGGCGTTGTTGATCGCGCCGTCCTGGGCGATCGCGAACATCTCGCGCTGCGAGGCCGTCAGCCCCAGCAGGTAGACCAGCGAGGTGGCCTTGACGACCAGGATGAACTGCCCGGTCAGCGGCGGCAGCACGCGGCGCACGCCCTGCGGCACGACGATGTGGCGCAGCGTCTGCCGCCGCGTCATGCCGGTGCTGCGCGCGGCCTCGATCTGGCCGCGATCGACGCTCTGGAAGCCGGCGCGGAAGATCTCGGCGAAATAGGCGCTCTCGATCAGCCCGATCGCCAGCGCCGCGTAGCCGTAGGTGTTGTCGCCGAACAGGCTCAGGCCGGCCAGCGGCAGGCCCTGGCCGATCAGGTAGACGGTCAGGATGTGCGGCAGGCCGCGCAGCACGTCGACGTAGGCCCGCCAGGGCAGGCGCACGAGGGCGCGCTCGGACATCAGCCCGGCCGCCACCAGCAGGCCCAGCGTGATGCCGATGGCGCTGGCGAACAGCGACAGCATCAGCGTGTTCGGCAGCCCGACCGACAGCAGCTCCGGCAGCGACCGGACGATCAGCGCGGGGTCGAAGAAGGTGGCGAAGATCCGGTGCAGGCCCTCGGACATGGCGCGGCCCCGGCTCAGCGCGCGGCCGGACGCGGCATGCCCGGGTAGTCGCTGAACAGCCGCTCGGGGATCGCCATCGTCGGCGGGTTCCACTTCGCGAACAGCCGGGTGTAGGTGCCGTCCTTCATCGTCGCGGCGATCGCGCGGTCGAGCGCGGCCAGCAGCTCGGGCCGGTCCTTGGCCACCGGCATGGCGTTGATGCCGCTCTCCACGGTCTGCGTCGCCTCCAGCCCGGGATGCTGCTCGACCACGCGTTCGGCGGTGGCGATGCCGGTGAACAGGCCGTCGATCTGGCCCGCCACCAGCGCGTTGATGCTCGACGCGATGTTCGGGAACTGCTTGATCGTGACCTTGGGCGCGATCTGCTGCAGCAGCGGGATCAGCGCGCTGCCGGTGGTCACGGCGACGGTCTTGCCGCCGGCGTCGTCGAGCTTGGCCAGCGGCGCGCTCTTGCGGCTGACCAGCTGCGCCTGGCCGTAGCCGATCGCGGTGGTGAAGTTGACCACCGCCTGGCGCTCGGGCGTCACCAGCACGCCGAAGGCGGCGGTGTCGTACTGGTGGTTGCGCACCGCCGGCACCATCGCGGCAAAGGTGGTCGAGACATAGGTCACGCGCAGGCCCAGGCGGGCGGCGATCGCGTTGGTGAAGTCGATCAGCAGCCCGGCCGGCTGGCCGTCCTGCAGGAAGGACACCGGCTTGTCGTCGGTGCGGTAGGCCACCCGCAGCTCGCCGGGGGTGCCGGTTTCCGGCGGCGCGGCGCGGGCCGCCGGCGCGATCAGGCCGGCCGCGAGGGTCAGGCCGAGGACGACGAATCTTCGCAAGCGGTTCATGAGCAAGGTCTCCTTGGGTTGCGGACGGTACCGCTCAGCGGCAGGCGCCGGCCTGGCCGGCATGAGGATGGGCGTGCAGGCAGGGGATGCGCCGCAGCGCCAGGCCGGCGGCGTAGAGCTGCTCCGAGGCCACGCGCTGCAGCTTCAGCGCGTCGGCCGGGGCGATGCCCAGCTCGGCCGCGGCCTGCTCGCTGGCGCCGAGCGACCAGGGGTCGATGCCGGTGAGGCTGCCGAACAGCGTCAGGGCGCTGAGGTAGGCGCCGTACTTGCTGGGATGGGTGCGGTCGAGCCACCACAGGTCGATGGTGCCGCCGCCCGGCTCGGCATAGGTGCCGTCGGCCGCGTAGAAGCCGCTGCCCGGGGCCAGGCCCTGGTTCACCGCGCGCTGGAAGGCGTCGCCCACCGGCACCACCCCGGCGAAGCCCGGGCTCGACGCCGCCAGGCCGTAGAAGGCGGCGTGCAGGTCGGCCGTCATGCCCGTCAGGTCGCTGTAGTAGAGCTTGGCGGCGACGCCGTTGGGGTCGGTCGAGGTGTCGACGACAGGCGCGCCGCTGGGCGAGTTCAGGTCGGGCGTGGTCACCAGGTGGGCCTGCACCATGTCGGGCCGGGCCCAGGTCTGCTCGAGGAAGATGCGGGTCGCGGCGCGGGCGTTCGGGTTGGCCGGGATCTGGCGCAGCAGGCCGCAGGTGGCGGCCGCGAGCCGGGTGGCCTCGCAGGCGGCCAGGCTGCCGAAGAGCTGGGTCTCGGTGTAGGACTGGGCCGCGCCGTCGTGGATGTAGCGCTCGAACTGCCGGGCGTAGGCGGCGAAGCCCGCCGGGTTCGCGTTCTTGCCCCGCCCCGGCGGCAGCGGCTCGTCGCTCTGGGCCTGCAGCACCACGGCGTCCCAGGCGCGGCTGGCGACGTTGCCGCGCAGGTCCCAGGCCGGGTTGGCGGTGTTCAGGAAATGCCCGCGCAGGGTCGCGGCGTTGCGCGTCGACAGCGCGACCTCGACGTTCAGGCCGGCCTCGTCGGTGAACTTCTTGAAGATCCCCGGCACCCCGCCCCAGGGGTGAGGCTCGTAGCTGGGCTTGCCGGCGGTGCCGACCGGGTAGCTGCTGGTGCCGACCGGGCTGATGGCGTTGAAGGCCGCGGTCAGGTCGTGCACCGCCGCGGCGTTGTAGTTCAGCACCGGCGCGACCCGCCCGAAGGTGTAGCTGTTGCCGACGAACAGCACCGCCAGGGGTTCGGCGGCCAGGGCGCCGGCGGGCAGCGCCAGCGCGGTGAAGGCGGCCGCCGCGGCGCCCACCAGACCCCCGAGACAGCACGGATGCGGCATGTCGGATCCTCAGGACGTTGCAGAGGCCGCGAAGATAGGCCATGCGGAGCTGAAGTTCAAATATCTCGAGTGGTCGCATGCGATACTTTTTGGATATGGAGATTCGCCAGCTTCGCTACTTCGTCGCCGTCGCCGAGGCCGGCCACATCACCCGCGCCGCCGAGCGCCTGGGGATGCAGCAGCCGCCGCTGAGCCAGCAGATCCGCCAGCTCGAGCGGCGCCTGGGCGCGCCGCTGTTCACCCGCCACCCCAAGGGCGTGACCCTCACCGTGCTGGGCCGCCAGATGCTGGGCGAGGCGCGCCGCGTGCTCGAAGGCGTGGCGGCGATGGAGCAGCGCATGACGCGGCTGGCGGCCGGCCTGCTGGGGCTGCTGGCGGTGGGCTTCACCAGTTCGGCCGCCGCCCACGCCTTCACGCCGCGGGTGCTGCGCGCCTGCCGCCGCGAGTACCCCGAGATCGAACTGCAGATCGCCGAGAGCAACGCCGCCGAGCTGACCGACGCGGTGGCCGCCGGCCGCCTGCACTTCGCCTTCCTGCGCGTGCCGGTGGCCCGGCCGGTGGGCGTGACCTTCGAGGCCCTGCTGACCGAGCCGGTGGTGCTGGCGCTGCCGGTCGACCACCCGCTGGCCGAGCGCTACGGCGCCGACCAGGCGGTGCCCTGGCAGGCGCTGCAGGGGCAGACGCTGATCCTGGTGCGCCGGCCCGGCGCGCTGGGCCTGTACGGCGAACTGCTGAGCCTGCTCGAGCGCATCGGCGTGGCGGTGTCGGTGCATGCCGAGGTCGACCGCATGATGACCAACCTCAACCTGGTGGCCGCCGGCGCCGGGCTGTCGGTGGTGCCGGCGTCGATGCGCATCGCCCAGGCGCATTCGGTCACCTACCGGCGCCTGCCGGCCGATCCGGCGCTGCAGGCGCCGATCACCCTGGCCTTCCGCGACGACGACGACCCGGTCGCCAAGGCCACCTTCCTGGCCCTGGTGCGCCGCAGCGCCGCGGCGGCGCGGGAGGCCCCGCCG
>JAGWVB010000264.1 GCA_018971105.1 Burkholderiales bacterium
CGAGCGCGCCGCCGCGCAGGCCGAGTCCGACGGCGGCCGCCAGTTGCAGCACGAGCAGGCCGGCGAGCAGGGGTATCGAACGCTGGTTCATGGTCAGGCTTCCTGGAGCAGGCTGGCGATGGCGCGGGCACGCGCGCGGCGATGGCGCCGCTGCAGGCCGACGAGGGCGCCCAGCAGCACGAGCGCGAGCGCGTAATTGCCGTATTCCCAGGCCTGCTGGCCGGCGCGCGACAGCGGCGCGAGGCCGCGCGCGTAGCGGCTGCGCCCGCGCAGCGCGAGCAGCCCGGGGTCCTCGACCGCGGCCTCGACCAGGTTCTGCGCGAATTCCACGGGCTTGCGGTACAGGGTTCCGCTGGCTTCGCTCGCGAGCTCCATCGCGGCGTCGCTCAGGGCCGCGTTCGAGCTCACGAGCACGAGGCGCGCCGAGGCCGGCGAATGGTCGATCACGCGGCCCAGGCTGGCACTGCCCGGCGGCGGCGCGCTGGCCGCCGCCGCCGGGGCGCTGGCGGCGGCGGCGGCCGCCTGCAGCAGCGGCGAGGGCTGGTTGCGGAAGGCCGATTCGAAGCGCCCGCTGACGGCCAGCGCCAGCGTCTGCGGCGCCTGCGGCGTTCCGCCGGCGAAGCCGAGATCGGGATAGCGCTGGTAATCGGGCAGCAGGTTCGTGCCGTCGCCGACCCAGCTCGTCGCCGACGAGCGGATCAGCCGCTGCACGCGACGGCCCTGGTTCAGCTTCGCATCGACCTCGATCGGCGCGGCCCAGGCCAGGTCGATCTGGCCCAGCGATGCGGTGACCGGGTCGGCGGCGTCGAGGCCGCTGCCGCGCACGTCGACGAAGTACGGATAGGGCGCGAGGCGGATCTCGCGCACGCTCATGCCGTTGCCCAGCGGGCGGTCGACCGGGATCGGCAAGGCGCCGCTGCGGCGGTCCATCACCAGGCCGTGGCCCAGTTTCAGGCCGTAGCCGGCGAGCCAGTCCTCGAGCCCGCTGTGCACCGGCCGCGCGACGACGTCCTGGCCGATCTCGACCTCGCTCGGCGCGGTCGCGACGATGACGGTGCCGCCCTGCATCAGGAACTGGTCGATCGCGAACAGCTGCAGCCGGCTCAGGTTCTCGGGCGCGAGCACCATCAGCAGGTCGGCCGCGGCCGGAACCACGCCGTCGTGCAGGTCGGTGTCGAGCCAGTGCACCGAACCTTCCAGGGCCTTGCGCAGCTGGTCGAAGCGCGGGCCCGGCGCGGCGCCGTAGCCGCCGGGCGCCGGCGCGGGCGTGAGCACCGCCACGGTCTTCAGGAAGCCGGGCGAGTAGCGCTTCACCGCGGCCTCGATGCTGCGCTGGAAGCCGGCGCCGTCGAACGCCTGCGGCAGCGCGACGCGCTCCTCCTGGCGGCCGTCGGACAGGCGCAGCTGGAACCAGAACGGCCGCGGATCGAAGAGCCCGGCAACGAGCGGGCGCAAGCCGGCGTCGCGCAGCCGCTTGGCCAGTGCCGGATCGGTGTCGGGGTCGCGCACCAGCACCTTCAGCTTGGCGCCGGCCTCCTGGCGCAGCGCCGCCAGGGCCTGGGTCAGCGCCTGGCGCCCGGGCAGCAGGGTCGGCGGCAGCGCGGAGTCGGCCGAGACGTCGACCTTCAGCGTCAGCGGCGCCGACAGCGTCGCGAAGGGGCTGCCGCCGCCCTGGTATTCGAGCAGCACCTTGCGGATCGAGCGCGTGATGTCGTATTCGGGATTGCGCAGCGCGACGTCGATCCGGCCTTCGCCGCGCGCCTTCACGTCGATCAGGTCGCGGAAGTTCAGCACCTGGTACTGGTCGCCGTAGGCGACGACGATGTCGAAATACGAGTTGACGACCGAGGCCTGGTACTTCGAGCTCGTCTCGAACGGCACCGGCCGCACGCCGTAGCGGCTTGCGGCCTCCTCGGCCTGGTGCGGGTGGTCGTGCGGATCGATGATCTCGACATGGACCTTGCTGCCGCCGGCGACGGCGTACTCGGCCAGCAGGTCGCGCAGCTGCGGCACCAGCGGCGCCAGCAGCGGATGGGTCCGGGCGCTGAAGTAGCCGCGGATCAGCAGCGGCTCCTTGAGCTCGCCGAGGTAGCGCCGCGTCGCGGTCGAGAGCGTGTACGCGTGGCCCTGCGTGAGGTCCAGCCGCGCCCCGCGCAGCGGGCTGAGCCAGAGGTTCAGCGCCACCGCGTTCGCCGCCAGCAGCCCCGCGGCGACGAGCCAGCGCCGTTGCGCCGGGCCGACCGGGTTGCCGGCCCAGCGCAGGCGCTCGAGCGCGAGCCGGCACAGCACCAGGAACAGCACCGTGATCGAGGCGTAGTAGGCGAGGTCGCGCAGGTCGAGCACGCCGCGCGTGATCGACTCGAAGCGCGCGCCCGCGCCGAGCTCGCGCAGCCAGTCGCCGACGGGGTTGCCGAAGAGCCCGCTCACCGCAGGCGAGCCGACGAGGTAGAAGACGCCGGCGATGGCGCAGCTCATGATCAGGCTCACGATCTGGTTGTCGGTGCGCGCCGACACCCAGAGCCCGATCGCGGCATAGGCCGAGGCCAGCGCCAGCGCGGCGACATAGCCGCCGACGACCGGGCCCCAGTCCAGCGGCCCGAGCAGCGCCACCGTGAACGGCAGCGGCAGCGTGAGCGCGAGCGCGATCGCGACCAGCGCGAGCACGCCCAGGTACTTGCCCAGCAGCTGCGCCACCGGCGGCACCGGCGCCGTGAGCAGCAGCTCGATGGTGCCGCTGCGCCGCTCGTCGGCCCAGCTGCGCATCGTCAGCGCGCCGACGAGGAAGATCATCAGCACCGGCATCCACTGGAACAGCGGCCGCACGTCGGCGAGGCCGCGCGCGAAGAAGGTGTCGACCCAGAAGAAGACGAACATCGTGAGCGCCAGGAAGGCGGCGAAGAACAGGAACGCCGCCGGCGACGCGAAATAGCCGCCGACCTCCTTGCGCGCGACCGCGGCCGCCTGGGACAGGGTGTCAGACCGCATGGGCGGGCTCCTCGGCGGGCGCGGCCTCGCCGCCGCGGTTGACCTGGGCGAACAGGGTCTCGAGATTGCGCGTCTCGAAGCCGATCGCATGCAGCGCGAGCCCGGCGCCGATGACCGCGGCGCTGACCGCGGGCGCCGCGTCCGGCTCGGCCTCGAGCGCCCAGCGCCGGCAGCCGCCCGACTCGCCCTCGTCGTGCACCGCATGCACGCCGGGCGCGGCGGCCAGGGCGCTGCGGCTGCGCGCGGCGTCGCCGCCCACGCCCACCAGCAGGCGCCGCCCGCGCTGCAGCTCGGCCAGGCGCGCGTCGACGGCCTTGCGCCCCTGGCGCAGGATGACGACGCGCTCGCAGCTCGCCTCGACCTCCTGCAGGATATGGGTCGAGACGATGACGGTGGCGCTGGCCGCGAGCTCGGCGACGAGGCCGCGCATCTGCTGGATCTGCGCCGGGTCGAGCCCGTTCGTGGGCTCGTCGAGGATGACGATGGCCGGCTCGTGCAGGATGGCCTGGGCCACGCCGACGCGCTGGCGATAGCCGCGCGACAGCGTCTGGATCACGGCCCCGGCCTTGGCCTCGAGCGCGGTGCGGCGGATCGCGCGCGCCACGGCGCGGCGCCGCGCGGCCGGCGCGACGCCGTGCATCGCGGCCTGGAATTCGAGGAAGTCGGCCACCGTCATCTCGGGCCAGGTCGGGCAGTTCTCGGGCAGGTAGCCGATGCGCGCCTGGACCGCGAGCCGGTCGCTGCGGATGTCCAGCCCGTCGACCCGGATCGCCCCGTCGCTCGGTTCGAGGAACCCGGCGAGCATCTTCATCACCGTGCTCTTGCCCGCGCCGTTGGGACCGAGCAGGCCCACGACCTCGCCGGGTCCGATCTTCAGGTCGAGCCGATCGACCGCCGTGTAGCGGCCATAGCGGCGCGTGAGTTGGGTCATCTCGATCATGCGGTTCTACTCCTGGTGCGGGCGCGCGACGGCCGCCCACGCGGCGGCTCGCCCGGCACGCGGGCTTGGGGGTCTCGGGACATGCGCGGCGGCGGGCCGGGTTCAGGCCGGCGGCGGGCGCGAGGCCTGCGGCAGATGCGCGCGGGAGCGGCGAGCGCCGCAGCGGCAAGGCGTGGCGGGCATGGTTCAGGGTGGGTGACGACGGTTCGATGCGCCCCGTCTCGAGGCGAAGGCGCCGTTCGGAGCGCGCTGGACGCCCGAAAGTTCCCGCGGCCCGGGACGATCGATCGACGCCGCCGCCGCGAATCACCGCCGTGATGACGAAACGTGACTTCGATGCGCGCGCCGCCGGCGCGCACCTGCAAGGAGCGTGATTACAGGATCCGTTCGCGATGCCCGAACGCGACGCTGTTGTCGATGAAGTAGGCGCTCCTGGCCTCGAGCCGAAACCAGCCGACCCGGTCCAGCGCCGCGGCGATGGCCGGCGGGGTCGCACCGTCGGCGCGCGCGATCGGGAACCGCGCCTCGTAGAGCCTGCGCGCCGCGAGCGCCTCGGTCCCTGCGAGGGTGCGCACCACCCCTTCGAGCTGCACGCCGCGGATCTGCTGCCACCGGTCGCAGTCCTCCTGTATCGCCGCCGCGGCCCGCGCGTTCGAGGCGATGTTCAGCATGTGGCGCGATCGCGGCGAGGACAGGAACAGGAGGTCGAAGTCCTGCTGGACATAGAACACGGCCGCGGCCCAGGGTCCTTCGGCGCCCTGCGTGGCGAGGGTCGCGACATGGCGATCGGCGAGGTAGGCGAGGCCGCGCGCGCGGGCCGGGGCGCTGGCTGCGTTCACGATTCGGATGCCATGGCTTGCGAGGAACGAATGGAATCTGGGTTTCGCGGCTGCCCGCATACGGGCCGCCGTTGCGGAGCAGCTGCCGGCGCCTTGCGACGGGACGACGCGGCCGGCGCCGGGCCTCGATGCCGCATGTTAGCGTGGCGCCGTGGCGCGGCTTTCCACAGCCGCCGGGCTCGGGCCGGTGCGTGCCGTCGAACGGCCGTCGCGACGTCCACCGGGCCTCGCCACGGGCGGGCGCGACGCCGGATCCTGGCAAAGAATTTCGGCGTGGCGTCGCCACGGCCAGCGGTGAAGTTCGATGGAGACGGTAAATTAGGAATACCTTGAAACTCGCCACCTGGAACGTCAATTCGCTCGCCGTGCGCCTGCCGCAGGTGCTGGACTGGCTCGCCGCGAATCCGGTCGACGCACTCGTGCTGCAGGAAACCAAGCTCACCGACGACAAGTTCCCGCGCGCCGAGATCGAGGCCGCGGGCTATGCGGTGCAGTTCCACGGCCAGAGGACCTACAACGGCGTCGCGCTGCTCAGCCGCGCGCCGGCGCTGGACACCGTGCGCAACATCCCCGGCTTCGTCGACGAGCAGGCGCGCGTGATCTGCGCCAGCGTCGGCCCCGCGCAGGCCGCCATCCGCGTCATCGGCGCCTACTTCCCCAACGGCCAGGCGCCCGACAGCGACAAGTTCCAGTACAAGATGCGCTGGCTCGAGGCGCTGCGCGCCTGGGTCGCGGCCGAACTCGCGGCGCATCCGCGCCTCGTGCTGATGGGCGACTTCAATATCGCGCCCGAGGATCGCGATGTCTACGACCCCGTCGCCTGGGCCGGCCAGATCCATTGCACGCCCGAGGAACGCGCGCATTTCCAGGGCCTGGTCGGGCTCGGCCTCGTCGACGCCTTCAGGCTCTTCGAGCAAGCGCCCAAATCCTGGTCCTGGTGGGATTACCGCAATCTCGCGTTCCGCAGGAACCAGGGCCTGCGCATCGACCACATCCTCGTCGCCGCGGCGCTGCGCCCGGCCGTGCTCGCCTGCGTGATCGACAAGCTGCCGCGCCGGAACGAGCGCCCGAGCGACCATGCCCCGGTGCTGCTGACGCTGGCCGATTGAGACCAGCCGCCGCGGCGGCGCTACTCGTCCATCCCGAGTTCCTGGATCTTGCGCGTGATCGTGTTGCGGCCGATGCCCAGGCGCTGCGCGGCCTCGAT
>JAGWVB010000020.1 GCA_018971105.1 Burkholderiales bacterium
TCGCCACCATCAGCTCGACGCTGCGCTGCGCGGCATCGCGGCGGCGCGGCGCCGCACGGGCGATGGCGGCTCGCAGCGCCTCGGCCAGGCGCGCGAAACCGGCCTGCACGACCGCGATCCGGTCCGCATCGCCGGCATGCAACTCGTTGATGCCGTTGGCGAGCAGGCAGCCGCGGCCGTCGAAATTGTCGAGCGCCGCATCGTCGAGGACGCGCGCGTAGGCCCGGGCGAGCGAGCGGCCGGCGAAGGCGCGCTCGATCGCGCTGATCTGCTCGTCGACGTAGCGCGCCACCGCGCGCTCGAGCAGCGCATCGCGGTTGCCGATGCATTGGTACATGGACGAGCGCGACAGGCCCGTGGCCTGCAGCAGCTCGTCCACGCTGGTCAGGGCCAGGCCGCCGGTCCAGAAGGCCTGCATCGCGGCGTCGACGACGGCGCGTTCATCGAATTCGCGTGGGCGGGACATCGGCGGCTTCAGCACGATACAGGAACGACTGGTACAGTATAGAAGCTCCGGGACTCCCCGGCACCGGCCCCGGCACCCGCTGCGCGGTGGCCGCCAGCGGCCCGCTCGGCCAGCCCCTCCCCATCCCCTCGAACGCGTCCTCTCCAGAAGGCCATTTCCATGCTGTTTGATCCGGTCTCGATCCGATCCCTGTCCCTCAAGAACCGCGTCGTGATGGCGCCGATGACGCGCAGCCGCGCGGTCGACGCGAACACGCCGAACGCCCTGATGGCCGAGTACTACGGCCAGCGCGCCAGCGCCGGGCTGATCGTCACCGAAGGCACTTCGCCTTCGCCCAACGGGCTGGGTTACGCGCGCATCCCGGGCCTGTTCAACGCGGCCCAGGTGGCGGGCTGGAAGCAGGTCACCGACGCGGTCCACGCCCGCGGCGGCCGCATCGTGGTCCAGCTCATGCACACCGGGCGGGTCAGCCATCAGGCCAACCTGCCCGCCGGCGCCGAGGTGATCGGCCCCACGGCGCAGGTGCTGGCCGGCGAGATGTACACCGACGGCCAGGGCATGCAGCCGCATACCCCGCCGCGGGCGATGGCCGAGGCCGACATCGCGCACGCCATCGCCGAGTACGCCCAGGCCGCGCGCCTGGCGGTCGAGGCCGGGTTCGACGGGGTCGAATTGCACGCCGCCAACGGCTACCTGATCGAGCAGTTCCTGAACGCCAACGTCAACACCCGCACCGATGCCTGGGGCGGCAGCGCCGCCGGGCGCAACCGCTTCGCGCTCGAAGTCATGCGCGCCGCGGTCGCGGCGATCGGCGCCGAGCGCGTCGGCGTGCGCCTGTCGCCCTACGGCGTCTTCAACGCCACCGGCGGCTTCGACGGCGTCGAGCCCCAGTACCTCGAACTGGTGCGCGCGTTCTCGGCCGCGGGCCTGCTCTACGTCCACGTGCTCGACCATTCGGCGATGGGCGCGCCGGCGGTCCCGGCGGCCTTCAAGCGCGCGCTGCGCGATGCCTTCGAGGGTCCCTTCATCCTGGGCGGCGGCTTCGACGCCGCCAGCGCCGAGGCGGCGCTGCAGGCCGGCGAAGCCGACCTGATCGCCTTCGGCCGCGCCATGCTGGCCAACCCCGACCTGGTCGAGCGCATGCGCCGCAAGGCCGCGCTGAACGCGCCCGACATGGCGACCTTCTACACCCCGGCCGCGGCCGGCTACACCGACTACCCGGCGCTGGCCTGAGCCGGTTTGGCATTTCACACAAAGGCAAGCCATGAAAACGCGGGTGCTGGGCAAGGGCGGACTGACGGTCTCGGCGATCGGCTACGGCTGCATGGGGCTGAACCACGGCTACGGCCCCGGCCCGGGCCGCGCGGCCGCGGTCGCGCTGATCCGCGAAGCGGTCGACCTCGGCGTCAGCTTCTTCGACACGGCCGAGGTCTACGGGCCTTACACCAACGAAGAAATCGTCGGCGAGGCGCTGCGGCCCGTGCGCAGCCAGGTCGTCATCGCGACCAAGTTCGGCATGAAGATCGTCGACGGCGCGATGGCCGGCACCGACAGCCGGCCGGAGCAGATCCGGCGCGTCGCCGAGGCCTCGCTGCGGCGCCTGGGCATCGACGCGATCGACCTCTTCTACCAGCACCGGGTCGACCCCGCGGTGCCGATCGAGGACGTCGCGGGCACCGTGCGCGACCTGATCGCCGAGGGCAAGGTGCGGCATTTCGGCCTCTCGGAGGCCGGCGCGCAGACGGTGCGCCGCGCCCATGCGGTGCAGCCGGTGAGCGCGCTGCAGAACGAGTATTCGCTGTGGACGCGCGATGCCGAGACGAACGGCATCTTCGAGGTCTGCGCCGAGCTCGGCATCGGCCTGGTGGCCTTCAGCCCGCTCGGGCGCGGCTTCCTGACCGGGGCGATGGGCGCGGACACGGCGATCGCCGCCGACGACTTCCGCCACCAGCTGCCGCGCTTCGCGCCGCAGGCGATGGCGGCCAACCAGGCCCTGGTCGAGCTGCTGCGGCGGATCGCGGGCCCGATGGCGGCGACGCCGGCCCAGGTGGCGCTGGCCTGGATCCTGGCGCGCAAGCCGTGGATCGTGCCGATTCCGGGCACGACCAAGCCGCAGCGTCTGCGCGAGAACCTGGCCGCGGCCGAACTCGAACTGAGCGCCGACGACCTGGCCGGGATCGACCGCGCGGCCGCGCAGATCGCGATCGAGGGCGCGCGCTATCCCGAATTCATGCAGGCCGCGACCGGCCGCTGAAGGAGCGAGCACCATGGGTGAATCGATCGGGCGGCGCCGCCTCGGGCGCCACGGGCCGGAGAGCTCGGCGCTGGGGCTGGGCTGCATGGCGATGTCGGGGGTCTACGGCCCGGCCGACCGCGCCGAGAGCCTGGCCACGCTGCACGAGGCGGTCGACGCCGGCATCGACCTGATCGACACCGGCGACTTCTACGCGATGGGCCACAACGAGATGCTGATCGGCGAGGCGCTGCGCAGCATCGGCCGCGAGCGCGTCCAGCTGAGCCTGAAGTTCGGCGCCCAGCGCGATCCGGCCGGCGCCTGGCTGGGCTTCGACGCCCGCCCGGCGGCGCTCAAGACGGCGCTGGCCTACAGCCTGCAGCGCCTGGGCACCGACCATGTCGACATCTACCGCCCGGCGCGGCTCGATCCGCAGGTGCCGATCGAGGACACGGTGGGCGCGATCGCCGACCTCGTGCGCGCCGGTTGGGTGCGCCACATCGGCCTGTCCGAGGTCGGCAGCGAGACCTTGCGGCGCGCCGCCGCGGTCCATCCGATCTGCGACCTGCAGATCGAGTACTCGCTGCTGAGCCGCGACATCGAGGCCTCGATCCTGCCGACCTGCCGCGAGCTCGGCATCGCCATCACCGCCTACGGCGTGCTCTCGCGCGGCCTGATCGGCGGCGCCTGGCGCGGCCCCGGCCCCGGCGACTGGCGCGCCGCGGCGCCGCGCTTTGCCGGCGCCAACCTCGCGCACAACCAGCGCCTGCTGCAGCCGCTGCACGAGCTGGCCGCGCAACGCGGGGCCAGCGTCGCGCAGCTGGCGCTGGCCTGGGTGCTGAGCCGGGGCGAGGACATCGTGCCGCTGCTCGGCTCGAGCCGCCGGGTGACGCTGCGCGACGCGCTGAAGGCGCTGCGGCTGCGGCTGCGGCTCGACGAGGCCGAGCTGCGCGGCCTGGACGCGGCGTTCGCGCCCGGCGTGGCGGCGGGCGGGCGCTACGCGCCGGCCCAGCTCGCCCACCTCGACAGCGCGCGCGGCTGAGCCGGGCGCGCCCCGACGAACGATCCAACGAACCGATGAAGGACGCTCCCCGATGATGCAACGTGAAGACCCGGTCTGGATGATCACCGGCTGCTCGACCGGCTTCGGGCGCGAACTCGCGCGCGAGGTGCTGGCCCGCGGCTGGCGCGCCGTGGTCACGGCGCGCGACCCGGCGCGCGTCGCCGACCTCGTCGCGCTGGCGCCCGAGCGCGCGCTCGCGCTGCGCCTGGACGTGAGCGACCCGGCCGAGGTCGCCGCGGCGGTCGACGCCGCGCAGCGCCGTTTCGGGCGCATCGACGCGCTCGTCAACAACGCCGGCTACGGCTACCTCGCGGCGATCGAGGAAGGCGAGGACGAGGCCGTGCGCGCGATGTTCGAGACCAACGTCTTCGGCCTCGTCGAGGCCACCAAGGCCGTGTTGCCGGGCATGCGCGCGCGCCGCAGCGGCCTCATCGTCAACCTCTCGTCGATCGGCGGCCTGACCGCGTTTGCCGCGACCGGCTACTACCACGCGACGAAGTTCGCGGTCGAGGGCCTGTCGGAATCGCTGGCGCTCGAAGTGCGGCCGCTGGGCATCGACGTGATGATCGTCGAGCCCGGGCCGTTCCGCACGAACTGGGCCGGGCCGTCGATCCAGGAGTCGGCGCTGCGCATCGACGACTACGCCGCGACGGCCGGCGCCCGCCGCAGCCAGACCCATGCGCGCAGCGGCAACCAGGCCGGCGACCCGCAGCGCGGCGCGCGCGCCATCGTCGACGCCGCACTGGCCGAGCGGCCGCCGCTGCACCTGCTGCTCGGCGGCCTCGCCGTCGATGCGGCACGGGCCAAGATCGAGGCCTTGCGCGCCGACATCGACGCCTGGGAGACGACCAGCCGCGGCGCCGATTTCCCGACCGCGTCGGCCTGACACCCCTCGTCCCCGCGGCCGGCGTCGCCATGGCGCGGCGGCCGGCATCGCGCCGCGCCTGCGGCGCCACGCGCCGTCGCGTGCGGCGCTGTCCGGCCCTGCCCAGGCCCGATGCCCTGCGCCGCTGTGGTTCCCAGACCACGGTCGGGCGCTGAACGGGCCTCGATGACACGCGACTGTCATCGACGCGAAATAACGTCCTCCGGTGACATGGGAATTTCACTTCGGAATTTCCAATTACCGGAATCAGCGTTCATGTCCAATCCTTATCGAAATACCGTCCTTCATCTGAGCCTCGTCGCCGCCTTCGGCCTCGCAAGCGCGGTCGCCCGCGCCGACGATGCGCCCGCCGTGCAGACCGTCAACGTCGTCGGCAACACGCTGCCGGCCTCGAGCGCCATCGCCCCGACGCACACCTCGCTCGACGCGATCCAGCCGCAATCGATCATCGGCCAGCAGTTCATCAGCGAGAACTCCGCCGCGGGCGCGAATTACAGCGACATCGTCAATATCGCGCCCGGCGTCTTCAGCGTCGACCCGAACGGCCCCGGCCTGATGGAAAGCCAGAGCCTGACGATCCGCGGTTTCCAGGACGGGCAATACAACGTCACTTTCGACGGCATTCCCTGGGGCGATTCGAACGACTTCACGCACCATTCGACGGTCTATTTCATGCCGCAGGACATGGGCAACATCGTCGTCGACCGCGGTCCGGGCCAGGCCGGCACGGTCGGCGATGCCACCTTCGGCGGCACGATCGCGATCGGCTCCAAGCCCGTGCCGCAACAGGCCGGCGGATCGGTCTACGGCAGCGCGGGCAGCTGGCGCACGGGGCTGCTGGGCGCCGAATACGACGGCAGCATCGGCGACGGCGCCGACGCGGCGCATTACCTGATCGACGCCAAGGGGCTGCGCTCCGACGGCTTCCTCACGCACAGCCCGCAGCAGCGCCAGAACATCTTCTTCAAGATCGACAAGCCGCTCGCCGCCGGCCTCGATCTCAGCCTCGTGCTGATGCGCAACCACACGCTGCAGCATGTGCCCTACGGCGCGACGCCGACGCAGCAGCAGCAGTACGGCTACAACATCGGCCTCGTCAACGACCCGACGAGCCAGATGAACAGCGCCTACAACTACGACGAGCTCAATTCCGATTTCGGCTATCTGGGATTGAAATCGGCGCGCGGCGCCTGGCATGTCGACAACAAGCTCTACACCTACGGCTATTTCCACCAGGGCTACAACGGCGCCAACCCCGGTTCGCTGACCGGCAGCGACGGCGGCACCCAGGTCGGCGCGACGCTGTACCCGAACGACGTGCCGGGCCAGCGCATGCACATGTACTACCGCTCGGTCGGCGACATCGCGCGCGCCTCCTACGACATCGGCAGCGACGCGCTGCAGTTCGGCCTGTGGTTCGACCACCAGACCAACAGCCGCTTCCAGCAGGAGATCGACTGGACCCAGAACATGGCGCCCAACGAGCTGCCCAACGGCGCCGGCGGCTCGGTCGACCGCGACCAGAACAACACGCTCACGACGATCCAGCCCTATGTGCAGTACGCCTGGAAGCCGAGCGCGCAATGGACGGTGACGCCGGGCGTCAAATACGTGTCGTTCAAGCGCACGATGAATGCCGCGGTGAACCAGAAGACGCTGCTGCCGTTCTCGGGCGGCCACACCTGGACCAAGGCGCTGCCGTCGATCGACGCCCATTACGCCGTCGACCCCCACCTGTCGCTGTACGCGCAATATGCCAAGGGCTTCCTGGCGCCGAACATGAACGTCTTCTACAAGACGACGCCCAATTTCGACACCGTCAAGCCGACGCAAACGAACAATTACCAGCTTGGCGCCAACTGGTCCAGCCAGAGCCTTTCGCTGGGCGCCGACGTGTATCGCATCGACTCGACCAACCTGTCGTCGGCGACGGCCTGCCCGGCCGGCATCACCGGCGCCTGCTATGCCACCAGCGCCGGCGTGAAGTTCGACGGTGCCGAGATCGAGGCCACCTATGTGCTGGGCGCGGGCCTGTCGCTGTACGGCAACCTGGGCCTCAACAACTGGACCACGAACGACGGCTCGGTGCTGCAGAACTCGCCCAAGCGCACCTCGGCGCTCGGCCTGATCTACCAGGACATGGGCTGGTACGCCTCGCTGATGGCCAAGAACATCGGCAGCCGCTACAGCAACGTCGACAGCAACGGCAACAACCTGACGCTGGGCGCCTACACCGTCGCCAACCTCGACATGAGCTACACGCTGCCGCGCACCCTCGTCGGGGCCCATGCCGTCAAGATCGGCTTGAAGGTCGACAACCTGTTCGGCCGGCGCGGTGATTTCGCCTCGACCAACAGCGACATCAACGGCAACCCGCTGTTCTTCGTCGTGCCCACGCGCAGCTACCAGGCGAACTTCTCGGTCGGCTTCTGACCGTCCTGCCGCGGCGGCGCCCCGCGCGCCGCCGCGCACGCCCCGGGGCCGCGCCCCTCCCCGTTCCCCACTGCCGATCCCCCATGACCCGCAAACCCGCCGCCGCCGCGGCCCTCGCGCTGGCCTGCCTGGGCGCAGCCGCCGCGCCCACAGCGCAGCATGTGCTGATGCTCAGCTTCGACGGCATGCACGCGCAGGACCTGACGCGCTGCATCGACCGGGCCACCTGCCCGAACCTCGCCGCGCTGGCCGCGCATGGCCTGCAGTACACGCAGGCGCGCACGCCCGGCCTGTCGGATTCGGTGCCCGGGCTGGCCGCACTCGTCACCGGCGGCTCGCCGCGCTCGACCGGCCTGTTCTACGACGATGTCTACGACCGCCACCTCTACGCCGGCAGCGACGTCCATTGCCGCGGCCCGCGCGGCGTCGAGGTGCTGCTGACCGAGGTCGTCGGCATCGACGCCCGCGACGGCGGCAAGCTCGTCCACCTCGACGGCGGCGGCGCCTTCAACCCGCAGCAGATCCCGCGCCGCCGGGTCGGCGGCCGCTGCGTGCCCGTCTATCCCCACGATTTCATCCAGACCAACACCCTCTTCGAGGTCGTCAAGCAGCGGCTCCCGTCGGCCCGCACCGCCTGGGCCGACAAGCATGCCTGGGGCACCGACTGGCTCAACGGCCCCTCGGGCCATGGCGTCGACGACCTCGCGCGCACCGAAATCAATTCGATCGATCCCGCCAGCGGCCACGACTACACCGAATCGGCCGACGGCAAGGCCCCGGCCTACCGCCACACCGAGGCCTTCGACGACATCCATGTGCGCGCCATCCTCGACGAGATCGACGGCCGCGATTCCAGCGGCGCCCATGCCGCGCCGGTGCCGAGCGTGTTCGGCGCCGATTTCCAGACCCTGGCGGTGGCGCAGAAGGCGCCCCATGCCGCCGGCGGCGGCTACACCGACGCCGACTTCACGCCCGGGCCCGATGTCGCCGCGGCGATCGCCTACCTCGACGCTGCGGTGGGCCGCATCACGGCCGAACTGGCGCGCCGCGACCTCGCCGCCACGACCCTCGTCATCGTCACGGCCAAGCATGGCCAGGCCCCGGTCGACCCGGCGCGGCTGCGCAAGCTCGGCCATGCCGTGCCGCGCGTGCTCGCGGCCTTCCTCGGCCAGGGCCACGACCGCGCCAGCGGCAACGACCTCGGCGGCGGCCATGTCATCGACGACGACGTCGCCTTCGTCTGGCTGCGCGACCCCGGCCGGCATGCGGCCGCGGTCGCGGCGCTGCGGGCGGCGGGCGCCTGCCCGGCGGTCGATGCGCGCACGCATCTGGCGCCGCCCCGCAATGCGCTCATCTGCATCGACGGCGGCGGCTCGGTGAGCGACCTGTGGCGCGAACCGCAGCGCTTCGGCAACCCCGCCGACGGACGCCGGCCCGACCTCATGGTCCAGCCTGCGCCCGGCGTGATCTACACGCGCAGCGCCGGCAAGGACATGGAACATGGCGGCTACGCGCCCGACGACAGCCATGTCGCGCTGCTCGTCGCGCTGCCCTCGTACGCGCCGCGCACGATCGACGCACCGGTGCTCACGACCCAGGTCGCGCCGACCATCCTGCGCGCGCTCGGCCTCGACCCGCGCGCGCTCGGCGCGGTGCGCAAGGAAGGCACGCCGGTGCTGCCGCAGCTCTTCGCCGGCCGCTGAAGCCGGCGCGCCGCGCCGCGCACCGCGTGCGGCCTGCCGCGCCGCGGCAGGCCCGGGTTCAATAACTGAAGGTGGCTCCGACCTGGTAGGTCTGGCGATAGAACTCGCGCTGGATCACGCGATTCGACGCACCCTCGGCGAAGGTCAGCGGCGTGTTGGTCAGGTTCTTGGCGCTGAAGTAGACCGACGCGTGGGGGCTGATCTTGTACGACGAGCCGAAGTCGAGCGAGAAGCGCGGCTCCGAATAGACGTCGAGCCCGGATGCGCCGCCGATCGCCCACAGGTTGCGCGACAGGTAGTAGCCCCCCAGCCGCAGGTCCCAGCCCCGACGCTGGTAGGACAGGTAGAAGTTGAGCGTGTTCTTCGACGTCGACGGCAGCGTCGATGATTCGCCGGGGCGGATCGCGAAGTTCGAGGCGACCAGGGTGTAGTTCAAGCCGACCCCGAGACCGCGCAGCGCCGGCGGCAGATGCGGCAGCTTCTGTTCGTAGTTGAACTCCAGCCCGCGCGCCCAGGCCTGGCTCACGTTGGCGAACGAGATCACATGGGCGGTGCCGACGAAGCCGGCGTACAGGCCGCCGCTGGGCGGGACCTGATCGGACTGGCTGCCGACGATGTAGTTGTTGAACTGCTTGTCGAACAGGCCGATCGAGACGATGCCGGCACTCGGCAGGTAATGCTCGAACGAGAAATCGAAGGCGTTGTCGGTGATCGGCTTGAGGTTCGGGTTGCCCTGCGTGATCTGGTTCGCGGCCGGATCGACGACCAGCGACGGCGTGACCTGGTTGAATCCCGGACGCGCGATCGCGGTCGACCAGACGGCGCGCAGCAGCGTCCGGGGCTCGAGTTCGAAGCGCGCCTGCAGGCTGGGGAAGAAGTTCGTGTAGTTGTGCGTGGCGCTCACCGGCAGCACGAACGGACTCGCGGTGTTCGCCCCGCCTTCGCCGTAGCCGTCGTAGCGCGCGCGTGTCGCCTCGACGCGGGCGCCGCCGGTGACCGTCAGGCGGCCGCTGACGAGCTCGTACTGGCCATAGGCGGCGTAGACGTCCTCCTTGCCGATCTGGGTCTGGAGCGCGGCGTTGATCGCATCGCCGGCGCTGATCGTCTGGTACGGCGCCAGCACGGTCTGCAGTTCCCCGTCGGCGATGTTCGGCATGTTGTTGTACTGGCCGGCGTAGAAATTGACATTGCCGCCGCTGAGGTAGGGAGCCAGCGCGAGCGCCGGCGCGCCGCTGTAGGAATACGGCTGGGTCGCGGCATGGCGCTTGCGCCAGCGCCCGCTGATGCCGACCTTGAGCGATTCGGCGTCGAAGCCGCCCCAGTTCACCGGCATCCTCAGGTTCTCCGCCGTCGACAGTTCCTTGTCGGTGATGTCGGTGGTCGAATTCTGGAATTTCGCCAGCGTGTAATTGGCCGGATTCAGGAAATCGGCGCCGCTGATCGTGTACAGCGGCGTATGGCCCTGGCCGGACTCGTTGTAGCTGATCGTGCCGCTGGCCGGCGTGTAATTGAAGTCGGAGTTGTAGTCGTAGAGCTTCTTGTACGAACCCTCGGTGTAGCCGAGCCGGTAATCGAGCTGCGCCGCACCGATGCGGTTCTTGCCGCCGACGGCGAAGACCTGGTTGCCGATGCGCTCCTTCTCGTCGCGCAGCGTCTTGTCGAAGCCGTTGACCGTCATGCCGTCGGTGTAGGTGCCGCCGGCGTAGGTCGGATTGCCGTCGGGCGTCACGGTGAGCCGGTTGCGGTGCACGGTCTCGGTGTAGCCGGCGTCGAAGAAGCGCAGGTAATAGCTGCTGTCGGCGCTGGGCTGGAATCCGAGGTCGATGCCCAGGCCGTGGCGCTGGCGGTGGTACTGGTAATAGCGCTGGTCCCAGCCGGCGAGGGCGGTCGAGGGCGCCGGGAAATTGCCGCCGTCGATGAAGGCCGGCTCGACATCGTCGACGCCGCGCCGGTCCTCGTAATAGGTCCCGGTGAGGACGAGCGAGAACGGCCGGTCGCCGTAGGCCTCGATCGCCCCCGGGGCCACGGTGCGGCCGCCGAAGCGCGTGCCGCCGGTGACCGAGATGTCGCCGATGCCGGTGCTGCGCAGCGATTCGTATCCGGTACCCAGGCGCGCGTCGATGAAAGCCCCGGCGCCGCGCGGCGCCGTCTTGGGCGTGATCTCGATCGTCCCGCCGAGCGCCTCGGCGTCCTGCTCCGGCAGCGTCGTCTTGGTGACGGTGATCGCGCCGACGAGGCCGGTCGGGATCGCATCCAGCGCCACCGCGCGGCCGCCGCCGAAGGGCGATGCATTGTTCGACGGCGGCAGCCGCAGGCCGCCGAAGGTCGTGCTGTTGAGATCGGCATCGATGCCGCGGATGTTGATGTAGCGGCCCTCCCCGGTGTCGGTCTCGAGCGAGATGCCGGGTATGCGGCGCACCGCCTCCGCCGTATTGACGTCGGGGAGCTTGCGCATCTCCTCGGCCGTGGTCACGTTCACGAGGTTGGGCGCCTGCTCCTGCACCTTGCGCGCCACCGATGCGTTGCTGCGCTGAGCCTGGATGACGATGGTCTCGGCGGCGTTGTCGGTGGCCGCTGCCTGCTGGGCCCAGACCGGGGCGCAACAGGCCTGGGCGATCAGGATCGATAGGGTCGTACGCTGCGGAATATTCATGGATGTGACGTTCGGCTACAGAGGTCCTGCACGCTAGCGGCGGGACATGACGGCCCCAAGTCGGCCCCGGGTCGACGCGATGTCGAGGCCATGACATCGAGTGCCCGGCGCTCGACACGCGCTTGACATGCGCCGCGTCTAGGCTGCGCCCGCCGCGATCGACGCGTCGGGACGCATCGTTCGCGGCGCGCTGCCGGCCCGGCCATCGCATCCACCTGACCCGCGCCGCAGGCGCATCACCACACGAAGAGGAATCGCATGAAACTACATTCCATCGCCGCCGCCATCGCCCTGGCCGCGGGCTGCGCCGCCCCGGCCCTCGCCGGCGAAGGCCAGACGCCGCAAGGCGTCCATCGACTCGACCATGTGTGGGTCATCGTGATGGAGAACCACGGCTACGGCCAGGTCGTCGGCAATCCGAATGCGCCCTTCATCAACCAGATGGCCCGGACGGTCAATGTGGCGACGAATTACTACGGCGTCGGCCATCCGAGCCTGACGAATTACCTCGAAATCGTCGGCGGTTCGAATTTCGGCGTCCAGAACGACAACAGCCCGGACTGGCACAACGCCGGCTGCACGCCCGCGATCGTCAGCGGCGTCCCGGTCAACGAGGCCAACCCGGCGGCGATCTGCCCGATCTGGGGCCAGGGCGTCGATGCCGCGACGCCGGCGATCGACTACACGAACGAGGTCACCGGCACGCCCGGCAACCCGGCCACCGGCGCCTGGAACATCGACGGCAGCCTGTCGGTCGCCGCCGCGACGACGGTCGGCAAGACGATCGCGGACCAGCTCGACGCCGCGCATTCGAGCTGGAAGAGCTATCAGGAGGACCTGCCCCTGGCCGGCGCCGACGGCGTCAACGCCAGCGACGGCGTGTTCGTCAACGCGAACGACCTCAGCGTGCTGAGCAATCCGCAGCCGGCTTCGAGCAATGTCGTCGCGCTGTATGCCGTCAAGCACAACCCCTTCGCGTATTTCAAGAGCGTGCAGGAAAACGGCGGCCTGAAGAAGATGGCCGGCTTCGACGGCGACCATGGCCTCTATGCCGATCTGCGCAGCGGCCATGTGCCGGCCTACTCGCTGATCGCGCCGAACCAGTGCAACGACCAGCATGGCCGCAGCGGCGCGGGCGTCTACTGCGCCTATGACCCGAACGACAACGGCACGCAGAACGGCCTGAACCCGGGCCTGATCTACCGCGGCGATGTCGCGGTGCAGAAGATCGTCGGCGCGATCGAGGGCTCGCCGGTCTGGCGCCACGGCCACAACGCCATCGTCGTCGTCTGGGACGAGAACGACTACGCCGTCGCCACGCCCAACAAGGTGCTGACGCTGGTCGAGACCAACGACAGGGAGGGCCGGGTCGTCAGCAACCAGTACTACAACCACTACTCGCTGCTGAAGACGATCGAGAGCGGGCTCGGTCTGCCCTGCCTGAACCACGCCTGCGACGCCTCGGTCGCGGTGATGTCGGACCTGTTCGGTCGCTGAGCGGGCGACGCGGGGCCGCGCGGGCGGCTCGGGCCGCCCACGCGGTTCCGGCCCGTCGTGCGGCCCCACCGTCCCGGCCGCGGCGAGGCGGCGCTGGCTTGATCGCTTGATCGCTTGATCGCTTGATCGACGGATCGATGCCTCGGCGCCGGCCCGGTTGCCGCCGGTTACCGGATCGGCGACGAGCGGCCCGACGCCATCGGCCACGAGGCGCATGCTCGGGGACCCCGACCCCGCGCGCCCGGCCATCGGCATCGACGGCCGGGCGCCCCAGGAATGATCGAGCGCGCGCTGAAGGAATCCCCGGCCACGCGGCCGCTGTGGCACGCCGCCTCATGCCTCGTGCTGACGGGCATGCTGGCGGTCCTGCCGGCCGTCCTGCCGGCCGTCCTGCTGGCCGTCCTGCTGGCGGGCTGTGCATCGGCGCCGCCGGCGCCGGTCGCGGCGCCGCCCTCCTCGCTCATCGTCGAGCGCCAGTGGCTGCAGGCCTGGTTCCGCGGCACCCCGGTGCGCATCACGCAGCGTGCCGACGGGCGCGTGGCGGTCGCGGTGCCGCTGCGCTTCTGCTTCGACAGCGGCCGCAGCCGCGTCAAGCCGCCGCTGGCCGCGGTGCTGGGCAAGGTGGCCGAAAGCCTGCATCGACGCCCCCACGCCAGCCTGCCGCGCATCGCCGCCGCCGGCGACGCGCGCTCCGCGTCGGCGCTCGGCTTGCAGCGCGCGCAAAGCGTGCGCGACTACCTGCGCGCGCGGGGCGTTCCGGCCCGGCAGCTGGGCCCGCCGAGTTCGACCGCCGACGCCGAAGTCGGCCTGCTCATGGCACCCTAGCGCGGCGCATCGGCACCGCCCCGATGTATCGCCGCGGAAACATTCGCGTCGCCGTGCCACCGCCGCCTCGCGCTCGATCCGGGGCCTTTGCGCCGGATCCGCCGCCGGCCCGCGCCGGCGGCGACGACGGCCGTTTCTGATCCAGAATCCGAGCCGGCGTTCGGTCCGGGGGCACCATGGAGCTGGTCGAGATATTCCCGTGGAATGAGAATTTCGTCACCGGCATCGCGTCGATCGACGAGCAGCACCGCGGCCTGATCGGATTGCTCAACACGCTCGTCGCGCACCTCGCATTCCAGGCCGAAGCGCCTGAACTCGAGCGCATCTTCGACGAATTGCGCGCCTACACGGTGGGGCATTTCAAGAGCGAGGAGCAACTCTGGAGCCGCGTCTTCCACGGCGACCCCTGGGAGGTCTGGCACCACCAGGCGCATGTCGATTTCATAGACAAGGTGAAGGAGATCCATGCCCGCGACGGCGGCGCGGACCGCGATCGCGTGATCGAGGAGATCGTCACCTTCCTCACGCATTGGCTGGCCCTGCACATCATCGAGTCGGACAAGCGCATGGCCAAGGTCGTGCTGGCGCTGCCCTCCGGGGTCTCGTTCGAGCGCGCCAAGGCGATGGCGAACGAGGAGATGACGGGGGCGACGCGGGTGCTGATCGATACCGTGATGGGCATGTACGACAAGCTCGCGAACCGCACCGTCGCCCTCACGCGCGAGATCAACCGGCGCGCGCGCGCCGAGGCCGAATTGCGCGCCGCGCAGGCCGAGATGGCGCGCCTGCGCGACGAGGCCGTGGCCGCGAGCCAGGCCAAGAGCGCCTTCCTGGCCAATATGAGCCACGAGATCCGCACGCCCTTGACCGCCATCCTCGGCATGAGCCGGCTCGCGCTCGAGACGCCGCTGGACGCGCGCCAGCGGCATTACCTCGGCAGCGTGCAAAAGGCGGCGCAAGCGCTGCTCGGCATGATCAACGACGTGCTCGACCACACGCGCGTCGAAGCCGGCGGGCTGATCCTGGAGCGGGTCGAATTCGGCCTCGCCGAACTGCTGGACACGCTGACGGGGGTGACGGCGCTGGCGGCCCAGGGCCAGGGGCTCGAACTCGTGCTGCGCATCGACCCGGCCCTGCCGCGGACGCTGCGCGGCGATCCGCTGCGGCTGGGCCAGATCCTGCTGAACCTGGTCGGCAACGCGATCAAGTTCACCGCCGCCGGCGAGGTCGTGGTGGCGGTCGAGCGGGGCGCGCAGGACGCGCGCGGACTGGAACTGCACTTCACGATCAGCGACACCGGCATCGGCATGAGCGCGGAGCAGGTCGAGCGCCTGTTCGTGCCCTTCAGCCAGGCCGACGCGTCGACCTCGCGGCGCTACGGCGGCAGCGGCCTGGGGCTGTCGATCGCGCGCTGCCTGGCCGAGATGATGGACGGGCGCATCGAGGTCGAGTCGGTGCCCGGGCGGGGCTCGGTCTTCCGCTGCAGCCTGCGCCTCGAGGCGGGCGCGGCGCCGGCGCGCGCCGGCGCGGGCGCCTGGAGCGGCCGATGCGGCCTCGTCGTCGACCGCAATGCCAGCGTGCGCAGCGCGCTGCGCGCGATGCTCGAGGCGCTGGCGATCGACGTCGTCGAAGCGGCCGACCCCGCCCGGGCCCTGGCCTGCGCGCGGGCGCGCGCGGCCGGCGGGCTGCCGCTCGACGTCGTCTTGCTCGACGCGCGCCTGCCCGGCCTGTGCGCCACCGGCGCCCAGGGCCGGCGCGTGCTCGCAGGCATGGCGCGCGAACTGCCCGTGATCCTGATGAGCGGCGCCGACGGCCATGGCGCCGATGTCCCGGCGCAGGCCGACCCGGCGGCGCTCGGGCCGCTGCTCTACAAGCCGGTTGTGCCCTGGGCACTGGAGGACGCGCTGGCGCGCGCCCTGGGTCCGGCGGGCGCGGGCGGCGAACCCGGGCAGCGCCCCCCCGCCGGCGACGACACGATGCGCGCGCTGCAGGGCCTGCGCGTGCTCGTCGCCGACGATGTGGCGACGAACCGGGAGCTGATCGCCGCGCTGCTCGAGCGCGTCGGCATCGAGGTCGAACAGGCGCGCGACGGCGCCGCGGCGCTCGCGGCGGCGCAGGCGCGGCATTTCGATCTCATCCTGATGGACCTGCACATGCCGGGCATGAACGGTGCCGAGGCGGCGCGCCGCATCCGCGCCGCCGGCCCCTGCCGCGCGACCCCGATCCTCGCCGTCACGGCCGGCGGCTGCGGCGACGATGCCCGGGACGGCGGCGCAGGCGGCATGAACGGCCTCGTGCACAAGCCCGTCGATCCCGACGCGCTGTATCGGGCGCTGGCGCGCGCCACCGGCCTGCGCATCGAGCCCCAGCCGGCCCCGGCCGGCCTGCCGGCGCAAGCCGGCGCCCCCGAGGCCGCCGCGCTGCAGGGCCGGCTTGCCGCCCTCGCAGGGCTCGACCTGAAGCGCGGCCTGGAGATCGTGCGCGGAGATGTCGGGCGCTACGCGGAGCTGCTGCAGGGGCTGCTCGCCGAGCATGGCGACGAGCCACGGCGCATCGAGCGCAGCCTGCGGGAGGGTCGCCCGACCGACGCGCTGCACCACGCCCACCGCCTGCGCGGGCTGGCCGGCATGCTGGGCCTGGTCGGCGTCGAAGCGGCTGCGGCGGCGCTGGAGTCGCAGCTGCGTGCCGATGAAGGGCGCGACGGACTGGACCTGCAGCCGCTGCGGCAAGGGCTGGGCGAGCTGGCCCGTGGCCTGGCTCCGACGCGCGACGGGGACCCGGAAGCCGCGCACCCGGCGGGCGTGCCGGCCCCGATCGCGAGCGACGGCGGCGCCGGCGCTCAGCCGTCGCTGGACCGATGCTCGGACAGGTAGCGATGCACGGCCGCGACCTGCGGGCCCACCTGCTGCACCGCGTGGCGCAGCTCGCTCGCGCTCACATGCAGCACCTGGCACCAGTAGTTGACGTCGACGCCGCGGCGCAGCTCGATGCGCGCCGATGCTGTCGTTCCCTGCGCGTGTTCGGTGGGCATGGTCACTCCGACAAAGACTGCTGAAGGCAGTCTGACCGGTCCGGCGGCGCCAGGTTCCTCGGTGGCGCCGGGTGCGGGCGCCCGGCCCAGCCCTGCGCACAGGAGCCGGGCCCGATCGCGTCGACTCAGGGCAGCGCCGCGCGCGCGTCGTGGCGCGCCAGGCGGCGCAGCAGATGCTCGACCTCGGCCAGCGCGGCCGGGGCCAGCACCGCCGCCGGCTTGCGCTGCGCCGCGCAGGCGAGGATGCCGCGCCGCATCAGCACATGCTTGCGCACCGCCAGGCCGATGCCCGGCTGCTGCTCGTAGCGCAGCAGCGGCAGGTGGGCGTCGAAGAGGTCGTGCGCGGCCTCGCGCTCGCCCGCACGCGCCAGGCGCACGACATCGCACAGCATGTCGGGGAAGGCATAGCCGGTGTTGGCGCCGTCGGCGCCGCGCTCCATCTCGTAATCGAGGAACAGGCCGCCGTTGCCGCACAGGATCGCGATGTGGCGCATCGAGCCGTCGCGCTCGAAGCCGCGCAGCGCCGAGATCTTCTCCAGCCCCGGCCAGTCCTCGTGCTTGAGCATGACGCAGGACGGCAGCTCGGCGACGATGCGCCGGATCACGCCCGGCGTCATCTGCACCGCGAAGGTCAACGGGTAGTCCTGGATCACGAACGGCACGTCGGCGCCGATCGCCTCCACCGCCTGGCGGTAGTAGCCGACGATGGCGTCGTCGCTGCGCAGCGCAGGCGGCGGCGCGATCATCACGCCGCCGGCGCCGGCGTCCATCGCGGCGTGCGTGAGCGCGCGCATGGCGGCATAGCCGGGCGCCGAGACGCCGACGACGAGCGGCAGCGCGCGGCCGCCGGCGGCGACGCGGCGGCAGACGCGGCGCACGATCTCGACGCTCTCGGCGGGCTCGAGCTTGGGCGCCTCGCCGAGCTGGCCGAGCACGGTGATGCCGTCGGCGCCGATCGCGGCGTAGAAATCGACCAGGCGGTCGAGCGAATCGAAATCGATGCGGCCGTCGTCGAGGAACGGCGTCGGCGCGATCGGATAGACGCCCCGGGCGGCTGTCGTCAAGGTCATCGTGCGAACCTCAGGCGGCGGCGCACAGCCGCTCGTACAGGGCCCGGTAGGCCCGCGCCGGGCCGGCCCAGGACAGCTCGCGCGCCATCGCCGCCACCTGCAGCGCGCGCCAGCGCGCCGGATCTCGCCGCAGCGCCAGCGCGCGCGCGGCGGCGCCTTCGAGCGCCGCCGCGCTCGGGGCGTCGAACACGAAACCGGTGGCGCTGCCGTCGGCCTGTCGCTCGGGCGTGGCGTCGACCACCGTGTCGGCGAGGCCGCCGACGCGCCGCACCAGCGGCAGCGTGCCGTAGCGCAGGCCGTACATCTGCGTCAGCCCGCAGGGCTCGAAGCGCGAGGGCACGGCGATCACGTCGGCGCCAGCGACGAGCCGGTGCGCGCGCGCCTCGTCGTAGCCGATGTGCACCTGCACCCGGCCCGGATGCGCCTGCTGCGCCATGCGGAAGGCCGCCTCCAGCGCCGGCTCGCCGGTGCCCTGGACGGCCAGTTGCACGCCCTGCGCGAGCAGCGACGGCAGTGCCGCCAGCAGCAGGTCGAGGCCCTTCTGCGAGGTCAGGCGGCTGACGATGGCGACCAGCAGCGCGTCGTCGTCGGCATCGAGGCCGAGCTCGCGCTGCAGCGCGAGGCGGCAGGCGCGCTTGCCGTCCATGCGCTCGGCGTCGTAGCGCTGCGCGATCGCGGGGTCGGTGGCCGGATCCCAGACCGCCTCGTCGATGCCGTTGAGGATGCCGACGACGGGCTCGATGCGGCCGCGGATGACGCCGTCCAGGCCGCAGCCGAATTCATGCGTCGCGACCTCGCGCGCATAGCTCGGGCTCACCGTCGTCACGGCGTCGGCGAACGCGAGGCCCGCCTTCATGAAGCTGAGCTGGCCGTGGTATTCGAGCCCCGAGGGCGACATCAGGCGCGACGCCAGCCCCAGCATCGGCCAGTCGTGCATCTGGAACAGGCCCTGGAACGCGAGGTTGTGCACCGTGTAGACGGTGGCCGCGCGCGTCGGCGCATGCTCGGCGACATAGGCGCAGGCCATCGCCGCGTGCCAGTCGTGGGCGTGCACGATGTCGGGCGCCCATTGCGGGTCGGCGTCTTCGGCCGCCAGATGCGCCGCGACCCAGCCCAGGAGCGCGAAGCGCTGCAGGTTGTCCGGCCATTCCTCGCCCTGCGGATCCTGGTACGGGCTGCCGCCGCGGCGGTAGAGGTAGGGCGCGTCGACGACATAGACCGGCAAGCGGTGGCCCGGCATGCGCGCCAGCAGCAGCCGCACGCGCATGGCGCCGAAGCAGCTGCCGATGTCGATCACGCAGCGCGCGCCCTGCACCGCGTCGAGCACGGCCGGCAGTCCGGGCAGCAGCAGCCGCACGTCGGCGCCCTGCTGCGCCTGCGCCGGCGGCAGCGCGGCGACGACATCGGCCAGCCCGCCGGTCTTGACGAGCGGGAACACTTCCGCGGCGACATGCAGCACCTTCATCGCTGTCCTATCGCCCGGTTCCTATTGCAGACGCCGCAGCATGTCGCGCGTGACCAGCGTGATGCCCGATTCGGTGCGCACGAAGCGCTCGGCATCGGCCACCGGGTCCTCGCCGATCACCATATGGTCCGGGATGGTGCAGTCGCGGTCGACGACGGCGCGCGTGACGCGCGCATGGCGCCCCACCTGCACCCCCGGCAGCAGCACGCTCCAGTGGACCTTCGCATACGAGTGCACGCGCACGAGCGAGAACAGCACGGTGCGGAACACCAGCCCCGAGACGATGCAGCCGCCCGAGACGAGCGACTCGATCGCCATGCCGCGCCGCTCGTCGGTGTTGTGGACGAACTTGGCCGGCGGCAGCTGCGGCTGGTAGGTCCAGATCGGCCAGTTCGTGTCGTAGAGGTTGAGCAAGGGATCGGTGGCGGTGAGGTCGATGTTGGCGTCCCAGTACGCATCGATCGTGCCGACATCGCGCCAGTAGGGCGGGAAGCCGGGCTTGGTGCCGACGCAGCTGAGCTCGAAGGGATGGGCCGAGGCCTGGCCCGCCTTGACGATGCGCGGGATGATGTCCTTGCCGAAGTCGTGGCTGGATTCGGGGTCGGCCATGTCGCGTTCGAGCTCGCGATAGAGGTAGCGCGAGTTGAAGATATAGATGCCCATGCTCGCGAGCGCGCGCCCCGGCTTGCCCGGGATGCAGGGCGGCTCGGGCGGCTTCTCGACGAAATCGACGATGCGGCGCGCCTCGTCGATCGCCATCACGCCGAAGGCCTTGGCCTCCTCCACCGCCACCTCGATGCAGCCGACCGTGCATTCGCTGCCCTGGGCCACATGGTCGGCCAGCATGAGGGCGTAGTTCTGCTTGTAGACATGATCGCCGGCGAGCACGACGACATAGTCGGCGCGGTAGGCGGCGAGGATGTCCTGGTTCTGGTAGACGGCGTCGGCGGTGCCGCGATACCAGCTTTCCTCGTCGACGCGCTGCTGCGCCGGCAGCAGGTCGACGAACTCGTTCATCTCGCTCTTCAGGAAGGCCCAGCCGCGCTGCAGGTGGCGCAGCAGGCTGTGGCTCTTGTACTGGGTGATGACGCCGATGCGGCGGATGCCCGAGTTCATGCAGTTCGAGAGCGCGAAATCGACGATGCGGAACTTGCCGCCGAAGTAGACCGCCGGCTTGGCCCGGCTGTCGGTCAGGTTCTTCAGCCGGCTGCCGCGCCCGCCCGCCAGCACCAGCGCGACGGCGCGCCGGGGCAGGTCGAGGCCTTGCGCCACATCGATAGGCTTCATGGTCTTCCCCTTCTGCTGTTTGCAAGAAAATTACAGGATTCTTGGCTCTCGAACCCACGGTCATCGATGACGGTGGGTGGCGCTTTCAGGGGCGTGGCGGCACCGGGTAGCATAGATAACGCATTGTTTTTATTGAAGTAGTACATCACCTGAGCCGTGTCGGTACCGCAGCGAAATCGGTTCGAGAACTTCGTCATGTAGTCAAACTACATCAAATCCCGGCTTCAAGCATTGACGCCGGCCCCTGCGCGCGGCGACACTGGGCGGCGCGGACGGCCCTGGACTTGCTTGCGGCACCGACGGCATGCCTGGACCCCTACAGAAAACATTCGAACCGATGAACACCACGACCCTAGAAGCCGAACCCGCGAGCGCCGTCGACCACCACCTGCTGACCACCGTCGGCACGGCCGCCTCGGGCGCATCCCCGACCGAGATCATGCTCGCGGTCGCCCAGGTCGCGCGCGAGGAGTTGTCCCGACGCTGGGTGGCCGGCGACGCCGCCGATCGTGCCGCGAAAGCGCGCCGTGTCTACTATCTTTCGATGGAGTTTCTCATCGGACGGACGCTGTCGAACGCCCTGGCCGCGCTGAACCTGGGCGCCGGCATGGCGGTGGCTGCGCGCGCGCACGCGAGCCGGCTCGAGGACATCGCCGCCTGCGAGCCCGACGCCGCGCTGGGCAACGGTGGCCTGGGGCGGCTCGCGGCCTGCTTCCTCGACTCGATGGCGACCTGCGAGCTGCCCTCGTTCGGCTACGGCATCCGCTACGAATTCGGCATGTTCAAGCAGGCGATCCAGGACGGGCGCCAGATGGAATACCCGGACCCCTGGGTCGAGGACGGCACGCCCTGGGAATTCCCGCGCAGCGGCGTGCATTACCCGGTGCGCTTCGGCGGCTGGGTCGAGCCCGCGTCCGACCCGAGCCAGCCGCCGATCTGGCGCGCCGCCGGCGAGGTCAGCGCCAAGGCCTACGACATGGTGATCCCGGGCCACGGCACGCAGCGCGTGGCCACGCTGCGGCTGTGGAAGGCGGCGGCGCCGGCGCAGATCGACCTGCATGCCTTCAATGTCGGCGATTACGCGCGCGCGGCCGAGTTCAAGAACCAGTACGAGAACATCTCCTGGGTGCTCTACCCCAACGACAGCACGTCCGCCGGGCGCGAGCTGCGGCTGCGCCAGGAGTATTTCTTCAGCAGCGCCTCGATCCAGGACATCGTCGCGCGCCATCTGTCCGAGCATGGGCGGCTGACGAACCTGGCCGAGAAGGTCGCGATCCACCTCAACGACACCCATCCGGCGATCGGCGTGGCCGAACTGCAGCGGCTGCTCGTCGACGAACACGGCTACGCCTGGGCCGCGGCCTGGGCCATCACGCGCCAGGTCTTCAGCTACACCAACCACACGCTGATGCCCGAGGCGCTCGAGACCTGGCCGGTGGCGCTGATGCAGCATGTGCTGCCGCGCCACCTCGAGATCATCTTCCGCATCAATTCCGAGTTCCTCGCCGCCGCCGCCGCGCTGCGCCCGGGCGACAACGAATTCCTGCGCCGGCTCTCGCTCGTCGACGAGGGCGGCGAGCGCCGCGTGCGCATGGCGCATCTGTCCATCGTCGGCAGCCACCGCGTGAACGGGGTGTCGGCGCTGCATTCGGAGCTGCTGGTGCAGACCATCTTCGCCGATTTCGCCGCGCTGTGGCCCGAGCGCTTCACGAACATGACCAACGGCGTGACGCCGCGGCGCTGGCTGGCGCAGGCCAACCCGGGCCTGGCCGCGCTGCTCGACGCGAGGATCGGCAGCGGCTGGCGGCTCGACCTCGACCAGCTGCAGCGCCTGCGCCCGCTGGCCGACGACGCGGGCTTCCGCGACGCCTTCCTCGCCGTCAAGCATGCCAACAAGGTGCGCCTGGCCGAGCACATCCGCACCAGCACAGGACTGATCGTCGACCCGGCGAGCCTGTTCGATGTCCAGGTCAAGCGCATCCACGAATACAAGCGCCAGCTGCTCAACCTGCTGCAGGTCATCGCGCGCTACCAGGCGATGCTCGCCGACCCCGACGCCGACTGGGTGCCGCGCACGGTGATCTTCGCCGGCAAGGCCGCGTCGAGCTACGTCGCGGCGAAGAACGTCATCCGGCTGATCCACGACGCCGGCGAAGTCATCAACAACGACCCGCGCATCGCCGGCCGGCTCAAGATCGCCTTCATCCCGAACTACGGCGTCTCGGTGGCCGAGGTCATCATGCCCGGCGCCGACCTCTCGGAGCAGATCTCGACCGCCGGCACCGAGGCCTCGGGCACCGGCAACATGAAGCTCGCGCTCAACGGCGCGCTCACGATCGGCACCGACGACGGCGCCAACATCGAGATCCGCCAGCAGGTCGGCGACGACCACATCTTCATCTTCGGCCTCTCGACGGCCGAGGTGCAGGCCAGCCGCGCCGCCGGCTACCAGCCGCTGCGCCTGTACGAGGGCAACCCGCGCATCAAGGCCGTGCTCGATGCGATCCGCGGCGGCCAATTCAGCGAGGACGAGCCCGGGCGCTACCGCGAGCTCGTCGATTCGCTGCTCTGGGGCGGCGACCATTACATGCTGCTGGCCGATTTCGACAGCTACGTCGCGGCGCAGGCGCGCGTCGACGCGCTCTACCGCGACCGCGCGGCCTGGGCGCGCCAGGCCATCGCCAACGTCGCCGGCATGGGGTTCTTCTCGTCCGACCGCACGATCCGGGAATACGCGGCGCAGGTCTGGCGCCTGCCGGCCAAGCCCTGAACCGCGCCATGCTCGACGCCGCCGAAATCGACCGCATCCGGCTCGGCCGCGACGGCGACCCCTTCGCGCTCCTGGGCCCGCATGCCGACGCCGCGGGCACGACCTGGGTGCGCGCCTTCCTGCCCGGCGCGCGCGCGGCCGAGGTCGTCGCCGGCGCCCATGGCTGGCCGCTGCAACCGTGCCATGCCGACGGCGTCTTCGAAGGCGCCGCCGGCACGCTGGCGCGCGCCGACGCCTACCAGCTGCGCGTGCATTGGGCGGACGGCGGCGCAGCGCTGATCGACGACCCCTACCGCTTCGGCCCCGTGCTCGGCGAGATGGACGCCTGGCTGCTCGGCGAGGGCTCGCACCTGCGGCCCTACGAGATCCTCGGCGCCCTGCCCTGCAGCCGCCAGGGCGTCGAAGGCACCTCGTTCGCGGTCTGGGCGCCCAACGCCAGCCGCGTCAGCGTCGTCGGCGACTTCAACCTCTGGGACGGGCGCCGGCATCCGATGCGGCTGCGCCGCGAATGCGGCATCTGGGAACTGTTCCTGCCCGGCGTCGGCAGTGGCGCGCGCTACAAGTTCGAGCTGCTGGACCGGCAGGGTGCGCTGCTGCCGCAGAAGGCCGACCCGTATGCGCGCCAGTCCGAGGTCCGGCCCGCCACCGCCAGCGTCGTCACCGCGATGCCGGCCTACGTGCCGCCCTCGCCGGTGCGCCAGGCCGCGAACGCGCTCGACGCGCCGATCAGCATCTACGAGGTCCACCTCGCGAGCTGGCGCCGCAAGCCCGAGGAAGCCGACCGCTGGCTGAACTGGGACGAACTGGCGGCCGAGCTCGTGCCCTATGCACGGGACATGGGCTATACCCACCTCGAGCTGATGCCGGTGAGCGAGCATCCCTTCGACGGCTCCTGGGGCTACCAGACGCTGGGCCTGTACGCGCCGACCTCGCGCTTCGGCGATGCCGCCGGGCTGCGCCGCTTCGTCGAGCGCGCCCACGCGGCCGGGCTGGGCGTGCTGCTCGACTGGGTGCCGGCGCATTTCCCCAGCGATGCCCACGGCCTGGCGAATTTCGACGGCACCCATCTCTACGAATACGCCGATCTGCGCGAGGGCTACCACCCCGACTGGAACACGCTGATCTACAACTACGCGCGCACCGAGGTGCGCAACTTCCTCGTCGCGAATGCGCTGTACTGGCTCGAGCGCTACGACATCGACGGGCTGCGCGTCGACGCCGTGGCGTCGATGCTGTACCGCGACTACAGCCGCAAGGCGGGCGAGTGGATCCCCAATGTCCACGGCGGGCGCGAGAACCTGGAGGCCATCGCCTTCCTCAAGCGCACGAACGAGATCATCGGCGGCGAGCGGCCGCAGGCGGTGACGCTGGCCGAGGAATCGACCTCGTTTCCCGCCGTCAGCCGCCCGACCTACGCCGGCGGGCTGGGCTTCCACTTCAAGTGGAACATGGGCTGGATGCACGACACGCTGGCCTATATGGCGCGCGACCCCGTCCACCGGCCCTACCACCATGGCGAGCTGACCTTCGGACTCGTCTACGCCTTCAGCGAGAACTTCGTGCTGCCGCTCTCGCACGACGAGGTCGTGCACGGCAAGGGTTCCATGCTCGGGAAGATGCCGGGCGACCGCTGGCAGCAATTCGCCAACCTGCGCGCCTATTACGGCTTCATGTGGGGCCACCCGGGCAAGAAGCTGATGTTCATGGGCTGCGAATTCGGCCAGGCGGCCGAATGGAGCCACGAGCGCAGCCTCGACTGGCATCTGCTGCAATACCCCGAACATGCCGGCGTGCAGCGCCTCGTGCGCGACCTGAACGCGCTGTACAAGGCCAGCCCCGCGCTCTACGAGCAGGATTTCAGCGGCGCCGGCTTCGAATGGATAGACCACGACGACGCGCGCCAGAGCACGCTGAGCTTCGTGCGCAAGAGCCGCGACGGCGCGCTGATGCTGGTGGTGTGCAATTTCACGCCCGTCGTGCGCGAGCGCATGCGCATCGGCGTGCCGCGCGCCGGGCGCTGGATCGAGCGCCTGAACACCGATTCGGCCTGGTACGCCGGCAGCAACGTCGGCACGCCGCTGGCCGCCGCGCACAGCGCGCCGCAGCCCAGCCATGGCCGGCCCGATTCGGTGCTGCTGACCTTGCCGCCGCTGGCCACCGTCTTCCTCGAATGGACACCCTGACCGGCGCCGCGCCGGTGCGGGTGCTCGAGGTCGGCCGCCCCTGGCCGATGGGTGCGAGCTGCGACGGCGAGGGCGTCAACTTCACCGCCTTCGCCGCCCATGCGTCCCAGGTCGACCTGTGCCTGTACGACGCCAGCGGCCGGACCGAAATCGCACGCCTGCCGCTGCCCGGGCGCAGCGGCGACATCTGGCATGGCCGCCTGCCCGACGCCGGCCCGGGCCTGGTCTACGGCTATCGCGTGCACGGCCCCTGGCGCCCCGACCGCGGCCACCGCCACAACCCGAACAAGCTGCTGCTCGACCCCTGGGGGCGCGAGATCGTCGGCCGCCACGACCCGCGCGGCCCGCACGACGGCGCCGACCGCGAACACCCGCAGCAGATCGACGTGCGCGACAACGGCCGCGAGGCGCTGAAGTCGCGCGTCATCGCCGACGCCTACGACTGGCAAGGCGACCGCCCGCCGCGCGTGGCCGGCGCCGACCTCGTGATCTACGAGGCCCATGTGCGCGGCCTCACCAGGCGCATGCCGGGCGTGCCCGAGCCGCTGCGCGGCAGCTACGCCGGACTGGCATCGCCGGCGGCCATCGCGCATCTGCAGCGCCTGGGCGTGACGGCGATCTGCCTGCTGCCGGTGCAGCAGATCCTCGACGAGCCGCGGCTGACCGAACTCGGGCTCAAGAACTACTGGGGCTACAACACGCTCGGGTTCTTCTGCCCCGACCCGCGCTATGCGGCGACGGCCGCGCCGCGGCGCGAGTTCCGCGACATGGTGCGTGCGCTGCACGCCGCCGGCATCGAGGTGCTGCTCGACGTCGTCTACAACCACACGCCCGAAGGCGACGCGCGCGGACCGACGCTGTGCTGGCGCGGCTTCGACAACCTGAGCTGGTACCGGCTCGAGCCCGAGCGGCGCGAGCACTACGTCAACTGGAGCGGCTGCGGCAACACGCTCGACATCCGCCACCCGCGCGTGCTGCAGATGGTGATGGACAGCCTGCGCTACTGGGTGCGCGAGATGCACGTCGACGGCTTCCGCTTCGACCTCGCGCCGGTGCTGGGCCGCGGCACGGCCGGCTTCGAACCCGACGGGCCCTTCTTCAAGGCCCTGCTGCAGGACCCGACGCTGCAGGGCGTGCGCCTGATCGCCGAACCCTGGGACCTGGGCCCGGGCGGCTACCGCGTCGGCCAGTTCCCGCGCGGCTGGCTCGAATGGAACGACCGCTGCCGCGACGCCCTGCGCGCCTTCTGGCTCGGCGGCGACTGCACGCGCGGCGAATTCGCGCTGCGCCTGGCGGGGTCGAGCGACCTGTTCCAGGCGCGCTCGCGCTCGCCGCTGGAATCGGTGAACTACGTCGTCTCGCACGACGGCTTCACGCTCGCCGACCTCGTCGCCTACGACATGCGCCACAACGAGGCCAACGGCGAGCACAACCGCGACGGCCACGGCCACAACCTGAGCTGGAACTGCGGCTGGGAGGGACCGACCACCGACCCCCTCGTCGTCGGCCGGCGCCGGCGCCTGCAGCGCGCGCTGCTGGCCAGCCTGCTGCTGGCCCAGGGCACGCCGATGCTGGCCGCCGGCGACGAACTCGGCCACAGCCAGGGCGGCAACAACAACCCGTATTGCCAGGACAACGAGACGACCTGGATCGCCTGGCCGGCCGCCGACGCCGAGCTGCTGGCCTACACCGCGCATCTGCTGGCGCTGCGCCGCCGCCTGCTGCCGCTGGCGCCGCGCTGGTACACCGGGCTGCCCGACGCCCATGGCCTCGCCGACCTGGCCTGGCTGCGCCGCACCGGCGAGCCGATGACGCCCGAGCATTGGAACAACCGCATGTCGCGCATCGTCGGCGCGCTCATCGGCGCGCCCGGCCGCGGCCGCTCGGCGCTGCTGCTGATGTTCAACGCGCGCGACATGGATGCCGGTTTCGCGCTGCCGCCGGGGCGCTGGATCTGCGAGCTCGACAGCACGCAGGCCGACGGCCGCCGCGACTGGGTCAGCCACCCCGATGGCGGCGCCACGCCGGCGACGCATTACGAACTCCCCGCGCGCAGCGTCGTGCTGCTGCGCGCGGCGGACCCGCATTAGAAGATCGAAAGGAAGAACCGCCATGCGATTCCCCCGCGCCAGCGGCGTACTGCTGCACCCGACCTCGCTGCCCGGCCCGCATGGCTCGGGCGACCTCGGCCCCGAGGCCTACCACTTCGTCGACTGGCTCGTCGCCGCGGGCCAGAAGCTCTGGCAGGTGCTGCCGCTGGCCGGCATCGGTCCGGGCAATTCGCCGTACATGAGCAATTCGGCCTTCGCCTGCAATGCGCTGATGATCGACCTCGGTGAATTGCAGCAGCAGGGCTGGCTCGAGACCGCCGATCTCGTCCCGCTGGCCGAATTCGATGCCGCCGCGGTCGATTACGCCCACGTCCATCCCTACCGCATGGAACGGCTGGCGCGCGCGGCGGCGAATTACGCGGCCCGCGGCACGGCGGCGCAGCGCGCCGATTTCGCCGCCTTCGCCGCCGAGCACGCGAACTGGCTCGACGATTACGCGCTCTTCATGTCGCTGTGCGAATCCTGCGGCTGGCGCGACTGGTGCGACTGGGCGCCGGCGCTGGCGCGGCGCGAACCGCAGGCGCTGGCGGCGGCGCGCGTGCGCCACGCCGAACGCATCGATTTCTGGCGCTTCTGCCAATGGCGCTTCTACCGCCAATGGGCGGCGCTCAGGGCCTATGCGAACGACAAGGGCGTGCAGATCATCGGCGACACGCCGATCTTCATCGCCTACCTCAGCGCCGAGGTGTGGGCGAACCCGCAGCTGTTCGAGCTCGACGCCCAGGGCCGGCCGAGCGTCGTCGCCGGCGTGCCGCCGGACTTCTTCAGCGCCACCGGGCAGCGCTGGGGCAACCCGCTGTACCGCTGGAGCGAGCATGCGAAGGACGGCTATGCCTGGTGGGTCGAGCGCGTGCGGCGCACCTTCGAGCTCGTCGACATCGTGCGCATCGACCATTTCCGCGGCTTTGCCGGCTATTGGGAGATCCCGGCAAGCGAGCCGACGGCGGTCCACGGCCGCTGGCTGCCGGGTCCCGGCGATGCGCTGTTCGAGGCCATCGCCCACGCGCTCGGGCCGGTGCCGATCATCGCCGAGGACCTGGGCGTGATCACGCCCGACGTCGATGCGCTGCGCAAGAAGTTCGAATTCCCCGGCATGCGCATCCTGCAGTTCGCGTTCGCCGGCGACGCCAGCGACCGCTTCCTGCCGCACAACCACGAGCGCGACACCGTCGTCTACACCGGCACCCACGACAACGACACCGTCGCCGGCTGGTGGGCGACGGCGACCGACGCCGAGCGCCATTACGCGCGCGGCTACCTCGCGACCGACGGCCACGACATGCCGTGGACGCTGATCCGCGCCGCGATGGCCAGCGTCGCCGACACCGCCGTGCACCCGATGCAGGACGTGCTGGCGCTGCCGACGGAAAGCCGGATGAATTACCCGGGCCAGGAATCAGGCTGGTGGCGCTGGCGTTTCGACTGGAGCGAGGTCCAGCCCTGGCATGCGGGGCGCCTGGCCGAACTGGTGCGGCTCTACGGCCGCGCATGAACAGCAAGGAATGGAAAGCCGAGAGCCCGCTCTAGATTCAGCGGCGGTTCTGGGTATCGCTCCCTAGTCCCGTTCGGGACACTGTGTCCGTGGTCGACAAGGCCGCTTACACAGGAAAGAGCAAGATGAACCCAAGCACCCTCCAAGGTCTGTCGCTGAAGACGATCGCCAACACCCGCAAGGCCGCCGAGCAGGCCGTCCAGGCCTATTGCAACGGCGTGCGCCGCCTCCTCGAGACCATCGATGCCGGCGGCCGCCGTGCCATCGAGACCGGCGCCGGCATCGCCGTCGCGCAGGTCAACCGCGTCGCCGAGCGCGCCGCCGGCCTCGAGACGCCGCTGCTGGCCAACGGCATCGAGGCCGCCGCCCGCGCCAGCCTGCCCGGTGCGCGCGTCGCGCTCACGCTGTCCGAGCGCCTGGCCGCCGGCACCGACCAGCTGTCGGCCCGCATCGCCGGCGCGCCGCGCGCCGAACGCGCCGTGCGTTCCGCGAAGAAGGCCGCGGCGCCGGTCGTCAAGGCGGTACGCAAGACCACGGCCCGGGCCGGGCACAAGGTGACGGCGGTCAAGCCCCGCCGCGCGGTCAGCGCCTGACAGGCCAGGCAGCGCGGCAAGCGCGCCTAGACGCCGTAAGGCACCCAGACATTCTTGATCTGGGTGGCCTGGCGCAGGAACTCGGGCCCTGCGCCCTGCGCTTCGTCGAACCAGTCGCGTCCGCGCGCGCCGCCGACCCAGGTCCGCTTGAGGTTGGCGGCCGATAGCTTTTCGACCTGCGCACAACCGGCGGCATCGCCGTCGTGGCGCCAGACGGCGTCGACATCGGCGTGCGCGGCCAGCGTCGCGAGCAGCGCATCGGCGTCGCCGGTGACGAGGTTGACGACGCCGCCCGGCAGGTCCGAGGTGTCGAGCACCTGGTAGAAATCGGTCGCCGCCAGCGGCAGCGCCGTCGACGGCACGGCGACGACGCGGTTGCCGAGCGCGATCGCCGGCGCGATCAGCGCCACCAGGCCGAGCAGCGGCGCCTCCTGCGGGCAGCCGATGCCGATCACGCCCAGCGCCTCGGGCAGCGCGGTGACGATGCCGTGCAGCGGCGGACGGTGCACGCGGCCGTCGTATTTGTCGGCCCAGGCGGCGTAATGGAACAGGCGCCGAACGCAGGTCTCGACCTCGCGCTCGGCCGCGTCGACGCGCTGCACCTGCGCCAGCCGCGCCACGAAACGGTCGCGCTGCGCCAGCAGGTTCTCGGCCATGAAATACAGCACCTGCGCCCGGCCATGCGCGCTTTGCGCCGTCCAGGCGGCGGCGTTGCGCGCCGCCTCGACGGCATTGCGGATGTCCTTGCGGTTGCCCTCGGGCACGAGGCCGAGCAGCGTGCCGCCGACGCGCAGCTCGCGGCTGTAGCCGCCGTCGGGCCGCACCTGCGCGCCGCCGATGTAGAGCTTGGCGGTGCGGTCGATCGCCGGTGCGGCCGGCGACGCGGCCGCCGTCGCCGCGCTTGCGGCCGGCGGCGTCGCGGGCGGCGGCGCGCACAGCGGCCGCGC
>JAGWVB010000265.1 GCA_018971105.1 Burkholderiales bacterium
CCGGCCAGCGCGGCGGGGCCGGGCGCGCTGGCCGCCGGGCTGCGCAGCCACAGCCCGGCCGCCAGGCCGATACCGGCCAGGCCGAGGCCGCCGGCGACCAGCAGGGCGGTGCGCGATCGGGTGGACGACTGGGTGGGAAGTTGATTCGGTAGGGACATCATCGGACTCCTGACGGTGATCACCCATCAACGCGCCGGCGGCAGCGCAGGATGGCGCCTGGCGCGGGAGATGGGTAACGAGTTGCACGCCGGATCGGCGGCGGCGGCGCCGGTTGCGACGGTGGACACCCCGGCCCGGCGCCGGGTTCCGATGCGTTTGTTACGTTCGCAGCCGCCGCGCTACCGTTGGTAAGCGCCTACAGCAGCGAGTCGGTCAGCCGCGCCAGGTTCTCGAGCACGCGCAGGCGCCGCGGCAGGCGCGCGCGGTCGGCGACCGTCACGCGCTCGCTGCGGCTCAGGTAGCCGTCCTGGATCGCCGCGAGCTCGCGCACGAAGCCGCGCTCGTAGACCAGCACGCTGATCTCGGCGTTGAGCGCGAACGAGCGGATGTCGAGGTTCGACGAGCCGACGAGCGCGACATCGTCGTCGACGCTCAGATGCTTGGCGTGCAGGAAGCTGCCCTTGTGGCGGTGGATGCCGACGCCGGCGGCCAGCATCGCGTCGTAGAAGCTCTGCTGCGCGAGCTGCACGAGCGGCTTGTTCGATTCGGCGTCGACGATGAGGTCGACGCGCACGCCGCGGCGCGCCGTCGCGAGCATCGCCGCCAGGAAAGGCTCGCTCGGGATCACGTAGGGCGAGGTGAGGACGACGCGGTGGCGCGCGCCGTACAGCAGCGCGATCATCACCGCCTCGGCCGTGCCCTCGCTGTAGCCGGGGCCGCTGGGCACGACCTGCGCGTAGCCGGCCTCGATGCCCGCGGCCGCGGCGGCCGGCGCGAGGCTGTCCGATTCGGGCGGCAGGTCCGCGGTCTCGAGATAGCGGTCGCCCAGCAGCACCGCGTGCAGGTGGCGCACGACCGGGCCGGTGGCACGCACCAGCAGCTCCTCGTTGACGAGGCCGCGGTTGGCATGCGCGCTGACGATGTTCTGCGAGCCGAAATAGGCGCAGGCGCCGTCGACGACGACGATCTTGCGATGGTTGCGCAGGTCGAGGCGCGCCGCGTTGGGCCCCCACAGGCGCAGCGGCATCACCGCGATGACCTCGGCCCCGGCCGCGCGCAGCCGCGGGCCGAGCTGCGCCAGCCCGGCGCGCGAGCCGATCGCGTCCATCAGCACGCGCACCGCGACGCCGCGGCGCGCGGCGTCGACCAGCGCATCGGTCATGCGCGCGCCCACCTCGTCGTGCTCGTAGATGTAGAACAGCATGTGGACGTAATGCCGCGCGCCCGCGACCTCGTCGACGATGCGGGCGATCGCCTCGTCGTAGCGCGGCAGCAGCGCGAAGGCGTTGCCGCCCACGGGCGGGAATTCCGAGAGCCGGCCGGCCAGCCGCAGTGCCGGCGCGAGCTCGGGCGCGACATGGCGTTCGAGTTCGGACTCGAAGCCGGGCACGCGCGGTGCGAGCCGGCGCACGAGCTCGACGATCTGCTGCTGCACCTCGAAGCGGCGCCGCGGCAGGTAGGCGCGGCCGATCAGCAGGTACAGCAGCACGCCCGGCCAGGGCAGGAAGAAGATGAACAGCAGCCAGGCGCGCGCGGCGTTCGGCGGCCGGCGCTGCGGCACGTAGAGCAGCGCGCCGATGCGCAGCACCCAGGCGCTCGCGTCGTAGAGCGAGCCCCAGTTCAGGTGGCTCAGGGCGTTGGCGTAGGACATGGCGGTGCGGCGCCGATGCTAACGCCGGGATGTCGGTGCGCCGGCGCGGCGCCCCGCCCGCGCCCGTTCAGCCGCCCTGCAGCATCGCCGCCAGCAGCGCCGCGTCGGGCAGCCCGGCGGCCAGGCTGCACTGCGTGCTGCCCTCGCGCAGCGGCCACCACAGGCTGGCGCCGTCGAGCCGCTGCAGCAGCGCCTGCTCGGCGATCGCATGGGCGAGGTCGCCCGGGGTCGCGCCGGCGGCGGTCTCGAAGCGGCCGCCGCCGACGGCGCGGCAGCTGGCCGCGGCGGCGGCGGGCCAGGGCGGGAGATGGTCGAGCTCGTCCTCGAAGCGCTCGATCGACGCGTCCTCGGCGAGCGTGTGCAGCGCCGCCTGCGCCGCGCGCGACCACCAGAGGTCGAGGTGATCGAAGGCCCAGCGGTCGGCCGGCGGCCGCGGTCGCGCCTGCGCGACGACGAGCGGGTAGTAGCGGCCGACGCTGTCGCAGCTCGGCATCAGCACGCCGAACCACCATTGCGCATCGACGACGCCCGGCGCCCAGGCCCAGCGCCACAGCGGCGCCGCGAGGTAGCTCGCCAGCCCCTGCGGACCGCGCCGTTCGAGCGCCTGCATGCCGGCCGCGAGCCAGCGGTCGCAGCGCTGGACCCAGCCCGCCTCGAGCCGGCGCGCGGCGAAGTCGCCCAGTGCGGCGACCTTGCCGTACCAGCCGGCGCCGGGCCTCATCTCACAGGCCCTCGGGGCAGCGGAATGCGCGCAGCTCGGCCAGCCGCAACGGGTTGCGCACGCTCGACGAGGTGATGTCGAACACCGTCTTGCGGCCGTCGATGTCGAAGGTGGCGCGGAACTTCTCGGGCGCCGAACCGGGCTGCATCGTGACGCGGTCGAAGAGCCGATACAGCGCCCAGGGGCCGTCGTTGACGAGGCCGCCGCCGGTCGCGGGATCGACCATCACGCGCACGACGTCGGAGCCGCGCGGCCCGGGCCAGCGCACCGGTTGCGGGATCTGCGGGCCCTGGTCGTAGCGCACGATCTGGCCGTCGACGTCGAGCGTGAACAGGTGCAGCCGCGGATCCATCTCGACCGGCTTGAACTCGAGCCGCGTCGTCGGCACCGTCGCGCCGCCCTGGAAGAAGGTCTCGCGGATCACGGCCGCGCGCTGGAACTGCGGCAGCGTGCCGACATCGCTGCCCAGCGGCACGCCGTCGATGGGCCGGAAGCTCCAGGGCCGGGTGCCGGTGTCGATGTACATCGCCAGCTTCTGCTGCATCTGCTCGAACTTGCCGCCGGGGCCGAAGAGGGCCGCGAAATCGGCCGGCCTGACCTCGCGCGTCGCGCTCGGGTCGAAGGGGTAGCGGCCGCTGATGGCCTGGTTGCAGAAGTCGCCGATCTGGGTGCGCACGTCGCGCGCGAGGTTCTCGCGCAGCGTCAGCAGGGCGATGCGGGCGCTCGTGCCGCCCAGCGTTTCGAGGATCGCGCGTACCGGCTGCGGCGCGTTCGAGGCCTCGACCTTGATCTGATTGGGCAGCGGCGACGGCGGCGGCGCGTTGCCGCCCTCGACGGCCTGCTGGACGGCCAGCAGCAGCTGCTGCAGGTCCTGCAGGCGCTCGACGACGCCGTCGATCGGTGCCTTGCCGCCGCCCTCGGGCGCGGTGACGTAGCGGCGCAGGCCGGCGAACTCGTCGTCGACGATGCTCTCGATGCGCTGCGGCTGCGCACCCTGGCCCGCCCCCGCCTGGCCGGTGGCGCCGCGCAGGCGGGCCTGGAACTGGCTCGCCAGCGCGTCGCCCTTGCGCGCGAGCTGTTCGCCGAGGCCGGCGCCGGCGCCGGCGCCGAGCAGGGTCGTCTGGCGGGACATCGCCTTCATCAGCGGTACCAGCGGGTTGTCCGCCGCCGACAGGACATGCGCCATCTCGAGCGCCTGCGCGATGCTCGTCGGCGGCTGGAGCCGGACGTCGGCGATGAAGGCCTTCCAGGTGTCGCGGTACTCCTCGAGGTAGAGGCGGCGCACGTCGTCGACGAGCTGGGCCGAATCGAGCGCGCCGGCGCCGGCGCTGCCGGGCGCGATGCCCAGCACCCAGGTCTGCTCGGAGGCGAGCTGGCGCGTGACCTGGGCGACGACCTTCTGGAAACCGTGGTGGTAGCCGTCGTAGGTGTAGAGCCCGGGGACGCCGCGCGTCAGCGGCAGGCCGCTGGCACGCGCGAAGACGAGCTGCGCATTCGGACCGCCGGCGCCGACGACGGTGAACTCGGGCGCATCCAGGCCCGACCCCAGGCGCCGCAGCCGGTGGTAGACGCGCTGCGGCAGCGAGACCGCGGCGAGCTGGTTGCGCAGCGTCGCCACCAGCGCCCGGTCCTGCGGCAGCGGCGAGACCGCGGCGCCCTGGGCCAGCAGCGCGTCGAGGTGGCGGCTCATCGCGGCGCGCTGCTCGGGCGTGATCTCGCGCGCCTGGCGCGCGTCCCAGTCGGCCTCGAAATGGTCCTTCAGCGCCGCGGCGTCGAAATGCGCCGGCTCGTACATCATCAGATAGGCCTTGAGCGCCTCGTACTGGACCTCGGGCGGCTCGTCGGCGCGCAGCTGCTGCTCCAGGCGCAGCGCGAGCCGCGGCAGCACGGCGTCGGTGAGCATGTGCCGGTAGGCCTGGTTCGCGGCGCTGTCGAGCTTGCGGCCCTGGTAGAGGCCGAAGCCCAGGCGCCAGGGCACGCCGGCGGGAACCCCGCGGCCGGCGTCGGCGCCGCCATCGGCGGCCAGGCCGCGCGTTGCGTCGAGCGCGGGCAGGATGGGGGCGAGATCGGGCGTCGCGCGGTTCGGCGTCTGCAGCACCTCGCGCCGCACCGTCTCGACGCGCGCGGCGACGCGCTCGACGTAGGCCGCGTTGCCGCGCCAGCTCGTCCACCAGGCGGCGACGGTGCCGAACGCCAGCAGCGCCAGCGCCGCATGGGCGCCGGCGAGGAGCGCGCCGCGGCGTCGCTCCCAGCGCCGGTCGGTGCCGGCCAGGCCCTGCTCGGCGAAGACGACCTCGGTCAGCAGGCGTTCGATGAAATAGCTGCGGCCGCTGGCGCGCTGCGGCGGCAGCACCGCCTGCTCGATGCGGAAGCGCCGCGCCACGGCGCCGAGCACGCGGTCGATCGGCGAGCCTTCCTGGGTGCCGCTGACGAGGTAGACGCCGCGCAGCTGCGCCGCGTCGCCGAACGGCGTCGGCGTGAAGACCTGCTGCACGAATTCGAGCAGCGGCGCGCGCAGCGCGGCGAACTGGTGCGGGAAGCCATAGATGCGGGCGCGGCGCTGCGCGTCGGGTTCGGCCTGCAGGCGGTCGATGAGCCCGTCCTGCAGGCGCTGCAGCAGCGCCTCGAGTTCGGGCGCCAGCGCCTGCTGCCAGGCCTGCGCCGGTTCGAGCGCGAAGGTGCAGCCCCAGGGCGTCGCGCGCTGTTCCCGCTCCAGCCCGGCGAAGACATCGGCGAAGCCGGCCATCAGGTCGACCTTGGTCACCAGCAGGTAGACCGGCAGTTCCAGCCGCAGCTGGCGCTGCAGCTCCTGCAGGCGCAGCTGCACCTGCTGCGCGTAGCGCAGGCGCTCGGCGGCGCCGCGCGCGAGCAGGTCGCCGGCCGCGACCGTGACGAGTACGCCGTTGAGCGGCTGGCGCGGCCGCGAGCGCTTGAGCAGGTCGAGGAAGCCGGTCCAGGTCGCCTGGTCGCCGGCGGCGTCGCTGTCCTGGGTCGTGAAGCGGCCCGCGGTGTCGATGAGCACGGCGCGGTCGGTGAACCACCATTGGCAGTCGCGCGTGCCCGAGACGCCGCGCAGCGCCTCGTCGCCCATCTGCGCCGCAAGCGGGAACTGCAGGCCGGCGTTGCGCAGCGCCGTCGTCTTGCCCGAGCCCGGCGCGCCGACGATGAGGTACCAGGGCAGCTGGTACAGATAGCGCCCGCTCCAGCGCTGGCGCAGTTTCACCAGCGGCCCGCCGGATGCGCCGGCGCCGGCGCCGGCGCCAGCGCCGAAGCGCGCATGGCGCAGCGTCTTCAGCGCGGTCTCGAAGCGCTGGCGCACGGCGGCCAGGTCGGCGCTCTCGGGGGCGGCCGCCGGCGCCGCCGGTGCGAGCGCGGCCACCACCTGCTCGTTGCCGCGGCGCGCGCGCCAGGCGCGCCAG
>JAGWVB010000266.1 GCA_018971105.1 Burkholderiales bacterium
GGCGCCGGCGGCGGCTCCCCCGGCTGCGCCGGCCCGGCACGGGCCGCGCCGGTTCAGACGATCTGCCGCCGGCGCAGATCCTCGATCGCCGCGCCGTCGAGCGCGAGCCAGTCGTCCAGCACGGCCGCGGTGTGCTCGCCCAGCAGCGGCGGCGGGCGCCGGTAGGCGACGGGCGATTCCGAGAGCCGGATCGGGTTGGCCACCAGCGGCAGCGCCGCGGCATGCGGATGCGCCACCTCGACGCGCAGGCCGCGCGCGCGCACCTGCGGGTCGGCGAAGACGCGATCGAGCGTGTTGATCGGTCCGCAGGGCACCTTGGCGGCCTCCATCGCCGCAATCCATTCGTCGGTCGTGCGCGTGACCGTGATGGCGGCGATCAGCGCCACCAGTTCCCGGCGCTGCCGCACGCGCTCGGGATTCGTCGCGTAGCGCGGGTCGCGCGCCCATTGCGGACAACCGAGCGCGGCGGCGAAGGCGGCGAACTGGCCGTCGTTGCCGACGGCGACGATCACGTGGCCGTCGGCGGTCGGGAAGTCCTGGTAGGGCACGATGCTCGGGTGTGCATTGCCCAGGCGCTGCGGCGCCTGGCCGCCGACGAGGTAGCTGCTGGCCTGGTTGGCGAGCGCGGCGACCTGCACGTCGAGCAGCGCGAGATCGATATGCTGGCCGCGCCCGCTGACCTGGCGGCGCTGCAGCGCCGCCAGCACGGCCACGCTGGCGTACATCCCGGTCAGCACGTCGGTCAGCGCGACGCCGACCTTGAGCGGACCGGCGCCGGGCTCGCCGTCGGGCCGTCCGGTGACGCTCATCAGGCCGCCCAGGCCCTGGATCAGGAAATCGTAGCCGGGGCGCTCGGCATAGGGGCCGGTCTGGCCGAAGCCGGTGATCGAGCAGTAGACGAGGCGCGGATTCAACGCCGCCAGGCTGGCGTAGTCCAGGCCGTATGGCGCCAGGCCGCCGGCCTTGAAGTTCTCCAGCAGCACGTCGGCGCGCAGCGCGAGGTCGCGCACGAGCTGCCGGCCCTCGGGCTGCGCGATGTCGATCGTGATCGAACGCTTGTTGCGGTTGGTGCTGAGGAAATAGGCCGATTCGCCGGGGCCGGCGGCGCCGGCATCGCCGCACGCTTCGCCTTCGCGCGCGAGCCAGGGCGGGCCCCAGCTGCGCGTGTCGTCGCCGCTGCCCGGGCGTTCGACCTTGACGACATCGGCGCCCAGGTCGGCCAGCTGCTGGCTGCACCAGGGGCCGGCAAGCACGCGCGAGAGGTCGAGCACGCGCAGGCCCGCGAGCGCGGCGGCCGGCGGCGCGCCCGGTTCGCTGCTGGCCATGGCCTAGAACGCGGCGATGCCGGTGATGGCGCGCCCGAGGATCAGCGCGTGCACGTCGTGCGTGCCCTCGTAGGTGTTGACGACCTCGAGGTTGACGAGATGGCGCGCGACGCCGAACTCGTCGCTGATGCCGTTGCCGCCGAGCATGTCGCGCGCCAGGCGCGCGATCTCCAGGCTCTTGCCGCAGCTGTTGCGCTTCATGATCGAGGTGACCTCGACGGCGGCCGTGCCCTCGTCCTTCATGCGCCCCAGGCGCAGGCAGCCCTGCAGGCCGAGCGTGATCTCGGTCTGCATGTCGGCCAGCTTCTTCTGCACCAGCTGGTTGGCCGCCAGCGGCTTGCCGAACTGCTGGCGCTCCAGCGTGTACTGGCGCGCGCGGTGCCAGCAGTCCTCGGCCGCGCCCAGGGCGCCCCAGGCGATGCCGTAGCGGGCGCTGTTCAGGCAGGTGAACGGGCCCTTGAGCCCGCGCACCTCGGGCAGTGCGTTCTCCTCGGGGCAGAACACCTCGTCCATCACGATCTCGCCCGTGATGCTGGCGCGCAGGCCGACCTTGCCGTGGATCGCCGGCGCGGTGAGGCCCTTGGCGCCCCGCTCGAGGATGAAGCCGCGGATGGATCCGGCATCGTCCTTGGCCCAGACGACGAAGACATCGGCGATGGGGCTGTTGGTGATCCACATCTTGGAGCCGCTGAGCGCATAGCCGCCCGGCACCTTGCGCGCCCGCGTCACCATGCTGCCGGGGTCCGAGCCATGGTTCGGTTCGGTGAGGCCGAAGCAGCCTATCCACTCCCCGCGCGCCAGCCGGGGCAGGTATTTGCGCTTCTGCGCCTCGGTGCCGAACTCGAAGATCGGCAGCATCACGAGCGAGCTCTGCACGCTCATCATCGAGCGGTAGCCCGAATCGACGCGCTCGATCTCGCGCGCGACGAGGCCGTAGCAGACGTAGTTCAGGCCGGCGCCGCCGTAGGCCTCGGGGATCGTCGGGCCGAGCAGGCCGAGCGCGCCCATCTCGCGGAAGATCGCCGCGTCGGTGGTCTCGTGGCGGAAGGCCTCGAGCACGCGCGGCGCCAGCTGGTCCTGGGCGTAGGCGCGCGCGGCGTCGCGCACCTGGCGTTCGTCGGCGCCCAGCTGCTGCTCGAGCAGCAGCGGGTCGTCCCACTGGAAGCTGGCCTTCTTGTGATCGGAAGTCATGGTTGCGGGTCCTCGATGTCGACTGCCGCGCACTCTACAAAGCGCCGCGTGCCGCCGCAACCGATATCTTTGCATCGACCTGTGCGGGCAACGCACAATAGAACCGATGCGACGCAAGATCCCCTCGACCGCGGCGCTGACGGTCTTCGAGGCCGCGGCGCGCCACCAGAGCTACACCAAGGCGGCCGACGAACTGGCCGTGACGCAGAGCGCCGTGTGCCGCCAGATCGCGACGCTCGAGGACTTCCTCGGCGTGCGCCTGTTCCAGCGCAGCCGGCGCGGCGTCGCGCTGACCGATGCCGGCAGCGGCTACGCGCGCCAGGTGCGCGCGCGGCTCGACGAGGTCGAGCGCGACGCGCTCACGCTGATGGCGCGCGGCGGCGCAGGCGGCACGCTCGAGCTCGGCGTCGTGCCGACCTTCGCCACGCGCTGGCTGCTGCCGCGCCTGCCGGACTTCCAGCGCGCGCATCCCGGCATCCAGATCAACCTGAGCTCGCGCACGCGCCCCTTCCTGTTCGACGGCACGCCCTTCGACGCCGCGATCCACGCCGGCGTCTCGGCCTGGCCCGGCACCGAGGGCCTGTGCCTGATGGACGAGAGCCTGGTCGCCGTCTGCAGCCCGCAGCGCGCCGCCGGGCGGCGCGCCTTCGGCCGCAGGGACTGGGCGGCGCAGACGCTGCTGCAGCAGAGCACGCGGCCCTATGCCTGGCGCGAATGGTTCGCCGCCCAGGGGCTGGAGGTCGACGGCGATCTCGCCGGGCCGCGGCTGGAGCTGTTCTCGATGCTGGCTCAGGCCGCGATGCAGGGCCTGGGCGTCGCGCTCGTGCCGCCCTTCCTCGTGCACGAGGAACTGGCGCGCGGCCTGCTCGTGCGCGTCAGCCGCCGCGCGGTGGCCAGCGGGCGCCACTATTTCCTGATCTACCCGGAGCACAAGGCCGGCAGCGCGGCGCTGCAGGCCTTCGGGCGCTGGCTGCAGGCGCAGGCGGCAGCGGCGGCGGCGACCGCGGCGACGCCTTAGCATCGACGCCTACGTGACCGCGAGGCGTCGATGCGCATCCTGATCGTCGAGGATTCCGAGACCCTGTCCGAGGCCCTGGACCGGCGGCTGACGCAGGAGGGCTATGCCTGCGACATCGCGCGCGACGGCATCGTCGCGCTCGAGTTCCTGCGCCGCTACCGCTACGACGCCGTCGTGCTCGATCTGATGCTGCCGCGGCTGGACGGCTACGGCGTGCTGCGCGCGCTGGGCCGCGAGACCGGCGCCGCGCCGGTGCTGGTGCTGTCGGCGCGCGAGCTCGTCGACGACCGCGTGCACGCGCTCGACGCCGGGGCCGACGACTACCTCGTCAAGCCCTTCGCGCTGGACGAGCTGCTGGCGCGGCTGCGCGCGCTCGTGCGCCGGCCGGCGCAGCGCGACGAGCCGGTGCTGCGCCACGGCGAACTCGAGGTCGATCCGCGCTCGCGCACGGCGCGCTGGCGCGGCCAGGACCTGCGCCTCACGCCCAAGGAATACGGGCTGCTGGAACTGCTGCTGCGGCGCCAGGGCGCGACGCTGTCGCGCACGCAGATCTTCGAGCATCTGTACGACAGCCGCAGCGAGGCGTCGGACAAGGTCGTCGAGGTCATCGTCAGCACGCTGCGCACGAAGCTGGCGCAACACGGCATCGACGACCTGATCCGGACACGGCGCGGATTCGGCTATGTCTTCCCTTGAGCCGCCGAGGCGCCTGCCGCGATGAGCGCGGCCCCGCCAGCGCGCGCGCCGGCGTCCGCCGCCTGGTCGCTGCAGCGCCGGCTCGCGGTCGGGCTGGCCTCGAGCATCGGCTGCGTGTTCCTCGCGCTGTTCCTGGCGCTCGAACACGGGATCGATCGCGAGATCTACCAGCGCATGGACCACAACCTGCTGGACCGAGCCGGCGCCGTCGCGCGCGCGCTGCAGGGGCAGGACCCGAGCCGGCTCGCCAGCCTGATGCCCGAATACGCGGGCGGCGCACACACCGAGTTCTACACCGTGTTCGATGCGTGCGGCCGCGCCCTGCTGCGCTCGCCCAGCAGCGCCGGCAGCGCCCTGCCCCCGGGGCCGCAGGAGCGGGGCACGCCGCGCTTTTTCGACCTCGTGCTGCCCGACGGCCATGCCGGGCGCGCCGTGGCCCTGCGCCTGCCCGCAGAGGCCGGCGCCGGCGCGCCGCGCCTGCTCGTGGTGGCGAGCGAACGCGAGAACTGGGACCGCACCGAACGGCGCATCCATCTCGCGCTGCTCGGCGGCATCGGGCTGGCGCTGGTGCTGGCCGTGGCCCTGGGCCTGCTCGTCGTCCGGCATGTGATCGCGCTGCTGCACCGGGCCGGCGCCAAGGTCGCCGCGCTCGACACCGACGCACCGCTGCAAGCGGTGGGCGAGGGCTTCCCGCGCGAGCTGAAACCCTTCGCCGACGCGCTCGACGGCGGCCTGCAGCGCCTCTACGCGGCGCTGGCGCGCGAGCGCCGCTTCGCGCGCGACGTGGCGCATGAACTGCGCACGCCGCTGGCGGAGATCCGCACCAGCGCCGAGGGCGCGCTCGCCGATGCCGACCCGCGCCAGGCGCGGCGCAGCCTGGCTGTCGCGATCGAGTCCTGTGCGCGCATGCAGCGCAGCGTCGACACGCTGCTGCTGCTGGCGCGGCTGGAATCGGGCCAGGACGCGGTGGCGCCGGATCCGCTGGACCTGGCCGCGCTCGTCGGCGGGCTCATCGCCGCGCTGCGCGACCTGGGGGCCGCGCGCGGCATCGCGGTGCAGGCCGAGCTGCCGCCGGCGGCCTGGGTGCAGAGCGATCTCGGCATCGTCGAGCGCATCGTCTCGAACCTGTTGCGCAACGCGCTCGAATATGCGCCCGCGGGCACGGCGATCGGCTGCCGCATCGAGCGCGCCGGCGCTGGCTGGTCGCTCGTCATCGACAACGCCGCGCCCGACCTCGAGGCGGGCGATCTCGACCACTTCGGGCATCGCTTCTGGCGCAAGCATCCCGAGGGCGGCACCTCGCACCATGCGGGCCTCGGGCTGGCGCTGAGCCAGGGCCTGGCCCGGGCGCTGGCGCTGCCGCTGCGCTTCGGGCTCGAGGGCGGGCGGCTGTCGGCGCGCGTGGGGCCCTGGCCGGCGCTGTAGGCCGGCGCTGCAGGCCGGCGCTGCAGGCCGGCGCCGCGGGCGGGCCGTCCCACGCCCGCGGGACGCAGGACCGCAGGGCGGCTCGGTCACGCCGAACCAAAGCTTGGCCAAAGCTGGGCCCGGCAGCATGGTGGTCCCTGCCCAGAGCGACCGACGCCCATGACCGACACGCCCTCCTCGACAACCCGCGACGCGGTGCCGCCCCGCGCCGGCGACACGACCATGCGCCCGCCGGCGGGCCTCGAACCGCCGCCACGCCGGC
>JAGWVB010000267.1 GCA_018971105.1 Burkholderiales bacterium
CGGCGCTGGCCGGCGCGCGCATCGGCATAGCGCAGGACGGGGCCGTCGGCGAGGCCGAGCGCGGACTCGACGGCGGCGACGAGCGCCGCGTCGACCGGCGCGGCCGCGGCGGCGCGCCACAGCAGGCCGACGCGCCCGTCGGGCTCGCGGCCGAAGGGGATGCAGCTGGCGTAGCCGAAACCGTCGTAGAGCGCGCGCAGCCGCTCGCGCAGCGCCAGCGCCTCGTGCGCCGGCAGCCAGGCCGCGCCGACGAGCGACCAGGGCAGCGCCGCGGGCTCGATGCGCACCGCCGCATGCTTGAGCTCGGGCTGTTGCGATTGCGGGCAGCGCGCGCCGGTGGTCAGCGCGTTGATGCCCGGCCCCGCCATGGCCTCCGAACCCCAGTGCATCGCGACGTAGGCCTGCGCCGGCGCCACCGCGGCGCTGGCCTGCACCGGCAGCACGACGGCGCCGCGGCGCGAGCTCACGCGCAGCAGTTCGCCTTCGCGCCAGCCGCGGCGCGCCAGCTCCTGCGGGTGCAGGTCCAGCGTCGGCCCCGGCGCATGGGCGTGGAGGCGGCCGAGCGTGCCGGTGCGGCTCATGCCATGCCACTGGTCGCGCAGCCGGCCCGTCGTCAGCGCATAGGGATAGCGCGCGTCGCGCAGCTCGGCCGTCGGCCTCCAGGCCGGCGCGGCGAAGCGCGCGCGGCCGTCGGCATGGGCGCAGCGGCCGTCGGTGTACAGGCGCGCCGCGCCCGTCGGGACGTCGCCGCCCGCGCCGGTCTGGGCCGCGCCGCCCGCGCCGCCCGCGCCGGTCACGACGGCAGGGCAGGGCCATTGCTGCGGCGTGTCGAGCGCGGCCCAGCTCAGCCCGGTGATGTCGAGGTCGCGCCCGCGCGTGCTTTCGCGATGCTCGTTCCAGATCGCCTCGGGCGTCGCGTCGTCGAACATCGAGCGGCCCTCGAAGCCGGCCGCGCGCCGCGACGGCAGCCGCGCCTCGAGCCGGCGCGCGAAGTCGGCGGCGATGCGCCAGTCGTCGCGCGCCAGGCCGGGCGCGGCGACGGCGGCGCGCACGCGGCTGATGCGGCGCTCGCTGTTCGTCACCGTGCCTTCCTTCTCGCCCCAGCTCGCCGCCGGCAGCAGCAGGTCGGCGTAGGCGGCGGTGGCCGTCGTCGCATAGGCCTCCTGGACGACGACGAACTCGCAGCGCTCGAGCGCGCGCCGCACGAGGTGCTGGTCGGGCATCGACTGCGCCGGGTTGGTGCAGGCGATCCAGAGCGCGCGGATGCGGCCCGCGGCCGCGGCCTCGAACAGCTCGACCGCCGTCAGCCCGGGCCGCGCCGGGAGTTCGCGCACGCCCCAGAGCGCGGCGATCTCGGCGCGATGCTGCGCGTCCGCGACCTCGCGGTGGCCGGGCAGCAGGTTCGCGAGGCCGCCGACCTCGCGCCCGCCCATCGCGTTGGGCTGGCCGGTGAGCGACAGCGGGCCGGCGCCGGGCTTGCCGATCTGGCCCGTGGCCAGGTGCAGGTTGATCAGCGTGCGATTCTTGTCGGTGCCGCTGCTGCTCTGGTTCAGGCCCTGGCACCACAGCGAGAGCGTCGGCGTGGCCTGCGCGAACCAGCGCGCGGCCTGGATGATCGCGGCCTCGGGCACGCCGCAGATCTTCGCCGCCTGCGCGGGCGAGAACTCGCGCACGCGGTCGCGCAACGCCTCGAAGCCGCGCGTGTGCGCGGCGATGTGCGCGGCGTCCGTGAGTCCCTCCCACAGCATCACGTGCAGCAGCGCGTGGTGCAGCATGACGTCGGTGCCGGGGAGGATCTGCAGATGCAGGTCGGCCGCCGCGGCGGTCTCGGTGCGGCGCGGGTCGACGACGATCCACTTCTGCCCGGGGTTCGCGCGCCGCGCGTCCTCGAGGCGGCGGAACAGCACCGGATGCGTCCAGGCCATGTTCGAGCCGGTGATGAAGACCGTGCGCGCCAGCGCGAGGTCGTCGTAGCAGGCCGGCGGCGCGTCGGCGCCGAGCGAGAGCTTGTAGCCGGCGACGGCGCTGCTCATGCACAGGCGCGAATTGGTGTCGACGTTGTTGGTGCCGACGAGACCCTTGGCGAGCTTGTTGAAGACGTGGTAGTCCTCGGTCAGCAACTGGCCGCTGAGGTAGAAGGCGACGGCGTCCGGGCCCTCGGTCGCGATCGCCTGCGCGTAGCGATCGGCGGCGAGGTCGAGCGCGGCATCCCAGCCGGTCGGCTGCAGCGGGGTGCCGCGCGTCGGCCGCCACATCGGCCGCAGCGCGCGCACCTGCGGCTGCAGATGCGCCGCCGCCGTCAGGTGCAGCGTGCTGCCCTTGGTGCACAGGCGGCCGGCATTCGCCGGATGGTCGGGGTCGCCGCGCACGCCGGTGATGCGACCGGCTTCGCTCTCGATGACGACGCCGCAGCCGACGCCGCAATACGGGCAGGTCGATCGGGTCTCGGTCATGGCGATCAGCGGCAGGGGCCGGCGACGGGCGGCGCGAGGTCGGTCGCATGGTGCGCGAGCTCGTCGGCGTCGAGCATCACGGCGCCGTCCTCGACGCGGCAGGCGAAGGTCGGCGTGCAGCCGCTGTCGGGTTCGCGCGCACGGCCGTCGGCGAGGCCGATGGTCCAGTTGTGCAGCGGGCAGGCCACGCCGTCGCCGAAGACGATGCCCTGGCTCAGCGGCCCACCCTTGTGCGGGCAGCGGTCGAGCAGCGCGTGGACGCGGTCGCCGGCCGTGCGGAACAGCGCCACGGCGAGGCCGCGCTCGCGCGCGACGCGGCGCGAACCGAGCTGCGGGATGTCCTCGACGCGGCAGACGGTGATCCAGCCGCTCATGCAGGCTCCTTGGCCGTTTCGACGGCGATGGCCTCGAACTGCCGCAGGTCGACGCGCGCCGGCTCGTGTTCGAACCAGGGATCGGGCTCGCCGTCGAGCGCGAACTGCAGCCGCGCCCACAGCGCCCGGCGGCCCTCGATGTCGTCGACGACGCGCTGCTTGACGAAGTCGAGCCCGACGCGGTTGACGTAGTGCACGGTGCGCTCGAGATACCAGCCGTTCTCGCGGTACAGCTGCAGGAAGGCGCCGCTGATCTCGAGCACCTCGGCCGCCGTCTTCACCTTGCACAGGAACTGCGCGACCTCGGTCTTGATGCCGCCGTTGCCGGCGACATGGATCTCCCAGCCCGAATCGACGCCGACGACGCCGACATCCTTGATCCCCGCCTCGGCACAGTTGCGCGGGCAGCCGCTGACGGCGAGCTTGACCTTGTGCGGCGCGACCATGCGCCACAGCGAGCGTTCGAGGTCCTTGCCCATCTGCGTGCTGTCCTGGGTGCCGAAGCGGCACCATTCGCTGCCGACACAGGTCTTCACGGTGCGCAGCGCCTTCGCGTAGGCATGGCCGCTGGGCATGCCGATGTCCTTCCAGACCGCAGGCAGGTCCTCCTTCTTCACGCCGAGCAGGTCGATGCGCTGGCCGCCGGTGACCTTCACGGTGGGGATCTGGTACTTGTCGACGGCGTCGGCGATGCGCCGCAGCTCGGCCGCCGTCGTCTCGCCGCCCCACATGCGCGGGATCACGCTGTAGCGGCCGTCCTTCTGGATATTCGCGTGGCTGCGCTCGTTGATGTAGCGGCTCTGCGGGTCGTCGACGGCCTCCTTGGGCCAGCTGCTGAGCAGGTAGTAGTTGATCGCCGGCCGGCAGCTGGCGCAGCCGTCGGGCGTGCGCCAGGCCAGCGCGCGGTAGACCTCGGGGATGCTCAGCAGATGGGCCTTGCGGATCGCCTCGCGCACGTCCTCGTGGCTGTGGTCGCTGCAGCCGCAGATCGCCTTCTTGCGCGGTGCGGCGCTGTAGTCGCCGCCGGCCGTGAACATCAGCAGCTGTTCGACGAGGCCGGTGCACGAACCGCAGGAGGCGCTGGCCTTGGTGTGCTTGCGCACCTCGTCGAGCGTGAACAGCCCGCGCTCCTTGATCGCCTTGCAGATCGCGCCCTTGGTGACGCCGTTGCAGCCGCAGACCTCGTCGGCGTCGGCCATCTGCGCCGCGCGCGTGTGGCCCTCGTGGCCGCCGTCGCCGATGTGGCTCTCGCCGAACATCAGCTTGTCGCGGATGTCGTGCACCGGGCGGCCGTCGCGCAGCAGCTTGAAGTACCAGCTGCCGTCCACCGTGTCGCCGACCATGCAGGCGCCGACGAGGCGGTCGTCCTTGATCACGAGCTTCTTGTAGACGCCGGCATAGGGGTCCGAGAGCACGATCTCCTCGGTGCCGGCGCCGCCCATGAATTCGCCGGCGCTGAACAGGTCGATGCCGGTGACCTTGAGCTTGGTGCTGGTCTGGCTGCCGGCGTAGCGTCCGATGCCGAACTGCGCCAGATGCGTCGCGCAGACCTTGCCCTGCTCGAACAGCGGCGCGACGAGGCCGTAGGCGATGCCGCGGTGGCTCGCGCATTCGCCGACGGCGTAGATGCGCGGGTCGGTGACGGTCTGCATCGTGTCGCTGACGACGATGCCGCGCTGGCAGTGCAGGCCCGCGGCCTCGGCCAGCGCGGTGTTGGGGCGGATGCCGGCGGCCATCACGACGAGGTCGGCCGGGATCTCGCGGCCGTCCTTGAAGCGCACGGCGGTCACCCGTCCGTCGGGGCCTCCGTCACGACCGACGAGGCTCTCGGTCTGCGCGCCGATGAGGAAGCGGATGCCGCGCTCCTCGAGCGATTTCTGCAGCATCCCGGCCGCCACGTCGTCGAGCTGGCGCTCCATCAGCCAGGGCATGATGTGGACGACGGTGACCTGCATGCCGCGCTTGAGCAGGCCATGCGCGGCCTCGAGGCCGAGCAGGCCGCCGCCGATGACGACGGCGTGGCGGTACTGCTCGGCCGCGGCGATCATCGCCCGCGTGTCGGCGATGTCGCGGTAGCCGATCACGCCTTCCAGGTCCCTGCCCGGCACCGGCAGCATGAAGGGGTTCGAGCCGGTCGCGATGAGCAGGCGGTCGTAGGCGCATTCGGTGCCGTCGGCGGCGACGACGCGGCGGCGGATGCGGTCGATGCGGTCGACCTTGTTGCCGGTGTGCAGCGCGATGCCGTTCTCCGCGTACCACGACAGCGGGTTGAGGACGATCTCGTCGACCTGCTGCTCGCCGGCGAGCACCGGCGACAGCAGGATGCGGTTGTAGTTCGGATGCGGCTCGGCGCCGAAGACCGTGATCTCGTACAGATCGGGGGCGATGCGGATCAGCTCCTCGAGCGTGCGCACGCCGGCCATGCCGTTGCCGACGAGGACGAGTTGGGCTTTCTTCATGGAGAGGTTCCTTTGGAGAGGGCCGCGCTGGCGACAATGCGGCGATGAGTTTCGAAGTCGAGATCGGCTACTGCAGCGAACGCGGGCCGCGCGCGCTGAACGAGGATTTCGGTGGCACCGTGGCGTCCGACGAAGGCGGCCGCGGCCTCATCGCCGCGCTCGCGGATGGCGTCTCCGGGGGCGTGTCGGGCGGCGTATCCGGCGGCGGCCAGGGACTCGAGGCGGCGCAGACGACGGTGATGGGCTTGCTCGCCGACTATTTCGCCGCGCCCGAGACCTGGGAGACGACGGTCGTCCTCGACCGCCTGATCACGGCGCAGAACGCCTGGCTCGCCGGCCACAACCGGCGCCGCCATGGTCGCGAAGGCGGCGGCGCCGCGCTGACGACGCTGACGGCGCTGGCGCTGCGCGGCCAGACCTGGACGCTGGCCCATGTCGGCGATACGCGCGCCTGGCTGCTGCGCGGCGACGATGCGATGCAGCTGAGCCAGGACCATGCCTACGACCATCCCGACCAGCGCAGCCGTCTGACGCGCGCCATCGGTCTCGACGACACCGTGCGCGTCGACTATCTGCAGGGCGAGGTGCGCGTCGGCGACTGCTATGTGCTGACCAG
>JAGWVB010000268.1 GCA_018971105.1 Burkholderiales bacterium
CAGCGGCCGGCGCCGCGACGAGCGCGGCGGCGCGCGGCTCCGCCCCGGCGGCGGTGTACGACCTCATGTCCTGCTCCTGGATGCCGGCTCGGCCGCCTGGCTGGCCCGGGGGCCGGCCGCCGATCCGGAGGCCGCCTGCTGGCGCGGGCCCGGGCCGGAGCCGATGAGCAGGCTGCCGCCGACGAGGACCACGGCCGCCATCAGCCACAGGACCCAGGGCGAGGCCTGGCGCGGCGGCGGGCGCAAATCACCCAATTCGCGCAAATCATCCATGGGGACCCTCCGTTCGCGAGCTGCGTCGCTTCGGGTCGACTGTGCTGCGCCACCGCCGCGGGCGTCCTCAATCCGCATCAAACGTCGTCAAACCGCGCCCGGCCCGCGCCTGGCGCGCCGCCGGCCGGGGGCGGCCCGGCCCGGGCGTGCTTCAGGTCGCGACGATGCGCCGCAGCGCCGCCTGCAGGCCGGCGCCTTCGAGGTCGGCCCCGTGGCGGATCAGACGCGCGAGCTCCGCCGCCTCGATCGCGGCCGCCACGCCTTGCTCGACTTCGCGCAGGGTGCGCGCCTCGTTGGGCTGCTGGAGTTCGCCGCGCGCACCGATCTGGCGCCGCAGGTAGCCGAGCACGACCGCGGCTTCGGCGTGGCGCTGCTCGCGCGCGGCCATCAACGCCAGCGTGCCGGCGAACAGGTCGAGCAGGCGGAAGCGCAGCGCGGCATCGAAGGCGTCGGCGATGACGGCGCGGGCGCCGGCGTGATCGCCGGCGTGCAGCAGCGCCAGGGCCAGGTTGTGGCTGGCGTGGATCCGCGTCGATTCGAAGCGCGACTGGCGCAGCGCGGCCACCAGCGGCGCGCCGTCGCGCACCGCATCGTCGTAGCGGCACATCAACAGCTGCGCATCGAGCCGGGCCACGCCGGCGGACAGGCGCCCGCGCGCGTCGTCGCCGGCCTCGGCCAGCTCGGCCGCGTGCTGCAGATGGCCGATCGCCAGCGCCCAGTCCTGTTGCAGGCAGGCGAATTCGGCCTCGGCACGGCGGCGCATCGCGCGCAGCGCCGGCGGCCAGGCGGGGTCCTCGAGCGCGCGCATCTCCTCCAGGCAGGCCTGCGCCGCCGCCAGCGCCGGCGCATCGGCCTGCGTGCGCAGGGCGTGGATCCAGATCCGGAATCGCAGCGTCGAGTACAGGCAGCGCGGGTCGCCCAGGGCCCGCGTCTCGGCCAGGGCGCGTTCGGCCTTGGCCTCGCGCTGCTCGTCGCCGCGCTGGCTCAGCCATTGGCACCAGCCCGCCCACCAGCGCGCCCGGACCGCCGGCGGGACATCGGCGCCGACCAGCGGCGCCGTCGACTCCCAGTGCGAGCCGCGCAGCGCCGCCGGTTCGTTGACGAGGGCCCAGTCGAGGCATGGGGCCAGGGCCACGGCGGTCGCAGGATCGTGGCGCGCGGCCCAGGCGCAGGCCGCCCGGGCATCGGCCAGGTCGGGCTCGACGCGCCGGCGCAGGGCATCGACGCCGAGGCGCCCGCCTTGCCAGTCCTGGTCGGCTTCCCAGAGCCGATCGCGCAGCGCGGCGGCGTGGCGCGCGAGCACGGCGCGTTCCTCGCCGGCGGCCTGCAGGCGCTCGCGCGCATAGTCCCGCGGGCTGTCGAGCAGGCGGTAGCGCGGCACATCGGCGCCGTCGGCGACCACCAGCGAGCGCTCGATGAGCGCGCTCAGGGCCTCGAGCACGGCCCAGCGGTCCAGCGCCTCATCGGCGGCGACCCGCTGCGCGAGTTCGAGGTCGAAAGCGCCGACGAAGACGCCGAGCCGCCTGAACGTGACCGCCTCGTCGGGCGCCAGCAGGCCATGGCTCCAGTCGAGCGCGGCGCGCAAGGTCTGCTGCCGCGCCGGCGCCAGGCGCCGCCCGCCGCCCAGCAGCCTGAAGCGCTGCTCGAGCCCGTCCGCGATGCCCTGCAGGCCGAGCACGGGCAGGCGCACGGCGGCGAGCTCGATGGCCAGCGGCAGCCCGTCGAGTCGCCGGCAAACATCGACGACGAGATCGACATTGGCGCGGTTCAGCGTGAAGCGGCGGTCCGCCGCCTGCGCGCGGTCGACGAAGAAGGCGACCGCGCCCTGGGCGCCCGCCTGCTCGAGCGTGAACGGGGGTGCCGGCCAGGCCAGGGCACCGAGGCGGAACACCCGCTCCGCCGCGATGCCCAGCGGGGCCTGACCGGTCGTGATGAGGCGCAGCTCCGGATTCGCCTCCACCAGCGTCTTGACGATCCGGGCGACCTCGTCGACCACCTGTTCGGTGTTGTCGAGGACGATCAGGGCCGCGCGCCCGGCCAGCGCCTGCGCGAGCCCGGTCGCGGCGTCGCCGGGTCCGATCTGCACACCGAGCCGGGCCGCGATCCCGTGGGGCAGGTGCGCGGCCTGGTCGCGCGCGACGTTGGAGAGGTCGATGAAGCAGTCGCCGCTGTCCGCGCCGTCCCGCGCCTGCAGCAGATGCCGCACGAGGTGCGTCTTGCCGATGCCGCCGGCGCCGACGACGCTGACGAGCGGATGGCGTTCGATCAGGGCGCGCAGCAGGCTCATGTCCTGGTCGCGGCCGACGAGCGGCAGCAGCGCCGCGTCGGGGTCCGGCCCGCGGCGCGGCGGCGCCGGGCCGTCCGGCGCGTCGATCCGGCGCGCGGTCCAGCGGTAGCCGCGGCCGGGAATGGTGGCGATCGCCTGCGGGCCGATGAGCCGCCGCAGGTTGGCGATCTGCACGGCGAGGTTGTGTTCCTCGACGACCAGGCCGGGCCAGACCAGGTCCAGCAGCTCCTGCTTGCCGAGCAGGCGGTCCGGGCGCTCGACGAGGGCGAGCAGCAGGTCGAAGGCCCTGGCGCCGACGGCCACGTCCCGGCCGTCGACCAGCAGCCGCCGCTCCTGCGGATCGACCTCGAACCGGGCGTATCGATACCTCGCTGCCAAGGCCCCCTCCCCGCGCCATCGTTGGTGGCGCTACCTGCTCGCGGTCGATTCTGACGATATTCGAAGGGTCATTCAACGACCGCTGCGCGCGGCGGTTCGGGCGCCACCGGCCCCGCCACCGGCCCAGCCCCGGCTCAAGGCCGGCCGGGTTCGCGCAGGCCCCAGCGCTTCATGCGCCGGTAGACCGTCATGCGCGCGACGCCCAGCTGGTGGGCCACGGCGCTGATGTTCCATTGCGCCGCGCGCAGGTACTGCAGCAGCAGCTGCGCCTCGACCGGCAGGGCGGCGGGTTCCGATGCGCCAGCGGCCGGCGCCGCGGCGTGCCGGGCCGCATTCAGCAACGCGTCGGGCAGGTCGGCGACGCCGATCACGCCGCCGCTGCCGGCCATGGCGCTGGCATAGTCGATGACGTTCTTCAGCTCGCGCAGATTGCCCGGCCAATCGTGCGCCAGCAGCCAGGGTTCGGCGTCCGGACCCAGCTGCACCTGGCGGCCGCCCTCGCGCAGCAGCTTGTGCACGAGCCAGGGCAGGTCGCGCCGCAGGCGCAGCGGCGGCAGCAGCAGGTGGGCGCCGGCGAGCCGGTAATAGAGGTCATCGCGAAAGCGGCCCTCGCGCACGCGCACCGGCAGGTCGGCATGGGTGGCCGCGATCACGCGCACGTCGACCTTGACGGCGCGCGTGGCGCCGATGGGCAGCACTTCGCGCTCGGCCAGCACGCGCAGCAGCCGCGCCTGCAGCGGCAGCGGCATGTCGCCCACCTCGTCGAGGAACAGGGTCCCGCCGTCGGCTTCCTGGATGAGGCCGGTCTTGCCCTTGAGCCGCGCACCGCTGAAGCTGCCGGGCAGGTGGCCGAACAGCTCGCTTTCGATCAGCGTTTCGGGGATGGCGGCGCAGTTCACGGCCACGAAGGGCTGGCTGCGGCGTTGCCCCGCCTCGTGCAGCGCCTTGGCGAAATACTCCTTGCCCGTCCCGGTCTCGCCGGTGATGAGCACGCTCATCGGCGTGTCCACCAGGCGCGCCGCACGCTGGATCTGGCGGTCGAGCAGCGGGTCGCCGCCCGACAGCCGCGCCAGCGCCGGCGGCAGTGCCGGGTCGAGCGCCGCCGCCGCGCCCGCCTGGCCCCAGCGGCTGGGCGGCGGCACGGCGTGCAGGAAGAGCACGCGGCCGCTGCGCGCCAGCGTCACCGCGCGGTGTTCGCCCGGCATCGCGCGCAGGTAGCGGCCGAGGTCCTCGACGCGGGCATTGAAGAAGCGCTCGAAAGGCAGGCCGAGCACGGTGCTGCCCTGTTCGCCCTCGAGCAGCAGCTGCGCCGCGCGGTTGTGGCCGACGATGCGCCCGCCGTCGTCCAGCGCCACCAGGTGGTCGGGGCTGATCTCGATGAACTCCGGGCTCGGGTGCAGCTTGAGCACCCAGTCGTTGCGGAAGCAGCGCAGGAAGTTGGCGTTCTCCACGCGCTGCGCATAGACCTTCACCAGCTGCAGCGCCAGGTGCTGGCTGTTCTTGGCCTGCGGCGCCGTCAGCGCGCTGATGTCCAGGATCGCATTCAGCCGCCCCAGCGGGTCGTGGACCGGCGCGGCGGTGCAGGTCAGCGGGATGTGCGTGGCGTCGAAATGATCGCCCTGGTGCACCGTCAGGGCCTGGCCGGTGGCGATGGCGGTGCCGACGCCGCAGGTGCCGGCATGGTGCTCGCTCCAGTCGCTGCCCAGGTACAGACCGGCGCGGCGCAGCGTGGCGTCGAGCTGCAGGTCGCCGATGAAGTCGACGGTGACGCCGCGCGCGTCGGTCAGCAGCACGCAGTAGCCCATGCCGGCCACCTGCTGGTACAGCGCCTCCAGGCCATGGCGGGCGATGCGCAGGAACTCGTCCAGGCGCTCGCGGTGCTCGCGCACGCGCTGCTGCGGCAGGATCACCGCCTCCTGCAGCCGCGTCGGGTCCAGGCCATGCTCGTGCACGCAGCGGGTCCAGCTGTCGAGGATGAGCGGGTCGGGCCGCTCCAGGCCCGCGGGCGGGCGCACGTCGCCGGCCAGCCGCATCACGGCATCGATGTGCTCGCGCTGTCGCAGGTCGATGGCGGTCTCCTTCGCGCAGGTCCTGCGCAAGGCTGCTCGTGCAGCTCTCCGGGCGCTGCAATGTACACCTGCGGGCGGTGCGGCTCAGGTCGCCAGCTTGCGGCCCAGACGCTGCTCGACCTTCGCCGTCTTGGCCTTCAGCCGCCCGCCGGGGCCGGCGCGGTAGTCGACCTTCAGGTTCATGCCGATGCGCGTGCAGTCGCCCTCCAGGGCGCGGAAGCAGGCCGTGACCACGGCCATCACGGCGTCCCATTCGCCTTCGAGGATGGTGCCCATCGGCGTGAGCTGGTAGGGGACGCCGGAGCGGTCGATGACGTCGAGGATGCGCGCGACGTACTCGCTCACGCTCTCGCCCTTGCCCCCGGGGGCCATCGCGAATTCAAGCAGCACCATGTTCGATCTCCTTCGGTGGATGGTCGCGCGGCGCATCGGCGCGCGCGCAGCGTTCGGCCACGGCCTCGATCATGCGGTCTTCGATGCCGGCCCGGCCGCTGGCCAGGGCCACGCTGGTCAGGGCCTCGGCGCGGTAGCGCGTGGCCGTGCCCAGCGCGGCTTCGAAGGCGTTGGCGCGTGCGGTCAGCGCGGCGGGATCGGCGTCGACGATGAGCACGGCCTGCGCCAGCACCATCGGCACGCCGTCGACGCGCCGCCAGGCCTGCGCCGTGCCGGCCAGCTTGCGCCCGGCCACCGCGAGGTTGTAGCGGCCGTCGCAGAACGAGCCGGCCACGGGCTGCGGCGCGGCCGCCAGGCCCAGGTCGGCCAGCGCCGCGGCCAGCCGCGCGCACAGCCCGCGGTAGACGGCGTCGGCGGCGGTCGGCACGGCGGCCGGCGCGGGCCAGACGAGGCTGAGGTTCCACACGCCGGGCCCCTGCGGCACGGGGCCGCCGCCGGT
>JAGWVB010000269.1 GCA_018971105.1 Burkholderiales bacterium
CCGGATCGACCGCCCGGGACGGCCGGCGCGACGCTGATCGCCCACCCGCCCGCCATCGCCATGCCCCCGACCCATACCCCGCCCGCCACGAACCCCCGGTTGCGCGGGCTCGCCTATGCCGGGCTGGCGGCGGCGCTGGTGCTCGGGTTCGCCCTGACGCGCGACCTGGACTGGCACGGCGACGCCCATCTGCATACGCTGCTGGAAACCATCGCGACGCTGCTGGCGCTGACGGTCGGCGCGGTGGCGCTGATCCGCCATCACAGCCGGCCGACGAACACCGACCTGTTCCTCGCCGTCGCGTTCATCGGCACCGCCTGCCTGGACTGCTACCACGCCGTGGTGACGGCGCCCTGGTTCGCCGGCGACCTGGCGTCGCAGTCGACGACGCTGATCCCCTGGAGCTGGACGGCCTCGCGGCTGTTCCTGTCGGTGATGCTCTGCCTCACCGCGTGGGCCGGGCGCCGCGAGGCGCGCCTGGGCGCGGCGGGCCGCATCGAGGCCGAAGGCGTGTTCTGGGGCGCCGGCGTCTGCACGCTGGCGGCGTTCCTGTTCTTCGCCTTCGCGCCGCTGCCGGGGGCGTATTACGCGCTCGGCTTCGGCATCCACCGCCCGCAGGAATGGATCGCCGGGCTGTTCTTCGGCCTCGCGCTGGCGGCCTACCTGCGCGATGGCCGCTGGAAGACCGAGACGATCGAGCATGGGCTGGTGCTGAGCCTGATCACCGCCGTCCTGGCGCAGGCGCTGTACATGGCGCATTCCGCGCGCCTGTTCGACCTCGGTTTCGACGCCGCGCATGGCCTCAAGATCCTGTCCTACCTGTTCGCCCTCGCGGGGCTGCTGCTCAACATGCTCGTGCTCTACCGGCGCGCCGACCTGACGGTCGCGCTGGAGGCCGAGATCGCGCAGCGCAGGCGCTCCGAGGTGCAGCTGCGCAAGCTCTCGTCGGCCGTCGACCAGACCATCGAGGCGGTCGTCATCACCGACCTCGAGGCCCGCATCGAATACGTCAACGACGCCTTCGTCGCCGCCACCGGCTACAGCCGCGAGGAGGCGATCGGGCGCAACCCGCGCCTGCTGCAGTCGGGCCTGACGCCGCCCGAGACCTACCGCGCCTACTGGGATGCGCTGGCGCGCGGCGCCTCCTGGCGCGGCGAGATGATCAACCGGCGCAAGAACGGCGAGATCTATCCGGCCGCCGTGACCTGCACGCCGCTGCGCGATGCCGAGGGCCGCGTCACCCACTATCTCGCGGTGGAGGAGGACGTGAGCGAGAAGCAGCGGGCGGCGGCCGAGCTCGACCGCCATCGGCATCACCTCGAGGAACTCGTCGCCGAGCGCACGCGGGCGCTGGCCGAGCGCGAGCGCCAGCTCGAGATCATCCTCAGCGGCATCCCCGGCGTCGTCGGCTACTGGGACCGCGCGCTCGTCAACCGCTACGCCAACGTCGCCTACCAGGAATGGCTGGGCCTGACGCCGCAGCAGATCGTCGGCCGCCATTACCGCGAGGTCTTCGGCGAGACCATCTACGAGCGCAACCGGCCGCGCATCGAGGCCGCGCTGCGCGGCGAGCCGCAGCGCTTCGAATACCGCTATCCGCACCAGGCCTCGCCCGACCATGTGCGCTACGCCGAGGTGCATTTCGTGCCCGACCTGAAGAGCGCGGACGAGGGCGTGGCGGGCTTCTTCGTCATGGCCTTCGACATCGACGAGCTCAGGCGCGCGAAGGAGGCGGCGCTGGCCGCGACGCAGGCCAAGAGCGCCTTCCTGGCGAACATGAGCCACGAGATCCGCACGCCGATGAACGGCGTCATCGGCATGATCGACCTGCTGCTGCAATCGGGGCTGGACCCGCAGCGCCAGAAGATGGCCCAGGTCGTGCGCGACTCGGCCTATGCGCAGCTGGCGATCCTCAACGACATCCTCGACTTCTCGAAGATCGAGGCCGGGCGGCTCGACCTCACGCCCGAGCCCTTCCTGATCGAGGATGTCGTCGAGGGCGTGTGCACGCTGCTCGACCAGGTCGCGCTCGAGCGCCAGGTCGACCTCAAGCTCTTCGTCGACCCGGCGCTGCCGCGCCTGATGCGCGGCGACGCGCTGCGGCTGCGCCAGATCCTGATCAACCTGACGCACAACGCGATCAAGTTCAGCAGCGGCCTGGCGCGTCCGGGGCGCGTGCGCGCGCGCGCGCTGCGCATCGCGCACGAGGGCGCCGGCGTGGGCGTGCGGCTGCGCATCGTCGACAACGGCATCGGCATCGACGAGGCCACGCTGGCGCGCCTGTTCACGCCGTTCACGCAGGCCGACGCGTCGACGCAGCGGCGCTATGGCGGCACCGGGCTCGGCCTGGTGATCACGCGCCGCCTGGTCGAGCTGATGGGCGGCACGATGACGGCGCGCAGCGAGCCCGACGGCGGCACCGTGTTCGAGGTCGACCTCGCATTCGAGGACCTCGGCGCCGCGGCCGACGACGCCGCCGGCGCCGTGCTCGCCGACCTCGCCTGCGTCGTCATCGGCGCCGGGCCGCTGGCCGACGACATCGAGACCCATCTGCGCCACGCCGGCGCCGAGCTCACGCAGGTGGCCGACGAGCGGGCGCTGCCGTCGCCGCCGCCGCGCCCGGTGCCGGCGCTGTGGATCTGGGTCGGCGACGGCGCCGAGCCGCCGCCGCTGGAGCGCCTGCGCGCCGCGGCACAGCGCCAGGCCCCGGCGCAGGTGCACCTGCTGCTGATCGGCCAGCTGGCGGTCGGCCGCGGGCGGCGCCGGCGCCCGCGCCAGCTCGCGCCCGATGTGGTGCAGGTCGACGGCAAGCTGATGACGCGCCGCGGCATCCTGCAGGCGGTGGCGATGGCCACGGGTCGCGCCGGCCGCGACGCCGCGGCCGACGACGCGCACGAAACCGATGCGGGCGCGGTGGCGGCACCGGGTGTGCCGCGGCCGCAGCGGCGCATCCTCGTCGCCGAGGACAACCCGACGAACCAGGACGTGATCCGCCAGCAGCTCGACCTGCTGGGCTACGAGGCCGAGATCGCCCAGGACGGCGCCGAGGCCTTCGAGCGCTGGATGAACCGGCCCTACGACCTCGTGCTGGCCGACCTGCACATGCCGCGCATGGACGGCTACCAGCTGGCCGAGGCGATCCGCGGCGAAGAGGCGCGCGCCGGCCGCCAACATCGCGTGCCCATCGTCGCGCTGACGGCGAACGCGATGCAGGGCGAGGCCGAGCGCTGCCGCGCCGCCGGCATGGACGAATACCTGACCAAGCCGGTGCGCCTGCCGCGCCTCGAGGCCGAACTGGCGCGCCTGCTGGACCGCGGCGCGATCGTGCCGGCGGCGCCCATGCCGGCAGCGGCCGCGCCGGCGCCGGCCGCCGCGACGCAAGCGAGCGCCGAGCCGGTGCTGCAGGTCGACGAGTTGCGGCGTTATGTCGGCGACCGGCCGGCGCTGATCGAATCGCTGCTGGGCAAGTTCGAGGCCCAGTTGCCCGAGCGCGTGCGGGACATCGAGCAGGCGCGCGCCGCCGGCGATCAGGCGCAGATCGGCGCCGCCGCGCACCGGCTCAAGTCGGCCGCGCGCAGCGTCGGCGCGTTGGCGCTGGCGGCGCTGTGCGAACGCATCGAGGACGCCTGCCGGCTCGGCGACAGCGCCGCGCTGGCGCGGCTGTGGCCGGACTGGGGCCCGACGGCCGAGGCGCTCGCGCAGGCCTTCGCCGCGCGGCGCAGGCCGGGCGCGGGGGACGCACCGGCCGCGGCGATCTGATCGTTGGGGTCGAGCGGCCCGGGCTCGATCGAGTGGCGTCGAGTCCGCGCTGTCGCCGCCTCAGGTCGCCCACGGGCCTACTCGGTGAGCGTGGCCTTCAGCGCGGCCTTCAGCGCGGCCTTCAGCGCGGCCTTCAGCGCGGCCGTTAGCGCGGTCGTGCGCGGTCGTGCGCGCGACCGTGAGCCCTATGCGCTGCCTCGCGGGGAGGTTTGCCGGCCGTTTAATATGTTGCGCATGGCCGCGATCCTGCAAGGCATCCTCGCGCGCTCGCGCCAGGTCCGCGCCGCGGCTGCCGACGCCGAGCGCGCCGGGCGCACCGGGCGCCGGGCGCCGGGCGTGGCCGATGGCCGAGGCCGGGCGGCGCCCCGTGCAGGCCATGGGGGGCCGCGCGGCCAGCAAGGGCAGGATGGATCCGCCGGGGCCGGTCGCGACGCGATGATCCATATCCTCGATGTCACCTTCCCCTTCTTCGCCCTCGTGCTCGTCGGCTGGGCGGCGGCGCGCATCGGCTGGCTGCCGCTGGACTCGATCCCGGCGCTGAACCTGTTCGTCCTCTATTTCGCGCTGCCCTGCATGCTGTTCCGCTTCGCGGCGGCGACGCCGCTGGCGCGCATGTTCGACCCCAGCGTCTTCGGCACCTGGCTGCTGTGCGCGCTCGCGATGACCACGCTCGCGGTCGCGGCGGCGCGGCGGCATGAACTGGAACAACGCCGCGTTCGGCGCCCTCGTCGCGGCCTTCCCCAATTCGGGCTTCATGGGCGTGCCGCTGCTCGTCGACCTGCTGGGGCCGAAGGCGGCCGCGCCGGCCATCGTCGCGCTGGCGGTCGACATGGTGGTCACGACCTCGCTGTGCATCGCGCTGTCGAGGCTCGACGCGGCCGACGCCCATGGCGCCGAGCGCGCGGCGCAGCAGGCGCTGCGCGGCATGGCGCTCAATCCGCTGCCCTGGGCGATCGCGGCGGGCTGCGTCGTCGCCGGCACTGGCTGGGTGCTGCCGCACATGCTGATGAAGCCGGTGGCGATGCTCGCCGATGCGGCTACGCCGGCGGCGCTGTTCACGATCGGCGCGATGCTGGAGCGGGCGCGGGCGCGGGCGCGGGCGCGGACCAGGCCGGGGCCGACGGAGCCGACAGCCGCCGTCGCCCACGCCGACGCCGGCAGGGCCGCGCGCCACGACGAGCCGCTCGTCGTCGCCCTCAAGCTCGTGCTGCATCCGCTGCTCGTCCACGGCGCCGCGCGCGGCGCGATCGCGCTCGGCGCGCCGCTGGACCCCTTTGCGGCCCGGGTGCTGACGCTGCTGGCCGCGCTGCCCAGCGCCAGCAACGTGACGCTGCTGGCCGAGCGCTTCGGCGCCGACGCCGGGCGCATCGCGCGCATCGTGCTGTGGACGACGGCGGCGGCGTTCGTCACCTTCACGGCGGCGGTGGCGCTGGTCGGCGGTGGTTGAGGCGCGCGGCGGCGATCACGCCGCGCCTTCAAGTACCAGCGGCAGGTTCCGATATCCGGGGGATCGAACCGGACCGGGGAACGCGATGGGCAGGATGATCATGATCGTCGACGATTCGGCCAGCTTCCGCACCGTCGCCAGGCTCGCCCTGACCAAGGCCGGCTACGAGGTCGTGGAGGCGGTCGACGGCGAGGACGCGTCGGCCAAGCTCGACGGGCGCCGGCTCGACCTCGTCGTCTGCGACCTCAACATGCCCCGCATCGACGGCCTGTCCTTCGTGCGCCACCTCAAGACGACGCCGGGCTACCAGTTCACGCCCGTGGTCATGCTCACGACCGAGACCGAGGAGGCGAAGAAGGCCGAGGGCCGCGCCGCCGGCGCGCGCGCCTGGATCACGAAGCCGTTCCAGCCCTCGGACCTCGTCGACGCCGTGAACAAGCTCTGCCTCTGAGTCTTCGACCGCGATCGGTCGGCAAGGCTGGAAGACACCAGGCGGGGCGCGGCGCCGGCCGCAGCGCCGGGTACCGCGCGCGTCCCGTCGAGCCTGTCCCTGCGCCCGGGGCCCGGGGCCCGGGGCGCGGGGCGCGGGCGGCGCGAGGTAGCATGGCGCGATCCAGTTCCCCGATGACCTGAGCCCGCGATGTCGCCCGCCGCCCCGCCCGCGCGCGCCGCC
>JAGWVB010000270.1 GCA_018971105.1 Burkholderiales bacterium
TTCGAGCAGTTCGAGCGTGTCGATGTCGAGGTCGTTGGTCGGCTCGTCGAGCACGAGCACGTTGGCCGGCAGCGCGAACAGCCGCGCCAGCAGCACGCGGTTGCGCTCGCCGCCCGAGAGCGTGCGCAGCGGCGAGTTCGCGCGCTCGGGCGCGAACAGGAAATCGCCGAGATAGCTCATCACATGCCTGCGCGTGACCTTGCCCTCGGTGCCGAACTCGATCCATTCGCTGCCCGGGCTGATGGCCTCGACCAGCGTCTTGTCGAGGTCGAGCCCGGCGCGCAACTGGTCGAAATACGCCACCTGCAGCTTCGTGCCCTGGCGCACCTTGCCCGCAGTCGGCTGGATCTCGCCGAGGATGAGCTTGAGCAAGGTCGTCTTGCCGGTGCCGTTGGGGCCGATCAGCCCGACCTTGTCGCCGCGCAGCACGGTGCCGGTGTAGCGGTCGATCAGCGTGCGCTCGCCGTAGCGCATCGTGACGTCGGTGAGTTCGGCGACGATCTTGCCCGTCGGCAAGCCGCTCGTCACCTCCAGCCGCACGCTGCCGAGCTGCTCGCGCCGCGCCGCGCGCCGCTCGCGCAGCTCGACGAGACGCTGGACGCGGCCGACGCTGCGCGTGCGCCGCGCCTCGACGCCCTTGCGGATCCAGACCTCCTCCTGCGCCAGCAGCTTGTCGAAGCGGGCGCGTTCGAGCGCCTCGTTCTCGAGCTCGCGCAGCTTGGCGGCCTCGAAGGCGGCGAAATGACCCGGGTAGCTGCGCAGCTGGCCGCGGTCGAGCTCGACGATGCGGGTGGCGACGGCGTCGATGAAGGCGCGGTCGTGCGAGACCAGGATGAGCGCGCCGCGGCGCGCGACGAGCAGGCCCTGCAGCCATTCGATGGCGTCGACGTCGAGGTGGTTGGTCGGCTCGTCGAGCAGCAGCAGCTCGGGCTCGGCGACGAGCGCCTGCGCCAGCGCGACGCGCTTGCGCTGGCCGCCCGAGAGCGCGGCCACGGGTTTCGCGCCGTCGAGCTCGAGCCGGTGCAGCGCCTCCTCGACGCGCTGCTCCCAGGTCCAGCCGCCGAGCGCCTCGAGGCGCGTCTGCACGGCGTCGAGGTCGTCGCCGGCCGCGTGGCGCTCGTAGCGCTGGCGCAGCGCGCGCGCCTCGGCCACGCCCTCGGCGACGGCGTCGAAGACGCTCGCGTCGGCGGCGAACAGGGGCTCCTGCGCGACGTAGACGCGGCGCAGGCCGCCCTGGAACTGGATCAGCCCGTCGTCGGGCTTCTCCAATCCCGCCAGGATCTTCAGCAGCGAGGACTTGCCGGCGCCGTTGCGCCCGATCAGCGCCAGCCGCTCGCCGAATTCGAGCGACAGCGAGGTGCCATCTAGCAGCGGGACATGGCCGTAGGCGAGGTGGGCATCGACGAGGGTGAGCAGGGACATCCCTCGATTGTGGCCGGGCGCGGCGGCCCGGGCGGTCAGCCGAGCGCGGCCTCGAGCGCGTCGAGGTAGCGCGCCGCGACGTCGAAGCCGCTTTGCTGCGTGATCTCGACGAAGCAGGTCGGGCTCGTGACGTTGATCTCGGTCAGGCTGTCGCCGATGACGTCGAGCCCGACCAGCAGCAGCCCGCGCGCCGCCAGCACGGGCCCCAGCGCCTCGGCGATCTCGCGGTCGCGGGCGGTCAGCGGCCGCGCCACGCCCTTGCCGCCGGCGGCGAGGTTGCCGCGGATCTCGCTGCCCTGGGGGATGCGCGCGAGCGCGTACGGCACCGGCACGCCGCCGATGACGAGGATGCGCTTGTCGCCCTCGACGATGGCGCTGAGGTATTTCTGCACCATCAGCGTCTGCGCGCCGCCCTGGTTCAGCGTCTCGACGATGCTGCCCAGGTTCAGGCCGTCGGCGCCGACGCGGAAGATGCCCATCCCGCCCATGCCGTCGAGCGGCTTGAGGATGATGTCGCGGTGCTCGGCGTGGAAGGCCTTGACGTCGGCCTCGCTGCGCGTGACCAGGGTCGGCGCGATGTACTGCGGGAATTCGAGGATCGCGAGCTTTTCCGGATGGTCGCGCAGCGCCGCCGGCCGGTTGAACACGCGCGCGCCCTCGCGCTCGGCCTGGCCGAGCAGATGGGTGGCGTAGAAGTATTCCGAGTCGAAAGGCGGATCCTTGCGCATCAGCACGGCGCCGGCCTCGCGCAACGGCAGCCGCCGGCTGCCGCGCACGCGAAACCAGTCTTGGGCGTTGCCGCTCAGCTCGATCTCGCGCACCGCCGCGCTCACCGGCTCGCCGCGCACCCAGTGCAGATCGCGCGGTTCGCAGGCCAGCAGCCCATGGCCGCGGCGCGCGGCCTCGGCCATCATCGCGTAGGTCGAATCCTTGCTGGTCTTGAACGATGCGAGCGGGTCGGCGACGAGTAGCAGGTTCACGGATCGGTCCTCGGCTGGGGATCGACACTGTGGCACATGGCGCACTATCGTGCTTTCGAAGGACTCGAATTCGCGCCCCGGATGACGATGATGTGACAATAGGGTCATCCCGATGTGCCGCCTCGCCGCCTATCTGGGCGAACCGCTCTACCTCGAAGAGCTCATCGCCAAACCGCGCCATTCGCTGCTGCGCCAGTCGCTGCACGCCGACCTGGCCAAGGTCGCCACGCATGGCGACGGTTTCGGCATCGGCTGGTACGGCGAGCGCGACGAGCCCGGCGTTTACCGCGAGGCGCTGCCGGCCTGGAACGACGAGAACCTGGTCGCGCTGGCGCAGACGCTGCGTTCGCGCCTGTTCTTCGCCCATGTGCGCGCCGCCACCGCGGGCGCCAGTGCGCGCGCCAACTGCCACCCGTTCCGCCACGGCCGCCACCTGTTCATGCACAACGGCCAGATCGGCGGCTATGCCGAGCTGCGGCGCGCGCTCGAGGCGCGGCTGCCCGACGACCTCTACGCCGAACGCCGCGGCGGCACCGATTCCGAGCTCATCTTCCTGCTCACGATCGCGCGCCTGCGCGACGGCGCGGCACCCGACGCGGCGCTGCTGGCGGTGATCGCCGAGATCACGGCGCTGATGCACGAGCGCGGCGTCGAGGCGCCGCTGCGCTGCACCGCCGTGCTCAGCGACGGCCGCACGCTGTGGGCGCTGCGCGCCGCGAGCGACGGCAAGCCGCCGACGCTGCATCTGCGCCGCTGCGCCGGCGGCACCATCGTCGCCAGCGAGCCGCTGTGCGACGACAGCCGCGGCTGGCAGGCGCTGCCGCCCGGCGCGCTGGTGACGATCAGCGCCGACGGCTGCCGCATCGACGCCGGCCGCGAAACGGCGTTGGCCGCCTGAGGCGATCCGGTCGGCAGGGCGCCCCGGCGCCCGGCGCCGCGCGCTCCCTACAATGCGCCGAACTCCCGGACCCGCCGTGCCGATCGAACTGCAATTCGTCCTGACCCTGGCCTGCCGCGACGCCAAGGGCATCGTCCACGCCGTCTCGGGCCTGCTCTACCAGGCCGGCTGCAACATCATCGATTCGCAGCAGTTCGGCGACCTCGAAGGCGACGACGCGACGGGGCTGTTCTTCATGCGCGTGCATTTCCAGGCCCCGCCGCAGCTCGCCGACGCGGCGACGCTGCGCTCGCTGTTCGAGCACAGCCGCCAGCAGTTCGGCATGGTGGTCCATTTCCACGCCCTGGGGCGGCGCCCGCGCATGCTGCTGATGGTCAGCCAGCACGGGCACTGCCTGAACGACCTGCTGTTCCGCTGGAAGAGCGGCTCGCTCGCCGTCGACATCCCGGCCATCGTCTCGAACCACCGCGATTTCGAGGCGCTGGCGGCGAGCTACGGCATCCCGTTCCACCACCTGCCCATCGAACGCGGCGGCGCCGAGCCGGCGCAGGCCAAGCGGGCGCAGGAGCGGCAGGTGCAGGCACTGGTCGAGGCCGAGCGCGTCGACCTCGTCGTGCTCGCGCGCTACATGCAGATCCTCAGCCCCGAGTTCTGCGAGGCGCTGGCGGGCCGGGCGATCAACATCCACCACAGCTTCCTGCCCAGCTTCAAGGGCGCGCGGCCGTATTTCCAGGCCCATGCGCGCGGCGTCAAGCTCATCGGCGCGACGGCGCATTACGTCACCGCCGACCTCGACGAGGGTCCGATCATCGAGCAGGACGTGCAGCGCGTCGACCACACGATGTCGGCCGAGGACTACACGGCGGTCGGGCGCGACATCGAATCGATGGTGCTCGCGCGCGCCGTGCGCTGGCACCTCGAGCACCGCGTGCTCGTCAACGGCCACAAGTGCGTGGTCTTCCGCTGAACCGGCCCGCATGGCGCACCCCACGCAGACCCCGCCCTCGCTGCTCGGCGGCAGTGCTGACGAGATCGAGGCCCAGTTCTACGAGGCGCTGCAGCGCGGCGACGTCGATCGCCTGATGTCGCTGTGGGCCGACGACGACGAGATCGTCTGCGTCCATCCCGGCGGCCAGCGCGCGATCGGCGCGGCGGCGATCCGCGCCAATTTCGAGGTCCTGCTGGCGCAGGGCGGTTTCGCCGTCCACCCCGAGCAGATCCACCGCCTGCAGCAGCACGGCTGCGCGCTGCACCATCTGGTCGAGCGCGTCGGCGTCGCGACGGCCGAGGGGCCGCGCGAGGGCTGGATCCTGGCGACGAATTTCTACGTCAAGACGGCGCAGGGCTGGCGCCTGGCCTCGCACCATGCGAGCCCGGCCGCGGCCCAGCCCCCGGCCTCCGGCCCCGAGGCACCCGCCACGCTGCATTGATGGCGCCGGATTTCGCGGCCCGCTACCGCGCGCCGGCCTGGCTGCCGGGCGGCGACCTGCAGACGATCTGGGCCGCGACGCGCGCGCGCCGCCACCGCGGCGCCCCGCCGCGCTACGCGCGCGAGCGCTGGGACACCCCGGACGGCGACTTCATCGACGTCGACCACCTCGCCGAAGGCGCCGCCGGTCCCGACGCGACCCACCTCGTGCTGTTCCACGGCCTCGAGGGCAGCAGCGCGAGCCAGTACGCGCAGGCCTTCGCCTGCATCGCGCGCGAGCGCGGCTGGCGCTATTCGGTGCCGCATTTCCGCGGCTGCTCGGGTGCGCTGAATCGCGCGCCGCGCGCCTACCACTCGGGCGACCATGCGGAGATCGACTGGATCCTGCGCCGCCTGCGCGAGCGCGGCCGGCGACCGCTGCGCGTGGTCGGCGTCTCGCTCGGCGGCAACGCGCTGCTGCGCTGGGCCGAGGAACAGGGCACGGCGGCGGCGGCGGTGGCCGGCGCCATCGCCGCGCTGAGCGCGCCGCTGGACCTCACGGCCGCCGGTGCGGCGCTCGACCGCGGCATCAACCGGCTGCTCTACGCGCGCATGTTCCTGGCGACGATGAAGCCGCGCGCGCTCGCCAAGCTCGAGCTCCATCCGGGTCTGTTCGACGCCGGGCGCCTGCGCGCCGCGACGACGATACGCGCCTTCGACGACGCCTTCACCGCGCCCGTGCACGGCTATCGCGACGCGGCCGACTACTGGGCGCGCGCGTCGGCCAAGCCGCAGCTGGCGCGGCTGCGCCTGCCGACGCTGCTGCTCAATGCGCGCAACGACCCCTTCGTGCCGGCGGCGTCGCTGCCCGGCGCCGCCGACGTCAACGGCCGGGTCACGCTGTGGCAGCCGGCGCAGGGCGGCCACGTCGGGTTTCCGCAGGGGGCGCCGCCGGGCCATGTGCTCGCGATGCCGGCTGCGGTGGCCGACTGGCTGGCCGGGCAGGGTTGAGGCGGCGCGGGTATAAGTTCGGGCCATGGACGCCATCGTCGAGGCCGCGCTGCGCAAGTGGCCGCATGTGCCGCACTGCTACGGCTGGCTCGCGCTCGACGCGCGCGGCGACTGGTACATGCGCGACGAGCGCATCCAGGCCGCGGG
>JAGWVB010000271.1 GCA_018971105.1 Burkholderiales bacterium
GCAATGCGCGCCTCGCGCCGCGCTCGACGCTGCAGTCGGCGCTCGGCATCCGCCATCCGCAGCTGCGCCAGATCGCCCAGGGCTTCACCGCCGGCTCGTTCAACACGCGCGAGTTCTTCCACGGCGCCAGCGCCGGGCGGCTGCGCGGCGTGCTCTGGCTCTTCCTCGCCCTCGCCTTCGCGCTGCCGCTGGCGCTGCTGGCGCTGGCGCTGGCGTCGCCCGCGGCGGCGCTGCCGGCGCTGGCCTGCGCCTTCCAGTTCCCGGGCCTGCTGGCCGAGCGCTGGTTCTTCCTCGCCCAGGCGCGGCATCCGCAGAACCTGTATTACCAGGCGGTGTCTTGAACGCGGCCGCAAGCGCCTGGTGGTTCTGGCCGCTGGCCCTGTTCGCGACCTGCTTCGTGATCGGCATGATCGCGGTGCCGGCGGGCATCGGCGGCGGCACGTTGTTCGTGCCCATCGTCGGCAGCCTGTTCCCCTTCCATCTCGATTTCGTGCGCGGCGCCGGCCTGCTCGCGGCGCTCGCGAGCGCGCTCTCGGCAGCGCCGACGCTGCTGCGCGGCGGCATGGGCAGCCTGCGCCTGGCGCTGCCGCTGGCGCTGCTGGCGTCGCTGGGGTCGATCGCCGGCGCCTATCTCGGGCTCAAGCTGCCGGCCCCGGTCGTGCAGACCTTGCTCGGCGCCACCGTGCTCGGCATCGTCGCGCTGATGCTGGGCACCGACACCGCGCGCCCGAGCGCGCCGCCGCGCCGCGACGACGCGCTCGGGCGCCGGCTCGGCCTGGCCGGCACCTTCCACGACCACGCCGCGGGCCTCGAGGTCGCCTGGCAGGCGCGGCGCACGGGCCCGGCGCTGGCGCTGTTCGGCGCCATCGGCGTGCTGGGCGGGATGTTCGGCATCGGCGCCGGCTGGGCCAACGTGCCGGCGCTCAACCTCTTCATGGGCCTGCCGCTGAAGGTCGCCGCCGGCACCTCGACGCTGGTGCTGGCGATGTCGAGCTCGACGGCGGCCTGGGTCTACCTCGGCCAGGGCGCGGTGCTGCCGGTCATCGCCGTGCCGACGGTGGCCGGGATGATGCTGGGCGCGCGCGTCGGCGTGCGCCTGCTGATGGTGCTGCACGGCGCGGCGATCCACCGCGTCGTCGTCGGCGTGCTGCTGTTCGCGGGGCTGCGCGCCCTGTTCCAGGGCCTGCGGCTGTGGCATTGAACGAGAGCGCCGCGCTGCGCGACGCCGAGCTCGAGGCCCGGCGCGGCGCGCCCGCCTGCGGCGAACAGGCGCGCTACGCGCAGTGGCTGGCCTGGACCAGCCATGCCGGGCTGGCGCTGATGCTGCTGGCCTTCGCCGCCTACCTCGGCGGCGCGCTGCCGGCCTTCGTGCCGCGCCACCGGCTGCCCGAGATCTGGTCGCACCCGGCGGCGCGCTACCGGGCCGAGACCGGCATGCCGCAGGGCTGGGGCTGGGTGCGGCTGCTCGGCCACGCCGACATGCTCGCGCTCGCCGGCGTCGCGCTGCTCGCTGCCAGCACCGGCATCGGCCTGGCCGCGCTGCTGCCGCGCTGCGCCCGCCGCGGCGACCGCGCGCTGGTCGCGGTCTGCTGCGCCGAGATCCTGGTCCTGCTGCTCGCGGCCAGCGGCTGGATCACGCATCGATGACCACCACAGGAGACAGGACGATGAATCGCAGGATCAAGTCGCGGCTGCTGCCGCTGACCGCCATCGCCGCCCTCGGCGCCACGGGCCTGCCGGCCCGGGCGACCAACGGCATGGACATGGAGGGCTACGGCCCGGTGTCGACGGCGATGGGCGGCGCCGCGCAGGCGATGGACCATGGCACGGCGGCGATGGCGCAGAACCCGGCCACGCTGGCGCTGATGGGCGGCAACGCACGCCTGGACCTCGCCATCGGCGGCCTCGGCCCCAGCGTCACGAGCTCGGTGCCCGGCGGCCCGAGCGCGAAATCCAGCGGCACCTCCTACCTGATGCCGGCGCTGGGCTACGCGCGCCGCAGCGGCGCGCTGACCTGGGGCCTGGGCCTCTTCGCCCAGGGCGGCATGGGCACCGACTACAGCGGCGACAGCTTCCTCGCCGCCGGCTCGGGCGCGCCGGTGCGCTCGCAGCTCGGCGTCGGCCGCGTCATGCTGCCGCTGGCCTGGCAGGCGACGCCCGACCTCGCGCTGGGCGCCTCGATCGACTTCATGTGGGCGAGCCTGGACATGCGCATGGCGGCCAGCGGCGCGCAGCTGGGCGGGCTCGTCACCGCGGCCTCGGGCAACCTCGGCGCGGCGCTGCCGGCGCTGGGCGGCGCGCCCTGGGCGCGCATCGACTTCTCGACCTCGAACAAGTATTTCGGCGCCGCTTCGGCTACCGGCTGGGCCGCCAAGCTCGGCCTCGTCTACCGGGTCGCGCCTGCGGTGACGCTGGGCGCCTCGTACCAGTCGAAGTCGGCGCTGGCCGACATGAAGACCTCGGGCCGCGGCGCCAGCCTCAGCGCCGCCGGCGGCTTCGCCGACAGCGGCCGCATCACGGTCGTGAATTTCCAGTGGCCCGCGACCTGGGCCGCCGGCGCGGCCTGGCAGGCGACGCCGGCGCTGCTGCTGGCCGCCGATGTCAAGCGCATCGAATGGTCCACCGTGATGCAGAACTTCAGGCTGCGCTACGACAGCGCCGGGCTGGGCGGATCGGTGAGCTTCGCGCTGCCGCAGAACTGGTCCGATCAGACCGTGCTCAATGTCGGCGCGGCCTGGGCCGTGAACCCCGCGCTGACGCTGCGCGCCGGCTACAACTACGGCAAGGACCCGATCCCGGCCGCCTACGTGAACCCGCTCTTCCCGGCCACGGTGCAGAGCCATTACACGCTCGGCCTGGGTTACGCTTTCGATGCCGCCGACAGCTTCGACGGCTCGCTGACGCTGGCGCCGACCTCGAGCGTGACGACCGGCTCGGGCGTCGTCGTCACGCACCGGCAGACGAACTTCCAGCTCATGTACTCGCATCGCTATTGAATCGAACCCTACCCATCCGGGCTATGCATCATCACCCGTCTCGGGAGTAGACGCACCCGGTCCGCGACCGACCTAATCGACCCCATCGCGGCGTCAAGACCGACGCCCAGGAGACTCCATGAAATTCGACAAGGAATTCGACGCCTCGGGCCTGGCCTGCCCGTTGCCGATCGTGAAGACGAAGAAGTCGCTCACCGACATGGCCCCGGGCCAGGTGCTGCGCGTCGTCGCCACCGACCCGGGCTCGGTCTGCGACATGGCCGCCTTCGCCGAGCAGACCGGCAACGCGCTGCTGCAGTCGGGCGAGGAAGGCGGCAAGTACGTCTTCTTCCTCAGGAAGGCCTGAGGAGCGGCGGCGATGGCGACCAAGAAGATGGCGATCATCGCCACCAAGGGCGCGCTGGACATGGCGTACCCGCCGCTGATCCTGGCGTCGACCGCGGCCGCGCTGGGCTGGGAGGTGCAGGTCTTCTTCACCTTCTACGGCCTGCAGCTGCTGCGCAAGGACCTGGACGGCATCCAGATCAGCCCGCTCGCGAACCCGGCGATGCCGATGCCGGTGCCGATGCCGGTGCTGGTCTCGGCGCTGCCCGGGATGCAGGCGATGGCGACCTCGATGATGAAGGCCAAGATGAAGAAGAAGGGCGTGGCCTCGCTCGAGGAGCTGCGCTCGCTGTGCCTGGAGGCCGAGGTCAAGTTCATCGCCTGCCAGATGACGGTCGACCTGTTCGAATTCGAGAAGTCGGACTTCATCGACGGCATCGAATACGGCGGCGCGGCGACCTTCATGAAGTTCGCCGGCGAGACCGACGTCTGCCTGTTCATTTAGAGTTCGCGCTCTTTCATCCTGCGAAGGGCCTGCCCATGGGCGGTTTCGGCATCGGAGCGACCGTCGTCGGGTGCGGCTTCGCGATCGCGTTCGTGTTCGGCCTCATCGCCGCGCGCACGAACTTCTGCACCATGGGCGCGCTGTCGGACATCGTGCACATGGGGCATTGGGGCCGCATGCGCATGTGGCTGCTGGCGATCGCGGTGGCCATCGCCGGCACGACGCTGCTCTCGCTGGGCGGGCAGATCGACCTCGCGCGATCGGTCGTGCAGCGGCCGCAGCTGCCCTGGCTCTCGCTGCTCGTCGGCGGGCTGCTGTTCGGCTGCGGCATGACGCTGGCCGGCGGCTGCGCCAACCGCAACCTCGTGCGCGCGGGCTTCGGCAGCCTGCGCTCGCTCGTCGTGCTGACCTTCATGGCGATCTCGTCGTACATGACGCTCAAGGGCCTGTTCGGGGCCTGGCGCGCGGCGACGCTGGACCGCGTCGCGATCGACCTGCACGCGCATGGCTGGACCGACCAGGCGCTGTCGACGGCGCTCGAGCAGGCCGCCGGCTGGCCGCATGCGGCGGCGCTGCCCTGGGTCGCCGGCGCGCTCGTGCTGGCGCTGCTGGCCTTCGTCTTCGCCGACGCGCGCTTCCGCGCCAACCGCGCGCAATGGCTGGGCGGCATCGTGCTCGGGCTGCTGATCCCGCTCGCCTGGTACGTCACCGGCCACCTCGGCTATGGCGAGAACCCCGACACGCTCGAGACGGTGTACTTCTCGACCAACTCGCACACGCTGGAGTCGATGAGCTTCGTCGCCCCGCTCGCCTACGGCCTCGAGATGCTGATGCTGTGGACCGACGCCTCGCTGCACCTGAGCTTCGGCATCGCCTGCGTGCTCGGCGTCGTCGCCGGCTCGGCGGCCTACGCGCTGGCCTCGCGCCGCTTCCGCTGGGAAGGCTTCGCGTCGCTCGAGGACCTCGCGCGCCAGCTCGCCGGCGCGGTGCTGATGGGCTTCGGCGGCGTCACCGCGCTGGGCTGCACGATAGGCCAGGGGATCTCGGGGCTGTCGACGCTGGCGCTGGGATCGTTCATCGCCGTCGGCGCCATCGTCGCCGGCTCGGTCGCGACGCTGAAGGCGACGGCGTAGCGGCGCGAACGGCGGCGCGAAGGGCGGCGCGCTCAGGCGCCGCGCCGGCCGCGCACGGCGCCGAGGATGCCGCGCAGCAGCGCCAGCGGCGTCGGCGGGCAGCCCGGCACCTCGACATCGACCGGCACGACCTCGGCCACGCGGCCGCAGCTCGCGTAGCCGGCGCCGAAGACGCCCCCGGTGCAGCCGCAGTCGCCGACGGCGACGACGATGCGCGGCTCGGGCGTGGCCTCGAGCGTGCGGCGCAGCGCCTCCTCCATGTGGCGCGACACCGGGCCGGTGACGAGCAGCATGTCGGCATGGCGCGGGCTGGCGACGAACTTGATGCCCAGGCCCTCGATGTTGTAGTACGGGTTGCCCAGGGCGTGGATCTCAAGCTCGCAACCGTTGCACGACCCGGCGTCGACCTCGCGGATCGTGAGCGCGCGGCCCAGGATGTGCAGCAGCTCGTCGTGGATGCGCGCGATCTCGACGCGCTGCACATCGGCCGGCGGCGGCTCGGTGACGATGCCGGTGCGGACCCTCTGCCGGATCACATGCCACATGGCTCAAGCCTCACAGGTCCACGCCCGAATAGCTCAGGTTGAACGATTTGTTGATGAGTGGGAAGTCGGGGACGATGTTGCCGATCACCGCGTGCTCGACCACGGGCCAGTTCTGCCACGAGGGGTCGTGCGCATGGCAGCGCAGGATGCGGCCGTCGGCGCCGGTCTCGAGCGCGACGAAGACCTCGCCGCGCCAGCCCTCGATCCAGCCGGCGCCGACCGCGGCACAGCCCGGCGCGAGCCAGGCCGCCGGCGCCAGCCGCGTCGCGCCGCCGGGCAGCGCCGAGCACAGCTTGAGCATCAGGCGCAGCGATTCGAGCAGCTCGTCGA
>JAGWVB010000272.1 GCA_018971105.1 Burkholderiales bacterium
CTCGTCGCGGCCCGATTCGACGATGGCGCGCGCGGCGGCGGCGACGAGCAGGCCCGAGGCCTCGAGCCGCGTGTGCGGGAACACGAGCGCCGTCCAGCGCCCGACCGGCGGCGCCCCGTCGAGCAGCGCGGCCAGCGCGCCCTCGCCCAGGCGGTGCCGCTCGGCCGCGTAATAGCGCTTCCACTCGATCGCGGTCATGGCCATTGGCGCAGTCTAGACTGGCGCGATGGATCCGCTCCCCTGCCCCTGCGGCCTGGGCCCGCGCTACGCCGATTGCTGCGGGCTCTGGCATCGCGGCCCGCAGCGCCTGCAGGCCGGCTCCGCGGCGGCCTTGATGCGCTCGCGCTACAGCGCCTACGCGTTGCGGCTCGAGGAGTACCTGCTCGACACCTGGCACGCGAGCACGCGCCCCGCGGCGCCGCTGGCACTCGACCCGGCGCTGCGCTGGATCGGACTCGAGCTGCGGCGCGAGGTCGCCGACGGCGCCGATCACGCGACGGTCGAGTTCGTCGCCCGCTGCAAGATCGGCGGCCGGGCGAGCCGGCTGCACGAGACGAGCCGCTTCGTGCGCGAAGGCGGACGCTGGTTCTACGTCGATGGAGATCAGGGATGACGGTATTGACGACGGCACGGCTGCGCCTGGAGCCGATGGCGGATGCGCATTTCGAGGGCCTGCGGGTGATGAACGCCGACCCCGAGGTGATGCGCTACATCCTCGGCCGCCCCGAGACGCCCGAGGAGACGCGGCACATGATCGAGCGCGTGCAGGCGCGCTGGGCCCGCTGCGGCTACGCCTGGTGGACCTTCATCGAACGCGAGACCGGCGTGGTCGCCGGCGCCGGCTGCCTGCAGAACCTGCGCCGCCAGCCCGCACCCGAGCCCGACCCGACCTGCCCGATCGAGATCGGCTGGCGCCTGCGCCGCGACCGCTGGGGCCGCGGTCTCGCGACCGAGGCCGCGCAGGCGATGGCCATCTACGCCTTCGACGTGCTGAAGACCGATCCGCTGCTCGCCTGCTGCGAGCCGGCGAATACCGCATCCAGCCATGTCATGAGCAAGCTCGGCATGCACTGCCGCGGCCTCGAGACCTGGTACGGCCGCGAACTCGCGACCTACGAGGTCAGCGCCGCGACCTGGCGCGCCACCGCTCAGCCGAAGCGCACGGCGTAGACCGGCGGCAGGTGCTGGGAGACGGTCTCCCAGCTCTCGCCCGCGTCGTCGCTGGCCCAGAGGTTGCCGGTGGTGCTGGCCATCAGCATCGACAGGCCGTCGTCGCCGACCGCCAGGCCATGGCGGTAGACGAGGTCGTAGCAGTCCTGCTGCGGCAGGCCGGCGCGCAGCGTCTCGAAGCTGCGGCCGCCGTCGCGCGTGCGGTTGACGGCCAGCGCCGCGGCCACCGGCACGCGGCACTCGTCCTTGACCGCGGGCACGAACCAGGCCGTCTCGGGATCGCGCGGATGGACGGCGACGGCGAAGCCGAAGCTCGACAGCGGCGCCTGCACCTCGCTCCAGTTGGCGCCGTTGTCGGTCGAGCGCCAGATGCCGCAATGGTGCTGCGTCCACAGCGCGTCCGGATGCGCGTTGCAGCGCACGATGCGGTGCGGATCCTGGATGTTCTGCTGCGCGGCGCTCTCCGGCGGCATGAAGTCGGCACGCATGCCGCGCGCGCGCAGCTCCCAGCTCGCGGCGGCGTCGCGCGTGAGCCAGGCGCCGCCGCAGCTGACGCCCAGCAGCAGCTCGCCGGCGCGCTGCGGGTGCGGGCAGATCGAGTGGATGCCCGGCGCGTCATAGCCGCCGCCGAACCATTCGAGGCGCTCGCCGCGGGCCCAGAGCGACTCGACGAGCGTCCAGTGGGCACCGAAATCGTCGCTGCGGAACAGGCCTCCCGGTATCGTACCGGCCCAGACGATGCCGGCCGCTGCCTCCAGCGCCCAGACCTGCACCAGCTTCCACGGCACGCCGGTGGCCTCGGACGGCTGCGGCGGGTAGCCTGGCGCGGCGACCTCGGTCCAGGTCGCGCCGGCGTCGGCCGAGGCATGGACCTTGACGCCGAAATGGCCCAGGTTGAGCGCCGCCAGCATGCGCCCTTCCGCGTCCGGCGGCAGCACCATCGTCACCGGTTCGGCGAGGAAGCTGACGCGCTCGATGCGCCAGGGCCCGGCCTCGCGCCGCAGCTCGAACAGTCCCTTGCGCGTGGCGACCCAGGCGCGCTGCGATGGCTCCATGGCGGTCATCTCCTTTCAGCCCCCGGACAGGGCCTGCAACACATGGACCTCGCTGTCCGGGCGCAAGGCCTCGCTCAAGGCGACGCGGTCGCTGCTGCGCCGGCCGTCGATGAAGACGACGACGTTGGCGCGCAGATGGCCCTGATCGTCGAGCACGTAGCCGCGCAGCCTCGGGTTGCCGGCGAAGGCCTCGTCGAGCGCGGCGCGCAACGTCGTCGCGGCGGTCCGCACTTCGGGCGCATCGATGAAGCGACGCAGCTGCGGCGTGAACAGGAGCCTGGGCATGGCGGCGATGATGCAGCGGGCACGGGACCCGCATGATGCCGAATTACCCGCGCCAGCGCAGCGTCTGCTGGCGCACGACCTCGGGCAGCAGATGCTCCTGTTGCTGCAGGGCGCGGATCCAGGCCGCATCGTTGCCGGGCCCTTCGATCTCGGCGCGCAGATAGGCCAGCGCCTCGTCGGCGCGCAGATCGATCGCGTGCGGCTCGAGCCGCGCGAGGGTGGCCCGCAGGTCGTCGCGCAGCACCCGGTGCTCGCCGCTCGTGGGGTCGACATAGGTCGCCTCGAGACCGAAGCGACAGGCCTGGAAGCGGTTGAAGGTGTAGGGCAGGTAGTCGTCCTCGGCGAGCCCGAACGGCCGCTCGATCTCGAGCCAGCGCGCCAGGCATTGGATGAAGGCCGCCAGCGCGGCCGCCTTCTCGACCGTCAGCGGCGTGTCGAGCACGCGCACCTCGATCGTGCCGAATTCCGGCTTGGGCCGGATGTCCCAATAGAAGTCCTTCATGCTCTTGACGACGCCGGTGCGCGTCATCTTCGCGAAATAGACCTCGAACTCGTCCCAGCGCAGCAGGAAGGGCGCGCGGCCCGAGAGCGGGAACGCGAACACCGAATTCAGCCGCGCCGAATCGAAGCCGGTGTCCGTGCCCTGCACGAAGGGCGACGACGCGGCGAGCGCGATCAGGTGCGGGATGTAGCGCCCCAGCCCGTGCAGCAGCACCAGCGCCTGATCGGGCCCGGTGCAGCCGACATGCACATGCTGGCCGAAGATCGTGAACTGCTTCGAGAGATAGCCGTAGAGCGTCGAGATCTCGTGGAAGCGCGGCGTGTCGTAGATGCGGCGCCGGCTCCAGTCCTGGAACGGGTGCGTTCCGCCGCCGCACAGGCCGACGTCGAGCCGGCGCGCACAGGCCACGAGCTGGTCGCGGATCTCGCGCAGCTCGGCGAGCACCTGCTGGTGGCCGATGCAGATGCCGGTGGCCATCTCGATCATGCCGGTCGTGATCTCGGGCTTGACGTCGCCGGGGATGCGCCGGCCCTTCATCAGCCGCATCAGGTCGCCGGCGGCCGGGGTCAGGTCGTAGTCGTGGGTGCCGACGATCTGCAGCTCGAGCTCGACGCCCAGCGTCAGCGCCTTCGAGTTCGCGAAGGTCTCGAGGCTCATGACAGCACCCTGCGGCCTGCGGCCGGTCCCGCCGGGCGGGGATGAGCCCTCGGCAAGGCCTGCGGGCTCATCGGGCGCCCTCGCCGCTGGTGCGCAGCAGCGGCCGCGCGGCCGGCTTGCGCGAGCGCGGCGCCGGCGCGAGGTCGCCGCCGAGGCGCAGCGCCGCCTGCACCGCGATCGGCCCCAGCAGTTCGAGCATCGCCACCGCGGTGAGCACGATGGGCGCGACATCGCTCGCCATCGCGGGGCGCAGGCGCAGCAGTTCGCTCAGCATCACCAGCACCGTCGCCGACAGCGGCGTCAGCGTGACCGCCAGCGCCAGGCCCTGGCGCAGGCTCGCGCCCGCGGGCCGGCACAGCAGCAGCACGACGGCGCCCTTGGCGGCGCTGCGCGCGGCCACCAGCACCAGCGCCGCGAGCCCGCCCGCGGCCAGCACGGCGGGCGACCAGGAGGCGCCGACGATGACGAACATCATCAGCACGACGACGCCGCCCGCGGTGCCGAAGTGGCGCGGCCAGACCCAGGGCCGGTCGGTGACGTTGCCCAGCAGCAGCCCGGCCAGCAACGGCACCAGCAGCGTCGACAGCCCGGCCGCACGGGCACCGCCGAGCGCGAGCACGACGAGGCCGAGCACCAGCAGCACCGAGCTTTCGTTGCGCAGGTCGAGCCGGCGCGCGACGATGGAGACCACGCCCGCGAGCAGCGCCGCCAGCAGCAGCGAGCCGAAGAACGAGCGCGCCAGCAGCCCCAGCGACTGCGTCACGTCGGCGGCATGGCCGGCGTTCCACCAGCCCTCGAGCAGCGTCAGCGCGAGCACCGCGTAGAGCGTGTTGAGCGCCGTGAGCAGGATCATGCGGTCGGTGACCTGGCCCTGGGCGCCGAGCTCGAGCGCGACGCGCCCGGCGACCGCGGCCGATGCCGGCATCGCGAGCACCGCGCAGGCGGCGGCGACCGCGGGCTCGAGATCGATCCAGCGCAGCGCGAAGTAGACGGCGCCGGCGCCGAGCAGCGACTCGGCCAGGCTCGTCAGCAGCAGCGCCGGGTTGTGGCGCAGCCAGCGCAGCCGCACCCGGCTGCCGATCTCGAACAGCAACAGCGCCAGAGCGACATCGACGATGAGCCGCGCCGCACCGTCCAGCGGCATCCCCGGCCCCAGGCCGGCGAGCGCCGCGAGGCAGCCCGCAGCGGAGTAGCCGACGACACGCGGCAGGCGCGACCAGCGCGCGATCGCCTCGCCCGCCAGGGCCCCGGCCACCAGCAGCAGCGCGGCCCAGAAGGCAGGGTCGGGAATCCGGATGGCATCGGGCCAGAAATCGGCGAGCCAGGACTGCAGATGGATCACGGGCCTTCCTCCTGGGACGAAGGCCGCGCGGCCGCTCGTCTCTTTACATTCAGAAATATACAGAGTCGGAGGATAGGCGATTGGTTCCGCTATCTCCCTGGCACGGTCACTGACGCCGCAGGCAGAGGTAGAGGCCCTCGATCGTCGCCCCGCCCTCGTCGCGCAGCGCGCCGGCCTGCTGCGCCAAGACCTCGAAGCCGGCCGCGGCCGCCAGCCGCGCCAGGTGGGGCCGGCCATGGCGGTAGCGCAGCGTGGGCTGGAGGGTGCAGGTCTCGGCATCGGATCCGGCCTCGGCCGAGCACGCGAACAGCCCCCCGCGCGGCAGCGCGCGCGCCGCCGCGTCCAGCAAGGGCTCGGGCCGGCCCAGGTAGGGCAGCAGATCGCAGGCGAGGACGAGGTCGGCGCGGCGGCGGCCGAGTGCGGCCACGGCATCGCCGACCTCGAGTTCGTCGTAGAGGCCGCGCGCGCGCGCCGCCTCGATCATGCGCGGCGCGAGGTCGACCCCGGCCAGGTGCCGCACCGGCGCAAGGCCCGGCCGGCGCAACAGCGGCGCCGCCAGCCCGGTGCCGCAGCCGAGGTCCAGCACCGCGTCGAAGCCGGCCCGGCCCTGCGCGGCGACGAGGGCGACGACCGCCTCGTGGCCGCGGTAATGCAGCGTGTCGACGAGCGCGGCATCGAAGCGCGGCGCGTAATCGTCGAAGAGCTCGCGCAGATAGTCCGGCGGCGGCGCCGCGGCCATCGCGCCGCAGCCGCAGGCGCTGCGGAAGAAATCG
>JAGWVB010000273.1 GCA_018971105.1 Burkholderiales bacterium
GGCCGGCTGGCGGATCGAGCCGCCGGTGTCGGTGCCGGTGGCCGCCGGCACCAGGCGCGCGGCGACCGCGGCCGCCGAGCCGCCCGACGAGCCGCCGGGCACGCGCGCGCGGTTCCAGGGGTTGCGCACGGGTCCGAAGGCCGAGTTCTCGTTCGTCGAGCCCATCGCGAACTCGTCGCAGTTGAGCTTGCCCAGCGTCACCGTGCCCGCCGCCTCGAGGCGCGCGACGACATCGGCGTCGAAGGGGCTGGCGTAGCCGGCGAGCATCTTCGAGCCGGCCGTCGACGCCAGGCCGCTGCGCGCGTGGTCGGTGACGAAGATGTCCTTGTGCGCGATCGGCACGCCGGTGAGCGGGCCGGCGCTGCCGGCGGCGAGCGCGGCGTCGGCGCGGCGCGCCGAGGCCAGCGCCGCCTCGGGGTTCGTGGCCAGGAAGGCGCCGAGATCGGCGGCGCCGGCGATCGCCGCGAGCGCGGCCTGCGTGACCTCGACGCTCGACACCTGGCGCGCCGCCAGCGCGCGCGCAAGTGCCGCCACGCCCAGTGCTTGCAACTGTTTCATTCGATCACCTTGGGCACCAGGAACAGGCCGTCCTCGACCGCGGGGGCGCTGCGCTGGTTCGCGTCGCGGCGGTCGGGCTCGGTGACGGCGTCGTCGCGCAGCCGCAGCGCCACCGCCTGCACGGCCGACAAGGGCGTGGACAGCGGCTCCACGCCGCGCGTGTCGACGGCGCGCATCTGCTCGACGATGCCGAAGAAGCCGTTGAGCTGTTCGAGCATCGTCGCCTGTTCGGTCTCGGACAGTTCGAGCCGCGCCAGATGCGCGATGCGGCTCACGTCCTGCGGGGTCAGGGCCATGGTCTGTTCTGGGGTGGCGCAGGGCCCCGAAACGCTGCAGATGGCAGCATCCGGAGCGCGGTCGCGCGGATGGGATACGGTATTATCCCCGGTTACCCGCAAGCCCCGAGGTGCAGCGGCTGCGGCGCGTTCCCGTCGCAGCGCCGGCCGCGCGGCAAACGGACCCGACACCCCCTTAAGCCCTTGCGCGCTGCGGCCCCCATCCGTCTTCCGGCCCTGCCTGCGTCACCGCCCGCAGCGGCCGCCGACGAGCTTGCAACGCCGCGCGCGCATCCGTTCCGACCCCCGCCATGTTCGCTGCCTCCCTGCGCCGCTATTTCTCCACCGACCTTGCGATCGACCTCGGCACCGCCAACACGCTGATCTACGTGCGCGGCAAGGGCATCGTGCTCGATGAACCCTCGGTCGTCGCCATCCGCCACGAGGGCGGGCCCCAGGGCAAGAAGACGATCCAGGCCGTCGGCAAGGAAGCCAAGGCGATGCTCGGCAAGGTGCCTGGCAACATCGAGGCCATCCGGCCGATGAAGGACGGCGTGATCGCCGACTTCACCGTCACCGAGCAGATGCTCAAGCAGTTCATCAAGATGGTGCATCCGCGCTCGGTGCTGCGGCCGAGCCCGCGCATCATCATCTGCGTGCCCTGCGGCAGCACCCAGGTCGAGCGGCGCGCGATCCGCGAATCGGCGCTGGGCGCCGGCGCCTCCGACGTCTACCTGATCGAGGAGCCGATGGCGGCGGCGATCGGCGCCGGGCTGCCGGTGAGCGAGGCCTCGGGCTCGATGGTCGTCGACATCGGTGGCGGCACCACCGAGGTCGGCGTGATCAGCCTCGGCGGCATGGTCTACAAGGGCAGCATCCGCGTCGGCGGCGACAAGTTCGACGAATCGATCATCAACTACATCCGCCGCAACTACGGCATGCTGATCGGCGAGCCGACGGCCGAGAGCATCAAGAAGAGCATCGGCAGCGCCTTCCCCGGCTCCGAGGTCAAGGAGATGGAGGTCAAGGGCCGCAACCTCAGCGAGGGCGTGCCGCGCAGCTTCACGATCAGCTCCAACGAGATCCTCGAGGCCCTGACCGACCCGCTGAACCAGATGGTCAGCGCGGTCAAGAACGCGCTCGAGCAGACCCCGCCCGAGCTCGGCGCCGACATCGCCGAGCGCGGCATGATGCTCACCGGCGGCGGCGCGCTGCTGCGCGACCTCGACCGCCTGCTGGCCGAGGAGACCGGCCTGCCGGTGCTCGTCGCCGAGGACCCGCTGACCTGCGTCGTGCGCGGCTGCGGCATGGCGCTCGAGCGCATGGAGCGCCTGGGCTCGATCTTCACCTCGGAATGACGGCGCGCTGAACGCCGCTGGCCTGCCATGCCCCTGGGCACGCTGGACCGCACGCCGCCCCCGTTCTTCCGCCAGGGCCCCTCGGCGCTGACGAAGCTCGTCTTCTTCGCGGCGCTGGCGATCTTCCTCATGGTCGCCGACCTGCGCTTCAAGTTCGTCGGCCCGCTGCGCTCGACGCTGGCGGTGGCGCTGCTGCCGGCGCAGCGGGCGCTGGCCGTGCCGGTCGAGATCGCGCTCGGCGGCAGCGCCTACCTCGGCGGCCTGCACCAGGCACTGGTGGCCGAGCGCGCGGCCGAGCAGCGCATGATCGCCGTGTCGGCGCGCGCGCAGCGCACCGACGAGCTCGAACGCGAGAACGCGCGCCTGCGCGCGCTGCTCACGCTCAAGCCGGCGCTGGCGGTGCGCTCGCAGCCGGCCGAGATCCTCTACGAGGCCGCCGATCTCTACTCGCGCAAGGTCGTGATCGACCGCGGCACGGCGCAGGGCATCGTGCTGGGCTCGCCGGTGGTGACCGAACAGGGCGTGCTCGGCCAGGTCACCCATGTCTACGCGCTGACCTCGGAGGTGACGGTGCTGGCCGACAAGGATGCCGCGATCCCGGTCATCAACGTGCGCACCCAGCAGCGCGGCGCCGCCTATGGCGGCCTCGGCCAGGGCCGGATGGAGCTGCGCTTCGTCGCCGCGAATGCCGACGTGAAGGTCGGCGACGCGCTGCAGACCGGCGGCCTCGACGGCGTCTATCCGCCCGGGCTCGCGGTCGCGCATGTGACCGGGGTCGACCGCCGCGCCGAATCGGGCTTCGCGCACATCGTGCTCAGGCCCGACGCCGACCCCGACGGCGTGCGCCAGGTGCTGGTGCTGCAGCCGCTGTCGCTGCAGATGCCGCCGCTGCCGGTCGAGGCGGCCGAACCCAAGCCCAAGCGCGTCATCGACGCGCCGGGGCAGAAGGGGGCTTCGGCGCCATGACAAGGCCGAATCCGGAGCACGCGGCATGACGATGCCGAACCTGGAGCGCGCGCCATGATCATGCCGCGCGGCACCGACCAGCTGCTGCTGCCGGTCAATCCCGTCTTCATCGCGTTCACGTTGATGGCGGCGCTGGCCGTCAACCTGTTGCCGCTCGGGCGCCAGCCGGCGCTGCCCGACCTGCTCGCGCTCGTGCTCGTGTTCTGGAACGTGCACCAGCCGCGCCGCGTCGGCATCGGCTGGGCCTTCTTCTTCGGCCTCGTGATGGACGTGCACCAGGGCGCGCTGCTGGGCCAGCATGCGCTGGCGTACACGCTGCTGAGCTATGCGGCGATCTCGATCCACCGCCGCCTGCTCTGGTTCGGCGTCTACGGCCAGGCGCTGCAGATCCTGCCGGTGTTCTTCGCCGTCCACCTCGTGACGCTGGCGGCGCGGCTCATCGCCGGCGGCATGTTCCCGGGCTGGTCCATCCTGCTCGCGCCGCTGTTCGAGGCCGCGCTGTGGCCGCTGGCGACGGCGCTGCTGCTGGCGCCGCAGCGCCGCGCCCCCGATCCGGACCGGAACCGGCCGCTGTGACCGAGATCAAGAACCTGGAACGGGAGCTGGGCCGCTTCCGCGCCCGCATCCTGGCCGCGGCGGCCTTCGTGCTGCTAGCCTTCGGGCTGCTCGCGTCGCGGCTCGTGTACCTGCAGGTGTTCCGCCATGCCGAGCTCGCGACACAGGCCGAGAACAACCGCATCGCCGTGGTCCCGATCGTCCCCAACCGCGGCCTCATCGTCGATCGCAACGGCGTCGTGCTGGCCACCAACTACTCGGCCTACACGCTCGAGATCTCGCAGCAGCGCCTGCGCGAGGCCGGCGCCGACATCGACCATCTGATCGACGAGCTGGCGACGGTGGTCTCGATCGAGCCCAAGGACCGGCGCCGCTTCAGGCAGCTGCGCGACGAGCTCAAGGGGGCCGACTCGGTGCCGATACGCACCCGGCTCACCGACGCCGAGGTGGCCCGCTTCACGGCCCAGCGTTTCCGCTTCCCGGGTGTCGAGGTGAAGGCGCGGCTGTTCCGCAACTACCCGCTCGGCGAGGTCGCCAGCCATGTGCTGGGCTACATCGGCCGCATCAACCAGGCCGAGAAGGACGCGATGGCCGACTGGGACGAGGCCGAGCAGGGCAACTACAAGGGCACCGAGTACATCGGCAAGCTCGGCATCGAGCAGAGCTACGAGGAGGAACTGCACGGCAAGGCCGGCTACGAGGAGGTCGAGATCAGCGCCGGCGGCCGCCCCGTGCGTCGCCTCAGCATCCACCCGCCGACGCCGGGCGACAGGATCGTGCTGTCGATCGACGTCAAGCTGCAGCAGCTGGTCGAGGACCTGTACGGCGACCGCCGCGGCGCGCTCGTCGCGATCGACCCGCGCGACGGCGAGGTGCTGGCCTTCGTCAGCAAGCCGACCTTCAATCCCAACCTGTTCGTCGACGGCATCGACGTCGAGAACTGGCGCGAACTCAACGAGAGCATCGACAAGCCGCTGCTCAACCGCGCGCTGCGCGGCACCTACCCGCCGGGATCGACCTACAAGCCCTTCCTGGCGCTGGCGGCGCTCAACACCGGCACGCGCACGCCGTCGACGCTGATCAACGACCCCGGCTACTTCATGTTCGGCGGCCATCGCTTCGGCAGCCCCGAGAACGAGCGCGGCGGCATCATGGACATGCGGCGCGCGATCGTCGAATCGAGCAACGTCTACTTCTACACGCTGGCCAACCAGATGGGCGTCGACCTCATCCACGACCAGCTCGAGCCGATGGGGTTCGGGCGCAAGACCGGCATCGACCTCGAGGGCGAGGTCACCGGCGACCTGCCGTCGACCGCGTGGAAGCGGCGCAAGTACAAGCGCCCCGAGCAGCAGCGCTGGTACGCCGGCGAGACGATCTCGCTGGGCATCGGCCAGGGCTACAACAACTTCACGATGCTGCAGGAAGCGACCGCGCTCGCGACGCTGGTGACCGGCGGCCAGCGCTACAAGCCGCGCCTCGTGCGCGAGATCGACGATGCGGTGACCGGCCAGGTGCAGCATGTCGCGGGTGCGGCGCTGCCGCCGCTGCCGTTCAAGCCCGCCGACGTGGCCGTCGTGCTCGACGCGATGCACGGCGTCACCGTCGAGGGCACCTCGCGCCTCGAATTCGCCGGCGCCGGCTACGCCAGCGGCGGCAAGACCGGCACCGCGCAGGCCGTGAGCGTGCGCGCGAACCAGAAGTACGACGCCGCCAAGCTCGAGGAGCACAAGCGCGACCACGCGCTGTACATCGCCGTCGCGCCGATCGACCATCCGACCGTCGTGCTGGCCATGATCGTCGAGAACGCAGGCTGGGGCGCCGACGCGGCGGCGCCGATCGCGCGCCGCGTCTTCGACTACCTGCTGCTGGGCCAGTATCCGAGCGTCGAGGACATGGCCGCCGTGCGCGCCGGCAAGGGCCGGGCGCCGATCGGCACGCCGCGGCGCGCCGTCGACGTGCCGTTGACGCCGACCGACCTCGATCCGGTCGACGCCGCGGCATCCGCGGCCACGGCGGCGCGCCTCGCGGAGGCGGGCGCGGCA
>JAGWVB010000274.1 GCA_018971105.1 Burkholderiales bacterium
GCCGGCCAGCGGTCGGGCATCGCCGGCGGCGCGGCGCGCCAGCCGGCGACGCTGTCGGTGCGCGACCAGCCGCCCTCCAGCGTCAGGCCGCAGCTCACCGTGAGCTCGGTCGTCGGCGCCAGCTGCGCCAGCATCGCCTCGAGCAGCGCCGCGTTGCGATACGGCGTCTCGATCATCAGCTGCGTCTGGCGCAGGCGCCGCGACAGCGCCTCGAGTTCCTTGAGCCTGGCCGCGCGTGCGGCGGCGTCCTGCGGCAGGTAGCCGACGAAGGCGAAGCTCTGGCCGTCGAGGCCGCTCGCCGCCAGCGCCAGCAGCAGCGAACTGGGCCCTGGCAGCGCCAGCACCGGCACCGCGGCCGCATGGGCCTGGCGCACGAGCGCCGCACCCGGGTCGGCGACGGCTGGCAGGCCGGCCTCCGAGATCAGGCCCAGGTCGGCGCCGTCCAGCGCCGGCGCCAGCAGCGCGCGCCAGGCCGCCGCCGGCACCGGCTCGCGGCTGCCCTTGCGCGGGCGCGGCAGCTCGGCGATGTCGATCTGCTGCAGCGGCAGCGCCAGCGCCTCGACCGCGGCGACGCGCTTGAGGAAGGCGCGCGCGCTGCGGGCGTCCTCGGCCGCCCAGTGGCGCAGCGCGGCGGCGCGGCGGATCACGCCCAGCGGCAGCACGTCGCGCAGGTCGACCTCGGCGGCGCCGAGGTCGAGCGCATTCGGCATCAGGACCAGGGTGCCGGGCGTCATGGCCGCAGCGGGTCGATGCCGGCGCCGCGCAGCAGCTCGCAGGTGCGGATCAGCGGCAGGCCGACGAGGGTGGTCGGGTCGTCGCTGTCGATGGCCGCCAGCAGCGCGATGCCCAGCGTCTCGCATTTGGCACTGCCGGCGCAGTCGTAGGGCTGTTCGAGGCGCAGATAGCGCTCGATCTCGGCATCGTCGAGTTCGCGGAAGCGCACCGTCACCGGCGCCAGCAGGGCGCGCTCGTAGCCGGCGGCCAGGCGCACGACCGCGACCGCGGTCTGGAACACCGCGCTGCGGCCGCTGAGCCGGCGCAGCTGCGCGCGCGCGCGCTCGTGGTCGCCGGGCTTGCCGATCGCCTCGCCGTCGAGGTCGGCGACCTGGTCCGAACCGATCACGACCGCCTGCGGATGGGCCTGCGCGACGGCGCGCGCCTTCGCCAGCGCCAGCCGCAGCGCCAGCGCCGCCGGCGCCTCGCCGGGCCGGGGCGTCTCGTCGACCGCGGGCGCGACGACCTCGAAGGGCAGGCGCAGTCGCTGCAGCAGTTCGCGCCGGTAGCGCGAGGTCGATCCGAGGATCAGCGGCGGGTGTCGGGCGGCATCGGTCATGGTGCCGATTGTCCGCGCGCTGTCGCTACACTGCGTCGGATGGGATCCCCGCACCGATAAGCCATGGCCGAACGCAATGCCGATCCGCGCGCGCTCGACCTCGCCGCCTTCTGCCGTCTGGGCGGCGCGCTCGCCGGGCGCTGGCCGCTGGCGGGCATGCCGCGGCTCGTCGCGAGCCTGCTCGAGGTGCACGACGCGGCGGCCGCCGACTGGTCGGCCCAGGGCAGCGAGCTGCCGGTGACGGGCGGCAGGCCCGAGGTCTGGCTGCATCTGCGCGGGCAGGCGACGGTGACGCTCGAATGCCAGCGCTGCCTGCAGCCGGTCGACGCGGCGCTGGCCGTCGATCGGCGCTTCCGCTTCGTCGACGACGCGGACGAGGCGGCGCGGCTCGACGAGGAATCCGAGGACGACGTGCTGCAGATGCCGCAGCGGCTCGACCTGCACGAACTGCTCGAGGACGAGCTGATCCTGGCGCTGCCGATCGTGCCGCGCCACGCGGTCTGTCCGCAGGCGCTGCCGCTCGCGCCCGAGGCCGCGCCGGCGCAGGACCGCCCCAATCCCTTCGCCGCGCTCGCGGCGCTGCGCGGCCGCCTGCCGCCGGGCGAGACCGAGTGAGCGGGGCTTGCACATCGCTGATCCTGCTATACTCGCGGGCTTTGCGGCGGGAAAACCTGCGCGCCGGGCCGTTCCGACCTCGTTCGTCGGAGAGGCGCCGGGGTCGATCTGAACCGGTCGGCGGCGCCGGAAAACTCGCTCGACAGCGCCGCCGCAGCGCCCTTGCATCGTCAGGCACCGGGATCCACGAAGCCCCGCGCCGTCCCAGGAGAATTTCATGGCCGTCCAGCAGAACAAGAAGTCGCCTTCCAAGCGCGGGATGCACCGTTCGCATAACGCCGTCGCCGCCCCCGGCACCGCCGTCGAGTCGACCACCGGCGAGGTGCATCTGCGCCACCACATCAGCCCGACCGGCTTCTACCGTGGCCGCAAGGTCCTGAAGACCAAGGCCGACGCCTGATCCCGCGCCGCGGGCCGCAGGTGTCGGCCCGCCGCTGACGCTGTCGCGCCCGCCCTCGCATCGCGCCCGCAGCCGCAGCCGCAACCGCCGACGTGACGTCCACCGCCGCGCCCGCTCCGCTGCCCCTGGTCCGCATCGCCGTCGACTGCATGGGCGGCGACCATGGCGCGTCGGTCACGCTGCCGGCCTGCCGCGCCTTCCTCGCCCGTCATCCCCAGGCCGAGCTCGTCCTCGTCGGCAGCGCCGCAGCGCTCGAGCCGGCGCAGTCCTTCGAGCGCTGCAGCCGCGTCGTCGCGACCGAGGTCGTGACGATGGACGACGCGGTCGAGGTCGCGCTGCGCCGCAAGCGCGACTCGTCGATGCGCGTGGCCATCAACCAGCTCAAGCTCGGTGCCCATGCCTGCGTCTCGGCCGGCAACACCGGCGCGCTGATGGCGCTCGCCCGCTACCTGCTGAAGACGCTGGACGGCATCGACCGCCCGGCCATCGCCACCGTGATGCCGAACCGGCGCGACGGCTACACGACGGTGCTCGACCTCGGCGCCAACGTCGACTGCACGCCCGAGAACCTGCTCCAGTTCGCCGTCATGGGCAGCGCGCTCGTGGCCGCGGTCGACGGCAAGGAGGAGCCCAGCGTCGGCCTGCTCAACATCGGCGAGGAAGCGATCAAGGGCAGCGAGACGATCAAGCGCGCCGGCGAGTTGCTGCGCCAGGCCGCGGCGGCCGGGCATCTCAACTTCCAGGGCAATGTCGAGGGCAACGACATCTTCAAGGGCACGGTCGACATCGTCGTCTGCGACGGCTTCGTCGGCAACGTGCTGCTCAAGACGACCGAGGGCCTGGCGTCGATGCTGACCGACTTCATCCGCCAGGAGTTCACGCGCGGCCCGTTCAGCAAGGTCGCGGCGCTGGTGGCGCTGCCGGTGCTCAAGCGCTTCAAGCACCGCGTCGATCCGCGGCGCTACAACGGCGCCGCGCTGCTGGGCCTGCGCGGGCTGGTGTTCAAGAGCCATGGATCGGCCGATGCCTACGCCTTCGAGCAGGCGCTGGCGCGGGCGTATGATGCCGCGCGCAACCGGCTGCTGGACCGGGTGCACGACCGACTGGGTCCCACCCTGGCCGCGCTGCCGACCGGCGACGCCGCGCCGGAACAAGTTGCATGAATCCCTCGACACTCCGCTACGCCCGCATCACCGGAACCGGCAGCCATCTGCCGCCGCGCCGCCTGAGCAACGACGACATGGTCGCGATGCTCGCCGCGCGCGGCGTCGAGACGAGCGACAGCTGGATCGTCGAGCGCACCGGCATCCGCGCGCGCCATTTCGCGGCCGACGACATGCGCTGCAGCGACCTCGCGCTGCTCGCCGCGCGCCAGGCGCTGCAGGCCGCCGGGCGCCGCGCCGACGAGGTCGACCTCATCATCGTCGCGACCTCGACGCCCGACATGGTGTTCCCGTCCACCGCCTGCATCCTCCAGCACAAGCTCGGCGCCCATGGCTGCCCCGCCTTCGACCTGCAGGCCGTGTGCTCGGGCTTCGTCTACGCGCTGTCGGTGGCCGACGCGATGATCCGCGCCGGCAGCGCGCGCTGCGCGCTCATCGTCGGCTCGGAGATCTTCTCGCGCCTGCTCGATTTCGACGACCGCGGCACCTGCGTGCTGTTCGGCGACGGCGCCGGCGCCGTCGTGCTCGAGGCCAGCCACGAACCCGGCATCCTCGCCACCGACCTGCATGCCGACGGCCGCCATGTCGGCATCCTCTGCGTGCCCGGCAGCGTCGCCGGCGGCCGGGTCCAGGGCAGCCCGCTGCTGACGATGGACGGACCGGCGGTGTTCAAGCTCGCCGTGGGCGTGCTCGAGAGCGCCGCGCGCGCGGTGCTCGAGAAGGCCGGGCGCCAGGCGGCGCAGGTCGACTGGCTGATCCCGCACCAGGCCAATATCCGCATCATGCAGGGCACGGCGAAGAAGCTGAAGATGCCGCTCGAGCGCGTCATCGCCACTGTCGACGAGCATGGCAACACCTCGGCCGCGTCGGTGCCGCTGGCGCTCGATGTCGCCGTGCGCGACGGCCGCGTCCAGCCCGGCCAGACGCTGCTGCTCGAGGGTGTCGGCGGCGGCTTCACCTGGGGCGCCGTGCTGCTCGATTTCTGAAGATCCCCGTTCCATGACCTCATACGCATTCGTCTTCCCCGGCCAGGGCTCGCAGTCCGTGGCCATGCTCGACGCCTGGGGCGACCACCCGGCCGTGCGCCGCACGCTCGCCGAGGCCTCCGAGGCGCTGGGCGAGGACGTCGCGCGCCTGATCCACGAGGGCCCGAAGGAGGCGCTGGACCTGACGACGAACACCCAGCCGGTGATGCTCACGGCGGCCATCGCCTGCTACGCGGCCTGGCGCGCCGAGGGCGGCGCCGAGCCGGCGGCGGTGGCCGGCCATTCGCTGGGCGAATACAGCGCGCTCGTCGCCGCCGGCGCGATCACGCTGGCCGATGCGCTGCCGCTGGTGCGCCTGCGTGCGGCGGCGATGCAGCAGGCGGTGCCGGTCGGCGCGGGCGCGATGGCCGCCATCCTCGGCCTCGACGCCGCCGCCGTCGCCGCGGGCTGTGCCGCCGTCGCCGCCGCCGGCGAGGTCGTCGCGCCGGCGAACTACAACGACCCGAAGCAGACCGTGATCGCCGGCACCAAGGCCGGCGTCGACCGCGCCTGCGAGCAGCTCAAGGCGATGGGCGCCAAGCGCGCGTTGCTGCTGCCGGTGTCGGCACCGTTCCATTCAGCGTTGATGAAGCCGGCGGCCGAGACGCTGCGCGCGGCGCTGGCCGGCGTCGCGATCGCCGCGCCGCGCATCCCCGTCGTCAACAACGTCGATGTCGCCGTGGCGACCGATGCCGACGCGATCCGCGATGCGCTCTATCGCCAGGCCTATGGCCCGGTGCGCTGGGTCGAGGTGACGCAGGCGCTGCGCGCGCGCGGCCTGACCCATGTCTACGAGTGCGGTCCGGGCAAGGTGCTCTCGGGGCTGGTCAAGCGCATCGACCCGACGCTCGAGACGCTGTGCATCCAGGACCCCGCGAGCCTGAAGCAGGCATTGGAGACGCTGGCATGAGTGCGGCAGAACCAGGCGCCGCGCAGGTCGCGCTCGTCACCGGTGCCAGCCGCGGCATCGGCCGCGCCATCGCCGCCGCGCTCGCGGCCGCCGGCTACCGCGTCATCGGCACCGCAACCACGGCGTCGGGCGCCGCCGCGATCGACGCCGCGCTCGCCGCCTACCCGGGCTGCAAGGGCATCGCGCTCGACGTCACCGATGGCGCCGCGCTCGATGCCGCCATCGAATCCATCGTCAAGGAGCAGGGCGGCCTGCACGTGCTCGTCAACAACGCCGGCATCACGCGCGACATGCTGTCGATGCGCATGA